>NZ_JBSWYM010000002.1:0-393907 GCF_056161105.1 Pseudoalteromonas sp. AWH4_217 | reverse complement strand
CACCGAAGCGACCTTTTTCTACTATAGAGTTCTCAATTAACTCACATTCTTACGTGCGTTGCGGAACATGCGCATCCACGGGCTGTCATCGTTCCACTCTTGTCGTGGGTATCGCTGCCAAGAGTTAGCTCTTTTCAAGCAATAAAAAAGGCCACCGAAGCGACCTTTTTCTACTATAGAGTTCTCAATTAACTCACATTCTTACGTGCGTTGCGGAACATGCGCATCCACGGGCTGTCATCGTTCCACTCTTGTCGTGGGTATCGCTGCCAAGAGTTAGCTCTTTTCAAGCAATAAAAAAGGCCACCGAAGCGACCTTTTTCTACTATAGAGTTCTCAATTAACTCACATTCTTACGTGCGTTGCGGAACATGCGCATCCACGGGCTGTCCTCTTTCCACTCGTCCGGGTGCCAAGAGTTAGCGACGGCACGGAATACACGCTCTGGGTGTGGCATCATGACTGTTGCACGACCATCCGTTGACGTAATACCTGTAATACCTTCTGGTGAACCATTCGGGTTGTTCGGGTATTGCGTGGTTGGCTTACCAAAGTTATCCACGTACTGAACGGCTACTGTGCCAGACTCAAGGGCGGCTTTCACCGCTGCGTCGTTGGCAAACTCAGCATGACCTTCACCGTGTGAGACTGCGATTGGCATACGAGAGCCAGCCATGCCCTGGAAGAATACCGACGGGCTTTCTTGTACTTCAACCAGGCTGAAGCGTGCTTCAAAACGCTCTGATTTGTTGGTTACAAAACGTGGCCAGTGCTCAGTGCCCGGGATCAGCTCTTTCAGTGTTGATAGCATCTGACAACCGTTACACACACCTAAGCTGAACGTATCCTGGCGCTCAAAGAAGGTTTGGAACTGGTCGCGTGCCATATCATTGAACAGGATTGACTTAGCCCAACCTTCACCCGCGCCCAGTACGTCACCGTACGAGAAGCCACCACAGGCTACAAGGCCTTTGAACTGCTCTAGCGTCAAGCGACCTTCCAGGATGTCGCTCATGTGTACGTCGACTGCGGCGAAGCCTGCACGGTTAAAGGCGGCTGCCATTTCAACGTGCGAGTTAACGCCTTGCTCACGCAAGATTGCCATCTTAGGTTTAGCACCAGTTGCAATGTAAGGTGCTGCTACGTCTTCGTTTAAATCGAAGCTCAGTTTTACGTTCAGACCAGGGTCTTTTTCGTCAAACTTGGCATCAAATTCTTGCTTAGCACACTCAGGGTTATCACGAAGTGCCTGCATCTTGTACGTCGTTTCTGCCCAGATAGTACGTAGTTCAGTACGGGTATTAGCAAGTACTGCTTCGCCGCCACGGCTGAAGATCACTTTATCTTCAGTGTTTAAGCTACCGATAGTGTGGCTGATTGCCGCAAGGCCGTTATCAGCTAACACGGCTTCAACTGCTGCAAGGTCGGAATTTCGAACCTGGATCACAGCACCCAGCTCTTCGTTATAAAGCGCTTCGATGTCAGAGCCTGTCAGGCTATCCAGGTTTACTGTCACACCTGTGCGACCTGCGAAGGCCATTTCCGCGACCGTTGTGAATAAACCACCGTCTGAACGGTCGTGGTAAGCCAGTAGCTTCTCATCAGCAACCAGTGCCTGCATCGCGTTGTAGAAGCCTTTTAACAGCTCAGGGCTATCAACGTCAGGGGTCTTGTCACCCAGTTGCTTGTAAACCTGTGCCAGGCTTGATGCACCCATACGGTTTTGACCTGCACCCAAATCAACTAAAATCAGGCTTGAATCGCCTTTATCAGTGCGAAGCTGAGGGGTTACGGTTTTACGAATGTCTTCTACACGGCCAAATGCAGTGATTACTAGAGAAAGAGGCGCAGTAACCGCTTTGTCTTCACCGTTGTCTTGCCATGTTGTCTTCATTGACATTGAGTCTTTACCAACTGGGATCGTTAGACCAAGTGCCGGACACAACTCTTCACCTACTGCTTTAACTGCTTCGTAAAGACCTGCATCTTCACCCGGGTGACCCGCTGCGGCCATCCAGTTTGCAGATAGCTTGATGTTCTCAAGACCACCAATGTTTGCGCCAGCAATGTTCGTTAACGCTTCTGCTACTGCTAAACGTGCCGATGCACCGTAGTTCAGCAGTGCCGCTGGTGTGCGCTCACCCATTGACATTGCTTCACCGTGGTAAGTGTCAAACGCAGCTGCTGTTACAGCACAGTTTGCTACTGGTACCTGCCAAGGGCCAACCATTTGGTCACGTGCCACCAGGCCTGTTACCGTACGGTCACCAATGGTGATAAGGAACGTTTTCTCAGCAATCGTTGGTAGACGAAGTAAACGCTTAGCCGCTTCTTCAACATCGATGCTGTCAGTGTTAAGTGCTTGGCCTTCAACTTTCTTCGACTCAACGTCACGGTGCATCTTAGGTGCTTTACCTAGTAGCACCTCAAGCGGAAGGTCTACAGGGTTGTTATCAAAGTGGCTATCCGCAACGGTTAGGTGACGCTCTTCAGTTGCTTCACCAATTACTGCGTATTGTGCGCGCTCACGCTTACAGATCTCTTCAAAACGTGCGAAGTCTTCTGCCGCTACTGCAAGTACGTAACGCTCTTGTGATTCGTTACACCAGATCTCGTGTGGTGCCATGCCCGGCTCATCGTTCGGGATATTACGTAGTTGGAATTTACCACCACGGCCACCGTCGTCTACAAGCTCAGGGAATGCGTTTGAAAGACCGCCCGCGCCCACATCGTGGATAAATGCGATGGGGTTTTCGTCGCCCAGCTGCCAACACTTGTCGATAACTTCCTGACAACGACGCTCCATCTCTGGGTTTTCACGCTGTACAGACGCAAAGTCTAAGTCTTCGTTAGACTGGCCCGATGCCATTGATGATGCAGCACCACCACCAAGACCAATGTTCATTGCCGGGCCACCTAGTGCGATTAGCTTGGCACCAACTGGGATTTCGCCTTTTTGAACGTGTTCAGTACGGATGTTACCCAGACCACCTGCAAGCATGATTGGCTTGTGGTAACCACGTACCTCTTCGCCATTGTGGCTGTTAACTTTTTCTTCGTAAGTACGGAAGTAACCCAGCAGGTTTGGACGACCAAATTCGTTGTTAAACGCCGCGCCACCCAGAGGACCGTCAATCATGATGTCGAGTGCATCAACGATACGGCCAGGCTTGCCGAAGTTGCTTTCCCACGGCTGCTCAAAGCCCGGAATGCGCAGGTTAGATACAGTAAAACCAACCAGACCCGCTTTTGGTTTAGAACCACGACCGGTTGCGCCTTCGTCACGAATTTCACCACCAGAACCGGTTGATGCACCTGAGAATGGCGCAATCGCCGTTGGGTGGTTGTGGGTTTCTACCTTCATCAAGATTTCAATATTCTCTTGATTGTAGCTGTACTCACCGTCTTTATTCGGGAAGAAGCGACCCGCTTTAGACCCCTTCATGACTGCTGCGTTATCTTTATAAGCAGACAGTACGTTTTCCGGGTGTGTTTCGTAAGTATTCTTGATCATTTTGAACAGCGACTTAGGCTGTTCTACGCCGTCGATTGTCCAATCAGCGTTAAAGATTTTATGACGACAGTGCTCAGAGTTCGCCTGTGCGAACATGAATAATTCGATGTCGTTCGGGTTACGGCCTAGTTTAGTGAAGTTCTCAACCAGGTAATCAATTTCGTCATCCGCTAATGCAAAACCTTGCTCTACGTTTGCGGTAACAAGCGCTTCACGGCCACCACCTAAAATATCAACCGATGACATTGGGCGCGGCTCTTCAACGCGGAATAACTGGCCCGCGTCTTCCAGTGTGTTGTGCACTGACTCAGTCATGCGGTCGTGCAATAGCTTAGCGACCTCAGCTGTCTGCGCTGCGCTCAGTGCGCCCTCAACATAGTAAGCAATACCACGCTCTACGCGGTGTACTTTATCCAGGCCGCAGTTGTTAGCAATGTCTGTGGCTTTAGATGCCCAGGGCGAAATAGTACCAATTCGCGGCGTAACTAAAATCAGGGTTCCTTCAGGCGCATGTTCGGCAATGGTCGGGCCGTACTTTAAAAGCTTGCTCAGCTTGTCCAGTTCAGACTCAGAAAGTTCCGCTGTCAGGTCAGCAAAATGCATGAACTCAGCATACACGCCAGTGACTGGCAATTGCGCATCGTTACAGCTTTTAAGGATTTTTTGAACTTTGAAATCAGAAAGTGCAGGTGCACCACGTAGGATCAACATAGGTATTTTCATCCGGGGTTAAGGATTGAACGATATTTTGGGCCGCTATTATAGTCGATTTGGCCTCCTTATTTAACTCAAATTTAGCAATTATCGAAAAAAAGCCCCTTCACAAAAGCGCCGTTAATTGCGAGCATGGACCCTCTGCCACCCTCTTTTAACCAAGGAGCCAAAAGTCACTTATGCGTTTGCTTTCCTCTGTGCTGATACTGTGCTGTTTGTTGTTATTGAGCAGCTGCGAAAAAATGCCTGCCACTCAGTTACAACGGATCAAAGCGCAGGAAGTGATCCGCATTGGCACTTTGGTTGGGCCCGCCACCTTTTATCAGGGCATTGGCGGTGAACAGGGATTTGAATACGAACTGGCAGAGCAGTTTGCCGATGAACTGGGCGTTGAGCTACAGATGGTGCCTTTTTTCAGTCTGAAAAAGCTGTTTGAACGCCTGCAAAGCGGCGATCTGGATATTGCAGCGGCCGGACTCAGTTATCATCCGCAGCGTGCTGCCCATTTTCGTTTTGGCCCCAGCTATCGGGAGATCAGCCAAAAATTAGTCTTTAAACAAGGGAATACCCGACCACGTAACTTTGCTCAGTTGAGCGGCCCCGTCACCGTTTTGGCCGACAGCCACCATGTTATCTCTTTACAAACTGCACAGCAGCAATATCCCGAGCTGAGCTGGCAGAGCGTCGATGACCGGGACCAGGAAGAATTACTGCAAGGGATCATTGATGGTGACGTTCAGTATACCGTTGTCGATTCGCACTCTCTGGCACTGTTTCGACGCTACCACCCCAATGTCAGTATTGCCTTTTCAGTCACTCAGGCCGATCCGGTTGCCTGGGTGCTGCGTCGCGATAAAGACGATTCATTATTCGCGTTACTGCCGCCGTTTTTTGCCAAGATGCAACACTCTGCACAGCTGGCGGCACTCGAGGAAAAGTACTTTGGTCATGTCAAACGCTTTAATTATGTCAACACCCTGGCTTTTGTCGAAGCGAGTAAAAACACGCTGCCCAAATATCAGGACTGGTTTATCCAATATGCGGAGCAACACCAGCTCGACTGGCGCTTACTGGCCGCATTGAGTTATCAGGAATCCATGTGGAACCCCAGAGCTAAGTCTCCCACAGGCGTGCGTGGGATCATGATGCTGACCCAACGTACCGCCAAACAGGTGGGTGTAACTCATAGGCTGAAACCCGAACAAAACATACGCGGCGGGGCCCGCTATCTGCGTAAGCTCATCAACCGTATTCCCAAACAGATCAGTACACCAGACAGAACCTGGTTCGCACTGGCTGCGTATAACGTCGGGTGGGGTCATGTGAATGATGCACGTAAGCTGACCGAACGCCAGGGCGCAGACCCGATGAGCTGGGCCGAGGTGAAAAAACGACTACCACTGCTCACCAAAAAGCGCTACTATCGAAAGACAAAATATGGATATGCGCGCGGCGATGTGGCAGTAACTTATGTGGATAATATTCGCCGGTACTACGACGCCCTGATCTGGTTAGATGACAATGGGGCCCTTCAAGTCAATAAAGACTCAGAGCAACCCACTCACTGATCTGCAAGGCGTCCAGTTAGGTATCCGGTGTGAATTTCAGCGCCTGTCATCAGGCTGACACACTATTACGATATAGCTGTCGCGCGTAGTTGTTCTCTCACTCAAAATGGAGGTTACGATGCTAAGAAGACGTCGTACTCATCAATTTAAGCGTAACACGCGCAACACGAATCCAAATCGTCGCCGTATTATGCTCCGCAACATTCATCGTAAAATTTTACTGCGTCGCCGTATCTATGCATTAATCCAGATAGCGGCAGACGAAAGAGCGGCTCACCCCTGAGCCGCTTTGTCGTTTAAGTCGGCCTGTCTGGCCTTTTTCTGTGCTTTTATCTCTTTACGACGGCGTCGAAAGAACGCCGATAACTTATCACCGCATTGCTCTGCTAATACCCCTGAGGTAACCTCAACCTGATGATTGAGTTTGGGTTCCTGCAATAAGTTCATAATCGATCCCGCGGCACCCGTTTTCGCATCCGATGCGCCAAACACTACCCGCTTAATACGACTATGCACCAGCAGGCCGGCACACATAGGGCAAGGCTCTAATGTCACATAAAGGGTGCAATCCACCAGCCGATAATTTTCGACGCGCTGACCGGCATCTCTGATAGCCAACATCTCGGCATGAGCGGAAGGATCGTGACAACAGATCGAACGATTCCAGCCCACCCCAACCAGCGCACCATCTTTCACCACTACGGCACCAACCGGGATCTCATTTTCCTGCTCTGCCTTGTCGGCATACTCCAGTGCCCGCTGCATCCAATAAAGATCTTGCTGTTGTTCGTCCACCTGTGTGCTCCTGGGTACAAAATGAGAGATATTCTAGCGTATTGTCGCGAACTGCGCACTGTGACAGTTATATTGCTAAAATTAGCAAATTGCCATGGCTCATTGACATCAAATTAAGCTATAATTCGCCGCTTTTTTTATTTGACGAGCTCAACACACACGGGTAAAACATGAAATTTCCGGGCCGCAGAAGACATAAACATTATTTTCCAGTCGAAGATAAAGACCCTATAATTAACCAGTTACACGTCGTCGACCGACTTAAACGCAACTACATTTGTGGTATAGACCAGATAGTAGTAGACATCGAAGCTAAGGTCGATCAGGCCTTCCTTGATGAGTTTGGGCTGCAACGCGGTATGTCTCAAGTGATAGACAATGATGTCACCAACGCGCTCTATGACCGCCTGAAACGTGATGACATGATTGACTATGAATTTGCTGGCGGCACCATAGGGAACACGATGCACAACTACTCCGTGCTGGCAGATAGCCGCTCGGTGTTATTAGGCGTTATGAGCGAAAACATTCAAATAGGCAGCTATGCCTACAAGTTTTTGTGTAACACTTCCAGTCGCGTCGATCTTGATTATCTGCAACCAGTGCCCGGTCCTATCGGCCGCTGCTTTACCCTGATTGACGACAGTGGCGAACGTACCTTCGCGATCAGCGCAGGTATGATGAATCACCTCAAGCCAGAGTCCATTGACAAGTCGTTGATTGAGAACGCCTCAGCCTTAGTGATCAGCGCCTATCTGATGCGCACCTCAGGCGAAGAAACCATGACTCAGGCGACCATGCAAGCTGTCAAGTACGCGAACGATGCAGGGGTGCCTGTCGTACTCACGCTCGGCACTAAGTTCTTGATCGAACAAGATCCCGCCTGGTGGGCTGAGTTTGTTGAAAAACACGTTGATATTCTTGCCATGAACGAGGAAGAAGGCGAAGCCATCACCGGCTTTGACGATCCACTGCTGGCCGCCGATAAAGCACTGGACTGGGTAGATTTAGTGATCTGTACAGCCGGGCCAAAAGGCCTGTTTATGGCCGGTTACGTCGATGATGAGAAGAAACGCGAAACCGAATACCCGCTCCTGCCTGGCGCCATTCCTGAATTCAATCAATATGAATTCTCACGGGCAATGCGTCGCAGTGCTTGCGAAAAGCCAATCAAAGCATACAGTCACACCGCCCCTTACATGGGTGGTCCAGACACCATCAAAAATACCAATGGTGCCGGGGATTGTGCACTGGCTGCGGTATTGCATGACCTGTCTGCCAATGTGTACCACAAGATCAACGTACCCAATTCGGCCAAGCATGAGCAGCATGCCATCACCTACTCTTCTCTGGCGCAGATCAGCAAATATGCTAACCGAGCCAGCTACGAAGTATTAGTACAGCATTCGCCGCGCCTGTCGCGTGGTTTGCCAGAGCGAGAAGATTCGCTGGAACAAACCTACTGGGATCAGTAAGCAATAAAAACGGGCGCCGCGGTGCCCGTTTTTATTTGTGCATCACAGTTAAAACAGCGCGGTACCCAGTTTTTCAGCCAGCTTCTCAAGCGCTGCAATCCCGGCCACAGAATTCCCCACTTTATCTAACCCTGGCGACCACACGGCTACTGTAAAGCGCTCGGGAGCGACCGCAATGATGGTGCCCGATACCCCGGATTTACCCGGCATGCCTACCCGATAGGCAAAGTCTCCGGCGGCATCATATAACCCACTGGTAAACAACAGAGAATTGAGCTGTTGAGTCTGACGTGTGCTCAACACCCGCTGACCACTTTGCTGACACACACCACCGGTTGAAAGGTAAGAGAACGCCCTGGCTAACTCACATACATTCAGCTCAATGGCGCAAAAGTTAAAATACGACCACAGCACCTCTTCAACCTGGTTGTCAAAGTTGCCAAATGACTTCATCAAATACGCCATGGCTGCATTGCGATAGCGGTGATCATACTCTGATTGTGCCACCACCTTGTTGATCCCCACTTTAGGATTGGCGGTGTGGCTTCGGTAACTCTCCAGCATAGTGTGGATTGGCGCACTCAGGCGGCTGAATAAAGCATCACAGGTAACAATGGCACCGGCATTGATAAAAGGGTTACGGGGAATACCATTTTCAAACTCAAGCTGAGTCAATGAATTAAATGCCGTGCCAGACGGTTCTTTACCTACCCGCTGCCAAAGCTCATCACCATAACGCTGTAAGGCGAGCGTCAGAGTCATCACCTTGGAGACAGACTGAATGGTAAAGCGGCTATCGCTGTGACCAGCACGATAAGTCTGCCCGTCGGCAGTGTGCAAGGCGATGGCAAATTGTCCCAGAGATTGCTCTGCCAAAGCAGGAATATAATCGGCCACTTTTCCCTGATGGGACAAGGGCTGCACTTGCTGTGCAACCTGTTGCAAAATGGCCTGATAATCGGGCGCAGCAGTAGTCATAGAGAGCTAAATTCATATCAAAAAGCACAATAGCGCGAGTGTAACAGATCTGCGCCCACAAAAAAGCCGCCCTGATATCACTCAGCGCGGCTTTTTAGCGAACTAGTCGGCCTGATTTACTTAGTAAACAAATCTTTGATATTGGCCAAGTCTGATTTTCCGGCGATCAGCTCGTCTGGTGTTAACCCTGACAGCTCATGGGGGAAGACCAGCCATTCATCCGACTCATGGATAAAGTAATCCGGCGTCATCGGCACTTTTTTATTGGTTGGCTTGTAGTATGGACAGGCAACACGAATGTCTTTTGGCAGGTTCAGACGCATCAGCTCTTCGAGCTTTTCACGTAACGCATAAATACTGCGCCCAGAATCAAATACATCGTCCACAATAAGCAATGAGTCACCTGCATTTGCGTTTTCGATAATGTAGTGCAAACCATGCACTTTGATCTCTTTCGACTGCTTGCCAATACCATAGTAAGACGAGGTGCGCACCGCAATGTGGTCTGTTTCTATGCCTTTGTAATCGTAGTACTCCTGAACCGCAATACCGATAGGCGCGCCGCCACGCCAAATACCGATAATAAAGTCGGGACGAAAGCCGTCTTCATAAACCTGAGCCGCCAGTCGAAATGAATCTTCAAGTAATTGTTGCGCCGTGATATAGCACTTGTCAGACATACAAACCCCGTGTCATTGAGCAAAGAACACCGCGCAAACCTGTGTTTTAACGTGCCACTACAGACACCACAGCAATCAGCACGGCTGAGAATAACGTATAACCGAGTATTTTAGCTGAGTCGAAAAAAAATTGCTTGCGCTAGCGCAGTTTTTTTACAGGATGATAACTAGCCTTAAGATCTTAGAGGCTTAAATATCGCAACCAGTATAGGAGCGAGTCAAAACCATCATGCTTTGTTATACACTGCTCATTTGTGAACTCATGGGTTCTGTCCTACCTCACTGAGGGTTATAACCAAGCTAGAAGCGAGCTTAGCGGTTAAAGACTTACCGTATATTGTGCTTTTTACGGGAACACTCACACTCTCACTACTCAACCCGACTTCAATACTGATAGGTGATGGGCATAAATCAATCAGCTCAGCTGGGATGATAAGCTGTTCTTCGACTCTAAAATTATCCGGGTCAACGGTCACATCACTGCTTAGTAGCATAGTTTGTTTAGCGTTACACTTTTCACCTTCTTTCAATGTACGGATCTGAAAATAGTAACTTTTTAAATTGCTGGCTGAATTGGGATCCCATGTAATGATGACATCACTACCTGAATAGACGAACGTATCATAGTCTTGCTCGCTGGCTGGGTAAGTTAGCTCTACAAGTTGAGGAAACTCAAGTGGATAACTATCTATTTGCTTTGATTGCCTGTTAATACTAAGTTGCCATTGGCCATCAACGGAAGCCGATATATTTTCTGACGCCCAGTACACGTTACAACAATAATCTGTGCCTGTTGTTTTTGACCGGTTATGGGCCGTGATTTCAATCTCGCCAGGACCGGCTAAGATCACAGAGTCATTCCCAGTCAAAGTTGCGCGCTTTGTGTTTTCATCGGCAAGCCATACTTCGCCAATTATTTCCGATTTCAGATGAGTGCCTCGCCATTCGGAAATACTTATGTCGATATTACTTAGGGTAAAATTGGCCTCTGATATCTCATCAGAAGATTTACCACTACAACCTGCCAGAGTCAGTATTAACATACTTAAGAGTATCGGCTTTGTCATGATGTTACGTTTCCTTGTTGAGGCAGCCACAATGGCTGCCAATTTCTAAAGGTTTTACCAACAGACAGTCAGATCTAATTGATACTTCTTATTTACTTTGCTTCATTCAAGTAAATGATTTGTTCGACATCAACAGAAAAGTCTAGGGCTTCCCCCGATCTGTCAGAGATAACAGCCTGAGTAGCTTGGTAAGCGTATCCGAAAGTCGCTTGAATACCGACGGGGCTCGGGCATCTGCCTAATTGCTCTGCGGGAATAACCAGAGCGCCATTAAGTTTCTCAATCGCTTCACCTTGGAGTATCACATCTAACACTTTACCACCTTCACAAAACCCAGCTTCTCCATCCAGCCTTGAAAAAAAGCGGTATGTGACTTCAACCAGATTGGTTGCGGAATCAGGCTCCCAGCTCAGCACCACATCACTACCTGTGAAGGCAAAACTGGTATAATCTTCTAAACTGGCGGGATAAGTAAAGGACACTGTCTCGGGGGTGGTAAATGATATTTTGTCAATTAAGTTATCATTACGATACATGGCAACCCGCCATTGACTTTTTTGATTAAGCTCCCAATCGTTTACATCACTACCTAAGCTACAACACTGCTCTGGTGTGCCTAAACTGCCTTTTGGAGATTCTCTAGTAGATGTTGTGTGCCGGTTGGGTCTGTCAGCACCACCTTGTCCTGCCCAGCCAGTTTGATATAGGATGCGTTCTCAGCAGTTAGGTGAATTTGCCCAAACATTGAAATGTTGGAATGTACATCTTCGTTGCCTTTTCCTGCAAAGGGGTTTGTTTGAGATACTGTGCCAAACCCTCGGTCAAAAGAAATGGACTCTTTTTCTATAGTGTCTGAGTTTTTACTTTCACAGCCTGTCAGGAAGAATGCCAAAACTACCATGCTTTTTTTCATAATTACTCCGTATACGAAAGCGACCAAAGGTCGCTTCTCCGTTATTTATTCACCAAGTTTTAAATCCCGCAAGGAAAAAAGAATTTGTTCGTGATCGTGATGTTCTAGGGCACTATCCCTAAAAAATCTTTCAGTATCGAATACATAGTTATCAAATGCAGATGCCGTACTCACAAAGCTCATTCGTCCTGTTGTCCAGTCACCTTGCTGGATCCCCCTGTCATAGCCAATGGCCCAGGAAGAGGCTTTATCCATTTCCCGTGAGATCTGATGATAAAGCTGAATATAGCTGCCGTTATCATCGGATCGGGCGCTGCTATATAGCCGGGAGTGTCGGCCACTGGACAGGTGCCATTGAATATCCACCTTGAGATCCAGTGAGCGATTGCCGGTGTAAATTCTGAAAAATGTGAGGCCGTTTTTGGCTCAGCCGATTACTCTTGCTCCGTTAATCTAACTCTCACATGCGAAGACGTGTTAATTTGCGTTGATTTGTTGTAGATAGTGCTAGTCACCGTTTTTGTCTCGTTATAGCTAAGGTCTACTTCTATCTGGATAGGTGATGGACATAAGCTAAGGTACTTTGCGGGTATAGTCAGTTGCTTATTTGGTTGGAAGTCATCAGGTGCAATTTCAACTTCCCAATCTACAACCGAATCCTGTTTTGCGTCACATTTTTCACCTTCTTTGAGTGATTTGATTCTGTAAGTGAAGCTATCGGGCAGATTGACCGAATTCGGATCCCAGCTTATTACAACATCGCTGCCTGAGTATGCAAAAGCATCATAGTCAGCCTGAGTCGCGGGATAAGTTATGGTCGCAAACTGGGGAAATGAAACAGGATAACTGTCAATCGGTTTGCTGCCACGATTTATATTTAACTGCCAGCTTTCAGTATCGGAGATTGACTGCGGCTCTGAAAGCCAACTGAAATGACAACAGTATACTCGACCTGAACTTTCCAGGGTGTTTTTACCCTCGATAACAATGGATTCAGGGCCGGATAGTGTCACCTTATCTTGCCCACTTAGCTTCGCTACCTCTTCTCCATTTTGAGTCAAAAGCACTTCTCCACGGATATAATCAGAGACTTCACCTTCAAAATTACGCTCTAAGGTAAGTTTAACTTGACTAAAACTAAATTCATCGTGTTCTATCGTCGATGAATCTTTGCTTTCGCAGCCTGTAAGCACAAATGCAGCAATCACCAGTGTTTTTTTCATTGTTTTTCCTTAAAAGAAGGGGAGTAACATTAGTTACTCCCAAAGGGCTAATTGAGTTCTAATCCCAGATCGGAACGGTAAAATAATATCCACCTGTGGTCGTGATGAATATTTTGGTTTGAGTCATAGTGCTTGCGTTGATCAAATGCATAACCATCAAATGCTGAAGATGTACTCACAAAACTCATCCGGCCAGATATTGTGTCTGTATCTCTGATACCTCTGTCATAACCAATGGCCCAGGAAGCGGCATTATCCATCTCCCGAGAAATATCGTAGTAGAACTGAATATAACTGCCGTTATCATCGGAGCGGGCGCTGCTATATAGCCGAGAGTGTCGGCCACCTGACAGGTGCCATTGGATATCCACCTTGAGATCCAGCGAGCGATTGCCGGTATAGACCCCTGGAATTGCACGACCATGGCTGGCGCCATAACTAACAGCTATAGTATGGGTGCCGCTCATATTGGCAAAGTAGTTATCCAGACTACGGATATGGTTTTGTAAGGTGTTGTTTGCCGCGCTGCCCTCATGCAGGTCTTTAAAGGTTGTGCTGGTAAAAATGTCTTTAATTGAGCGCAGGCGATCCCGCTCGCGGCGGCACTCACTGCGCTTGGAACCACAGAAAGGATAACGAACACCGCATCTCATTTTATTGGCCTGATTTTCAATCTCATAAGCAAAACTGATCACATCTGCCGGCATATGCACGCCCCTGAAGGGGGCATCTACAGCCACAAAGTTTTTCACCTTATGGTTAAAGCCTTCTTTTTCCAGATACCCCAGTGCCAGCCGCCCGGCTACACCACCCATAGAATGTCCTACCAGACGAATTTCACTGCTCTGCGCCGCCAGTGATTTAAGTGCTGAAGCCAGTGCGTTGGCGTTGTGGCGAACTCCGTCATCCTGCTTGGCATAGCGGAACACCACCAGATCATAGCCATTATCGTATACAGAACGATAATATGACTCATACATCCTGGTGTTGTAAGCAAAATTATCCAACACCTCTCGCTCACTGGGCACCCGGTTGGGTGTAAAGCCCCTCATATCAAAATTATAGCCCTGTACCAGTACAATGGGTTTATTCAGCCGGTTGTCATTACCATAGCGAATGCTGATATGGCCACCGGTTTCAGTAAACGGGCGTGAGGCATACTCTTCACAGATCCTGAATCCGCCCTCTTGTGGAACAATGCTATTGGTGCTCAGTTCCAGCCCGTCGCTGTAATGTACCGGTTTATCCACTCCTACGGGTTGCTCGTCATCCCAGCGCCAGCGAATACAGACATACCGATAGCGAGTCACCTCTGTATCAAAACTGCGGTTTGGATAAACCGTATAGCCACTGTCGAATCGAGTTCGGGTTGGAGGAGGGTTAAAATCGTCGCAATTACGCTGCATAGGCATGAGCGCATCGGGGCTGCGCCTTAATGCTTGCCCACTCGTTTCTCCCTGAGCAGCTTCCAGCGGTGCAACCGGACAAGGCTCCGGATCTGTCCACGCAGGCGCATCCGATAGCATTGCTTCATTTGCATTTGCGATGCCGTAAAGCATCAGGGCCGCAGTGACAGACGTTGCATTTTTTTATCAATGGCTTAAACATTAAATCTCCTTTTATTTAAAGTTACCACAACAAAGAAGACATAAAAATATCACAACCCATAATTATTAAATTCATCAATTTGAAACAAGCTTTAGGGCCCGCTGGAGGGCGCCAGGCTATGTAGGTCTGGCCATTAAACTGGCTTAGCCTGCTCAGGTGGTTGCAGCAAATGCACCCTATACGCTTACAAACCACAAAAAGCGCATACGCGTGCGAGCTAACCAAATATATTGGCTTACTTGAAATGACGCCTGACGTATAGTGACAGGCGTTTTAGGTATGAGTAGTAGACAAAAAGAATAACCCGGGAAAGTGCTGCTATTGACCCTGCATCCAGCCTTGAAGTTGACCTGACCTGTCAATATTCAGCAGTACAATCCCATGCCCACTGGAGCTCTTTTGCAGGAGCTACGGTTATGACTTGGGGGGCTTTTCAATTGGCTGTATTCTGAGTGGCAGCTCTCGATCACCGGGCTTATTAACCCCACCCTGAACTTTTAACAAACCTTCTTTACTGATGTTTTTCATTTCTATGTTTCCTCGCTATTTACCGGCTCCCCTATGGGGCTGCACTCAGTATGATGAATTTGTTAATACAAATACACACTTTACTTTCATTAGTAAACCCCGACTTCTAAACATGGCCGCTACTAATAAGCATTGGCACCGTAGTGCCAAGCAATTTGTACTACTAATCAGATGCTTTGATAGCAAAGCTTTCCCCACGCTCCTTATAGAAAAGCTCACGGGCTGGTGTTTTGGCTGCATAAGTTAACAAGCATAAGTACATCAATAAGTTCAAGGAAACCAATATAAAATTGCGCACGTCATTACTCATTATCCAGCCATCAATCATATAGAACTTGTATAACCATACCTCAAGGTAATTAAATGCAGAAAGGATAAAGTCAACAAGATGCAACAATATTAATCCTATCTCTTGTATCGAGAAGTGATGATTTTTATAAACGCGCGAGAAGAAAGGAATACCTGTCACCTGATATATAAAAAGTGCAATTCGACTACGGTAGATAACAGGCACAACAATCAACATACATATCACCATGTTGTACAAATACATGTGGGTCGTCCAGGTATAGCTAATCTTGTATAGGGCTACATCGACTACTTCCAAGATCAACATCAAGAGCAAAAAATATCGCGAGCTTTCATATTTCCAAGTGAAAACCAGTGCAAAGAGTAAAAACGGGATGCCTGAATAGCTGACTATTGTATAAAAATCCATCTCACGACTCCTCTTCTTCGTTTTGTTTTTCCGGGCTGGCGGGTGGCTTATCGCTTAAAAAGTTAAAATACATGGCAACCAGGTCTTTGCCAAAAATCATAAAGATATCCAGTAACTGGGCACTGGTCATATCTGTTTTGCCACTTTCCCAGTTGCTGACCGTTGACTGGTCAACCGATGACGACATTTTGGCAGCCAATTCTCTTTGGCTTAAACCGAGCTCATTGCGCATCTGGCGGATGGAGCGCTGAACCAGCTGGTTGAATCTAACAATTTCCTGCTTTCGCTTCCTTGGGCTATGCTTCATTGTCTTTTCCATGGGTTATAATTGTAAAAAAACAATTACCACAGGTTAATTAAAGCAACAACTTAAATGCATATGCTCAGATATATCTATGAATATATTCATCACTTCCCTGTCTTTTTTATTTATATTTATAAATACTTATCAGCCACTTGTATTAGTATTACACTGCCTTTAACCAACCACTAAACACGCTCGAAAGGACACGACCATGAACCAACTTACTCAGTTCGGATTACTCGCCGACTACAACCGGTGGATGAATCAAAAAGTCTATCAGGCAGCGGCGCGTCTGAGCGAAGAGGCATTAAAACAGGACCTGGGGGCCTTTTTTGGCTCGGTACTGGGCACCTTAAACCATCTTGTGGTGGCTGACACTATCTGGCTAAAGCGCTTTGCTCTGAACGCTGCCTGCTCCAGAGCTCTGCAACCCATGTTGGAACAACCAGACCCCACCAGTCTGGACCAGTGCCTTTTTCAAGACCTGACTTGCCTGGCTACACATCGCCAGTGGCTCGACAAACACATTTTATGTTTTATTCGTGAACTACAAGAATCTGATTTAGACACCACCCTGACCTATCGAAATACCAAAGGCATTGTTTTCAGCAAGCCTCTGAGTAGCGTGCTTGTGCACTTTTTTAATCATCAGACTCATCACAGGGGGCAAGTTTCTACTCTCTTTTCTCAACTGGGTGAAGATATAGGTGATACAGATCTATTGCTGCTCATTAACAATGTCGACATCTAGGTATAGCAGCTCGTATAACAGAAGCCTCAAACCACTTTACCCTGCTTTATTCGCTATTGCAGGTGCCCACTTGCCAGAGCAGAGCTAACCAGCTCTGCGCAGCCAGGCCACAAGTTCCTTATCACATTGATGTTGAATTATTACATTTATATACATGAATAAAATTAATGTAATTTAAAGATTAATGCATTGTGTTTAAATTCCGCACAATGTACCCTAATCAGGTTCTCTGTGACACTACAAAATCAATAAGGAAAATGAATGAAATATACCCTACTGGTGGTAGCAATTGCGACATCCTCCTTTGCCGCAAACGCTGCCAGAACAATTTCCGCCAGCGCCTATGGTCATACTCAGGAGCAAGGGAAAGCCGCGGCAATCTCGTCGCTTGAGCAACGTGCAAATGGTAATCCACTTTCCAACGTACGTGCCAGCTGTCGTTCGGAAAGTTATCCACTACCATGGTACTGTACAGCAACCGCTCAGGTCGCAACACTCTCTTACGGCAGTGACAGCTATGAAATGTGTGGACGCTCACACAGTAAGCATGATGCGACCGCACGATTCGAAGCCGCCATTGGTCGAAAGTCCTGTGACAGCAACAAGTACTCGACCTATCGCTCAAATTTCGCGGTTAATGAAAGCAGCTTTGCCGGTAACGCATGTGATTACACGTCTCCCAAGGGGCGTTTATTCAACAGCATCTGGTTGCTGGATAATGCGGATAAATCAGGTGATAACTCAATTTTAGGCTGGGTCTATCACGAAACACAAAAAGACGTTCACAACACCCATTCTATTTGCGATGAAGGTGTGTATGCCAGATTCAAATGGAAGAAAAAATTCTACAGCTGGGAGTGGGTAAAACGGTCAGAAATGAGCATCAGCCGTCCGGGTTTATATGATCAGGATGTCATTGGACGAGCCGCAACCTTGGTGCACGAAGCCAGACACATGGACAAAGCACATGGTAGCGCTGGTGGCGCCTGTAGTGGTTCAAGCTGTGATTCCAACTGGAGTTATAATGGCTCGAACACCTATGAAGCCTTATGGCTATGGTGGTTCGCAGTAAATGGCAAGGATGCAACTCCTGCCATGCGTGCCAGTGCGGAACAACAGGCAAACTACACTATCAATCATCGCTTTGTCACGCCGCCGCCATATCATGCAGATAAAGATGCTGAGATCATCAACAAATCAACTGCATCTGGTTTAACACGTCCAATGGAGCCTTCAAAAACAGTAACCTACACTGCTGCTGGTGGAGTTGAGTCAACCGTTCGTTCGCAAGCAACCTCTGGCTTTGTAAATAAATATGGTAAACAACCCACCAAAGTTGAATGCCGCCATAATCCACACAGTATGGGTCCTCCTCCGTGGATCTGTGTCGCGACAGGCCCCAGATAACGCTCGATTTAACACTCAGCCCCTGCAAAGGGGCTTTTGAAAGGTTATTGTATGAAGTACTCCCATTTTCTGTCTGTGGTCATCGCACTCGGCCTGCCAGTATCTGCACTCGCCGCCAATAAAGCCGATGCTTCAGACCCGCTTAAGCCCGTAACCTGTGAAACAACACAGACGGATGTTACCTGCTCTGTAGCGCTGTTCAGGCTAAATACCACCGCGCTTAAACACATACCTCTGACAGCTTCAGAGTCGCTAGAGCTGTCCAGCTCAGTGCAGTTGAGTGCAATTGAACACCAGCCATCGGGCGATGTTAAGAAAGTCCCGGGGTCCGCAGTCAGTTATAAAACGTTCGATATATCAGGGGAAGGTCATGTTGTGCGCCATGCACTGGCGTTTACAGAACTGAACTTTGAGCTGGCACCGCCCGGCAATACACAGCTCTATGCCAGGCAATATAACACTCAGCCACCCAAGCCAGGTACCAACTTGCAACCTCTGGCAGCACTGGATATGAACATTGAAGCGTTGAACTGGCAGATCAGTGCAGCCACAAGCCAGCTCAGTGTCACAGCTTCGCAAACACCGCAAAAGAAAGCCCTTGTTAGTCAGCCGGGCAGTTACCAAAGTGTCACTCTTGAGCCCAACTCAAGCTGGTATATTACTCCCGGAGTGTTTCACCTGATGGCATTAACGGCAGGTGAAAACAGTAAAATCGTCATACAACAAGAACTGAAAACGCGCACCCCCACTACACTTTACGTGTATGGCGACCTGGAAACTCTGCCCGTTATTGAGAACCGTGCCAGTGGCGCACTGGCAGTGATATATCTGGGCACAAACGAAGTCAGGCTCTCAAAGCGCTTCGACGGCGCGTGGTTTTCACCAGCTGCGCGGCTAACCCTGGCAGCATTACCCAACAACACACCACAAATTGGTCAGTTCAGAGCGAAAAGTATCCGCGTAGAAGATGGGGCACACATTCAACATTACCCATTTGACCTGTTCAGCCTTATCCCTGCAGAACGGATCACTGAAGCAGAAGATTTGAACCCACAACCTGAGCTCAGTGCAATAAATTACAGTAATGCCCGGCTGGAGCAAATGATTGAGGCCCACCTCAACAATTTGTTTGGTATGGGAGAGAATGCCAATCAACAGTATGCGGATTCTCTGGAAGCCCTGCGTGCAAACGCTCATATCGTTGTCCCTGAGCTGTTCAAAATATATGACAATACTGAGCTCTCGGTTGCGGGCCAGATGCGACGCTGGTCTGCGGTTCACATATTGAGTGAACTAAACAGCCCGTTGGCAAACAACAAACTATACGAGATTGCCGTCTCCAAACCGGACTATACGTACGCGCCAAAAATTTCCTCTGACCACACACATGGCCCTTCTTATGAATCTCGTGAGCTGAGCATTCGCGCAGCAGCGATGGATGGCATTGCAAACCTGGCAACACTGGGCTATTCGCAAAGTGATGAAACATTGGCAAACTACTTACTCGGGCCGCAAGATAAGGAGCCTATGACGCTAAGGTATGCCATCAAAGGCTATTTGCAAGGCAATGACACAGAGGAGCGACGTGAGCAATTGCTAAGACATTTGGGCCCGGAATATCACGCTTTTATACAAGGCGAATAACCGTCCCTCACAAACTAGCCAGGACTGCCTGAGGCAGTCCCGGACTTATTAGTCACAGCCTTTTTGAATACTGGACGTCCAGACCTTCAACACAAAGTCGTTGTAATCGCGGTCATTTTGATCTTCCCAGAATTGCTTATCACCATATACACGGTAGTTGGAAGTCAACTGATTTGGGTTGCCATTGATTGACAACACATAGTCGTAACTGGCGCCATCAATCACATCATAGCTACCTGCACCACCGTACTCATCCAGCAACTTAACGTAACTGCCATTAACCCTGATCCCCCAGTCGTTGTTGTAACCCGCACTTTCGCTGACAAACTGATAATGAATGCGCGTATAGTCATCTGGTACACAGGCTGGATCATTGTCTTCAATTGTGCCGCTCAATGTGGCTGTACCACTGGTATTTGTCGCGCCATCAAGCTGTAAAGTGAGTGTCTCACTGGCTTCGTGCGTTGCATCATCAAGGGTCGGGATTTCTATGGTCGCGCTCGTTTGTCCGGCGCCAAGGGTGATACTGGAAACCGGCGCCGTATAGTCATCCGCGGACGTCGTGCCATCCAGGACGCTGACATCAAGTACCACATCCTGATAGTAAGGGTTACTCAGGGTAACCTGATACTGCAGCAGCCCACCTTCAGACACAGTATCTGTGAGCGGCGCCAGTGTAAAGGTCGGTTCAGGATCTGTCTCACAGCTTGGCGTAGCATAACAGGCAACAGGCTGATCCGTATTCACCGCTAAATCGTTAAGCCTGACCGGCACGGTAGCAAGCAAGCACGTATTACCTGATTGTGGATTCAGCTTATAGAGCTTAGAACGGTTAACGTGGCCATAGTCATTGATCAGCGTGCGGCTGACCACTATGTCACCAGCCTGATTCAACGCAGCCCCGGTTGCCGCAGTCAGGCTGTGATTTGCCAGCTTGGTTGCCTGGAAGGTGGTTTTATCAATCTGATAAACACTGCGACTGGTGATCAGGTACCAGTTACCATTTTGGATCACCAGATCGCCGCGAAACTTACCTTTGAGCGAGCCCAGTGCACCCAGCTCCGTCGCCTCACCCGTATTTTTGTTAATCTCGTAGAGTTTTTTAAAATCGGTACCAAGCAGCGCATCGCGCTCAGGATCATAGACCATACTCAATACCTGAGCACTCCTGCCAACCACAGTATGGGTGTCAGTTGCAAAGTCATAGTAGGCCAGGCGCAGATATTTAAAGCGTTTACCTTCAATCGGTAAGTGTGTTAATTGCTCAGCACTGAGGTTCAGATGACTCACGTCAACCTGATATTCAAAAGGCCTCGGGGCGGAGAGATAGTACATTCGCTTGCTGGTGTCATCGTAGGCCAGAGCAGATGCACTAAATTCTGCCAGGGTCTGAGCAAACGCACTGTTATTTTGCTCATTCAGACCAAATAAGATCCCCACATCGCCACGCCCTGCATTAATGCCATATAGCTGACCGGTACAGGTATTTGCGAAGCTCACGGAAGAAACGGAAGACGCCACCAGGGCAATCAAAGAAAGTGATGTTTTTAGCATGGTAATAAACTCGTTCGGTTCATCCAAATTCAGGCTAATACAACACAAAGTAATGACACATCCACGTCCATTGTACGATGCGATTTCCTATTCCATTAGGATGAGTGCTTCCATTATTATCTTTGCAATCTGACGACATCATGCGCTGAACAACACAAAAAATCAACAATAAAATACGAAGAATGGATTAATTCCTACTTAAAAACATGCAAAATTAAAATTTTTTAAATAATCTCAATGTAATACAAGCTGCTTGATTTTTCGCCGCCACGTCCCTATCTCGTATCCTATCTGACTTGAAGGAACAAAGACTATGGACACCGACGGTTTCACCCTATTTGACCTGCTCATGCGAGTGGCGCTGCTCTTCACACTGATTGTAACCTGCCTCTGGTGCCTGATTAGGATCGTTAGGTGGGCCAAAGGCATGCCCAAAGCCGCCTACCTGGTGATGGCGATTTTTCCATTACTCTCTTTGTTTCCCATCCCACCACCCGTGTTCAAAAATGTCGCCAAAGCAAAGCAGGAACAACGTAAGCGCAAAGAAGATCAGGGAGATCCACCCGACTGCTAGCGGTTACTGCAACAATAAAACCGAGACCAACACGCTATTTCATCAACAGCAATACCCACGGCTTTTTTAGGATTCTAACCCCTGCATCCACAGTTGATTCAGCTTTGCCACGGAAAGTGGCGAGCGCTCTGTTGGGCTTTCGTGATGTGCAAAGAAAATCTGCCTGGCCAGTTGCCGGCCACTGTGCTGTGCAGCCGTTGCCTTGGCAATACGCCGCTCATAAAATGTACTCAGCAAAACTGATGGGTCATCATATTTTGATATCAGTCCAGCCAGGTGCCAGGCATCTTCCAGTGCCTGACAGGCCCCCTGCCCCGAGGTCGGCAATGATGCATGAGCCGCATCACCAATGAGTACAACATTATCTCTGTGCCAATATGGCAGTGTATCCAAATCATGCACAAAAATACGCTGTATCGCGTCAGTATCAGCCGCTTTGAGCACTGACCGAACAGGCTCAGCCCAAGAACTAAAACGCTGATTTAACTCATGATACAAGGATTTTCCAGGTCGGTTTTTCTCAATTACTGAACGCCAGGCACCAGCCCAGAAACATAAGTTCTTTTTTACCGGTACAATGCCAAAACGTTCGCCCGGGCGACGAAAATCACAAATGCTATTGTTCAGCGCCCCTGGCTCAGCCTTACTTATGCCAATAACATTTACCACGCCCTGATACACTGGCTGAACATGTTGAGGATACAAGTACTGACGTACCGCCGAATTCATCCTGCCATCCGCTCCAACTACCAGGTCATACTCTTTCCTAAGGCCGTCTATTTCCTCGTAAGAAATGGTCGTATTAAACCGGATCACGCCCCCCAAGGCTGTTAACGCGTGAGCCAATAAGCGGATCAAATCACGACGCAGTATGGTCACCGTTAGATAGCCACTTAATTTGTTTAACTGCTTAACACTCAGCGCGCTGATCTCAGAGCCCTGATGGTCATACTGACATAGTGAATCAGGTAAGCCGCCAGCCTGAACGATTTGCTGAGTCAGGCCCATTTGCTCCAATACAAATAATGCATTTGGCCACAAGGTGACGCCAGCCCCCATCGCAGCTGGTGCCTGCGTACGCTCGTATAAAATAACCTGATGCCCTTGTTTTTTGACCAGCAGTGCCAATGCCATGCCAGCGATACCTGCGCCGATAATCGCGATTCGACGTTTTTCTTGCATGCTTTTCTCCATTCATTGATGTCTTCATGAAGTGTTACAAAGCAATCAGATAGGATAAACATGCTAGTATGACTTTATTAATCCCATTTAATGAGAGAATCATGATAGAGCGAAGCGATCTTCAGTGGCTGCTAAGCTTTCTGGCTGTATATGAGCAACTGAGTTTTAAACGCGCAGCACAACAACGCCAGTTACCCACTTCTAATGTAAGCCGGCATGTCGCTTTGCTGGAGCAACACCTGAATATCCGCTTACTGGAGCGCACAACCCGTAAAATGCGTCCCACTGCTGCTGGTACCCGGCTTTATCAGACACTTAAGCCACTGACTCTGGCGATGAATGATGCACTGGTCGAAGTGTCACAGCAAAGCAGTCAGCTGTCGGGACACCTTAAAATTGTTATCCCGGATCTGCCCATTCTGGCAGAGCTCATTACGCACTTTTGCCAGCTGCACCCAGATATACAACTCAGCTGTGACACGCAACTCAATCCAACGGAAGGGGTGCTCGAAGGCTTTGACATGATAGTGCGCTTTGACCGCGGCACACTGGAAGACTCGGGCTGGGTGGCTAAAACGCTGCTCCACTTTCCAAGTTGCGTTGTCGCCTCCCCGGAATTAATTACTTCCCGGGGCATGCCTGACTCTCTTGATATGCTCAGCAAAATGCCCTGCATCTCCAGTTTCACTGTACTTCAGGGGGCACCTTGGCGCTTTAAGGGCAATAAGACCCTGCACCTGCCATCACGTTACAAGGTAAACAGTGGCCATATGGCTAAAGCGGCTGCTCTTAAAGGGCTGGGATTTGCCATCTTGCCCGAGCATGCCTGCGAGGCAGAAATCGCAGCGGGCACACTGGTCAAAATCCCGTTAGACCATGAGCCTGAAGATCTTATTCTCTATGCATTTTATTCGGGCAGAAAGTACCCGCAGAAAAAAGTAACCGCACTGCTATCACATATAAAGCAGGGCCTGACTATGTAGTACTCGGCTGAAAAAGCGTTGCGTGCCTGTGCTGGTTACCAGACAGGCCCACAACACTCAATGAATGACAAGTGGCGCCTGGTTATTTCAGCCAGTTCACCATATTTTCCATCAGTGCCTTGGTGGCAATACTCCCTTTCTCACCGCCAACATCACATAAACCTAACCCGCAGCCATCAAAGTGATGCCCCGCATTTTCCAGCAGGTGTAGCTCGCTGCCGCTGCGACACTGGATTTGCGCATACTGCTGATTAAAATTAAGCGTGTTAACCTGAGCGGGTCCATCGGAAATATCACCTGAAAGTGCGTTACAAAGCCTCAGCGATTGACTGGGAGAGACGATGATATCCGCCATCCCGTGACTGATAAACATATCAGGGGCGATGCCAGGATATTGCTCTATGTATTCCAACAGGCTGTTATTCACGATCAGTGGCTCATTGCCGCTGAGCTCTTGCCAATCCGATTTGCCGGACAAAATTGCAAGCATATTTTTGATATAGCTGTGTGGATAGCTGCCATCTTGTAATTCCTTCAGCTGATGAGCAAAATCTGCTACCGGGAACATAGGCGCAATTTTGTTGATTAAAAATGGAAACTGCTGCGACAGCCATACCGCCATATGCCCGCCGGCAGATTGCCCCAATAAACGAATAGATTTGAAGCTGTGTGTGTATTTGTAATTGTTAAACAATACCCACAAATAAGCATCTCTTATGTCGTTTTTGCTATCCTCAATCGACACATTATTACACGCAGGCCCAGCCTCTTGCTCCTGAGCCAGACGATAAAAAGGCATATACACAACGAAGCCAGCCTCGGTCAGCTGGGCAATTTGCGCCTCCATTAAGCGTGCCGTTTTCAGCCTTGCTAACCACCCTCCACCGTGGATGAGCATGACGGGAGTTGCGCTATGTTGATCCATGTTTTTATAAACACGCATTTCAAGATGACACATGCCTTGTTCATTGTGCACTCTTTTATAGGTGCTGCGTTGCAGCAGTGGGATCTCACTAAAAGACTGAGGACGAGTTGTAACAGGTAGTGTGGCACTGTAGCCAGGCATCCAGGCATCACTGGTAGAGTTTAAATCAGCGGTACTGCCATATTTTTCCGCTTTGTGGTCAAATTCACGCACACAAAAATCTATATCCGTTTCAGTTTTATAGTCGATATCGATTCGACATTGGCTGTCACTGTAGTAGTGCCCCTGCTCCGTCACTTCATCCTGAACCAGAAGGCAGCGTCCATCTTGGTAGTGAAAAAGCTCAGGTAATAAATCTGGGCCGGGTTTTGTCGCAATTGCGGCATAACAATAGCTCGCGCTCTCCAGTATATCGACCAACTCCGGAGATTGATTTAAAAGTACTTCTCTCAACTCCTGGTCATGGTGCTGAAAATAGCCCATTGCAGCCTTTAAAGGCGCATCTCCATCGTTATAATCGCCTGAAAGATATTGTTGCAACAACGCCTGGGGGTCAGGCAACGCCGCGGCGTTCACTGATGATGTGGCTGCCAGAGCAGCAAGTCCTAATATATGCGGTAGATGTTTCATAATAGTTCCTTGTTTGATCACCGCCAGCTATGACGCCCTGCACAATAAAATATTTACTCTATTTTCTTTGAGTACAATCACATCACTTGCCTGACCATCAATGCGGTTAACCAGCCACACCTTCAGCTCCGCTCCTCCACAATATCCACTTATCAAACCTTATTGAGTTCAATCCCACTTATAACACAACGACCTAAATATCTGTTTTTAAAATTTATTTTTATTATCCACTGGTTTTGACAGCCTTCAGGAGAACTCGCATGATTGATGGCGTACCGATTAGAACAGGCTTGCATATCTAATTCGGTGCACCAGTAGCTCTGTTATCGCTACTGACAGGTCAACAGACCATATGATTGATAAATAACTCATTACAAGGAAATACCATGAAAACAACTAAACAAAACGTAAAGGCAGTCATCGAAGCAGAAGAGCTACTAGCAAAGATTGAAGGTGGCTCAAAGCTGAGCAACAGCTATATGAGCAAAGGCATGGCACATGACATGTTGTGTGCAGATGCAGTTGGTCCGGGTGTACAAATCTACGGATGTAGCCTGGCTGACTAATAGCCTGCTTAGTAATACGCACAATATCAAACGATTAGGGGCCAGTATGACTGATTTAACAAACAGATCTGATATTCGAATAAATGCTGCATACAGACAAACTTATGCAGTCTGGGAAATTACATTGAAATGCAATCTTGCCTGCAACCACTGTGGTTCGAGAGCGGGCGATGCAAGAGTTGATGAATTATCCACCAGTGAAGCACTGGATTTAGTCGCGCAGATGGCAGATCTGGGTATTAAAGAAGTCACCCTAATCGGGGGCGAGGCTTTTATGCGCCCCGACTGGCTACAAATTGCGGCAGAGATCACCAAAAAAGGCATGAAGGCAACCATGACAACGGGTGGCTACGGGATTTCTCTCGGTACGGCTAAACGGATGAAGGAAGCAGGGATTGCGGCGGTCTCTTTATCAATTGACGGGATGGAACGCAGTCATGACTTACTCAGAGGCAAACAAGGCGCCTGGCAGAAGTGTTTTGAAACCATTGCCCACCTGCGTGAAGCAGGGATCCCGGTCGGCTGTAACTCACAGGTAAATCGTGAGTCCATTGCCGAACTCCCTTCCCTGTACGAAGAGTTACTCAAAGCAGGTATTTCCGCGTGGCAATTGGCGCTCACGGTCCCTATGGGTAATGCCGTCGAAAACTCGCATATCTTACTACAGCCTTATGAACTTCTGGATGTGTTCCCGTTGCTCGCCTACCTGTCCAAACGGGGTAACAGCGAGGGGATACGAGTACACATGGGCAATAACATTGGCTATTTTGGGCCGTATGAGCGATTGCTGAAAGAGCCCATCGCATCAGAAGCAAAGTGGGCCTTCACCCGCGGCTGTAGCGCAGGTCAAAATGCAATAGGCATTGAAGCCGATGGCAGCATCAAGGGCTGCCCATCATTACCCAGCGCGGAATATACCGGCGGTAATATTCGCGACCGAAAGCTACAGGATATCTATCAGAACAGCCCGGAGCTGCGCATCAACGACATCACCACACCCGAAGATGCCACCCGCCACCTGTGGGGCGAATGCAGCAGTTGTGAATTTGCCTCTGTATGTCGAGCGGGTTGTCACTGGACCGCTCACGTGTTTTTTGGCAAGCGCGGTAATAACCCCTATTGTCATCACAGAGCACTGAAAAAAGCAGCTAAGAATCAAAGAGAAAGGTTCTATGTCAAACAAGCTGCTCCTGGCAAGCCGTTTGACCATGGGGTCTTTGCGATACACGACGAACTGTGCATTGTGAACGAAGATTCAGGTCAGTTCTGCATTGATGACATGGCGATCCCTGCTCGCTGGCAGGAGGACGGACTGGATCTGCTCGCCCTGATTCGTGAAGAAAAAGCCAGTGCGATTGAGAGTTATCGGTCATTGGTTAACTAAAACTCACGCCATGGCATACAGGCGGCCTCTGACTAAAAGCAGGCCGCTCTGCCAGCCCTTAACTATTATGCAGTCTGTTTAAAGCTACCCATCTAGCTTCTAAAATTTGACACATCTCGCTAAACATATTTTGTGCTTTTTAGCGACCAATCATACCTTCGTAGTCATGGTTCATTAGGTGACGTACAAACGCCGGTGTAGCAGTGTCCATTTCAGAATCAAGGCTTAGGTTGTCAGATGAGCTCAGCACAGACAAGGGCCATTGAACCTGTATGGGTGAATCAATTATAGGGTGTGCAAACTCGGAACTCATTAGGGACGCAGGATAACCAGTCAAGCCCGGATATATGTCAGAGCAACACATTCATAGCGGACTGGACCAAACATCAGGCATGGCAACACGGGTAAAATAACGAACGGGATAACGAACACTCGCTACCCCGCAGGACTACTCGGCTTGACATCACTGGCGCGTCCATGTTTGTCATTACAATACTATACTTACTAATACACTCTTATTTTCACTTATTAACAACAAATTTTGATAAATGTTCTTTCCAGCCACTTTCATCTTGATTACAAACTGCACCTAAAACCTCCCTATTTATCGTCTTTTTACTTTTAAAATTTGTTATCCTGTAGTGATTAACAAGGCCTTTAAACTCCAAATTTTTATCACGAGGTATGAATTTAGGTTTTGATTCGATTATAAAATCAACCATATAGTAATTAAAACTATACTCAACACCGTCAGAGAGTGACTCTACTAAAAGGCACCCTTCATAAAGGTAGCCTTTGCTTTTTTCTATAAAAGAGTCACTCGCCTGCTCATATATGGAACTTACCAAGAGGTCATATTTAAAACCTACACTCTCACTTATTTCATACTTTCTCTGCAGTGTTTCATTTACCAACTTATAGCTATCTCCTCTCGTTTTAAAAAGAAGAGTATCAACATACAAACTTTCCAAATAAACAGGAGAAAAAAGGGAGCTCAATATAAATGACTCATACCCATATATATAATCCCCTCCCAATTTACATTTACCAGCAAAAAAATCTCCCCTATACCCTTTTGAATTATATTCTAAATCAACATAAGCATCTTCACATACCGAGGATTCAAATGCATTCAAACAGCAAGTGAAAAGCAGCAAAAAAGCAAGAAAAAAATTAAATTTCATTATAATTTACCATCATTAAATAATTGTGTGAAATTATCATGCATACCCTTATTATATTGACTCATAAATGCATTAGCACCTGAATTGTGATCTACTAAAGAATTTAAAGCTAAGTAGTTAGAAACAAAAAAGCCAACACCACCACCAGCTCCTTTTAAAATAGTTGAGGGTTTACCACCGCTATACATATTAGCAAACCCATGTACATCGGAGCTTAACTTGTCAATACTTAGCCTACTGATACCTTGGGATAACTCCAATAGCCTTGTATTGGCATGATTTTCATTCATATGACCCATCACCCCTTGGAGCTTATTGGTACTATATTGCTTCCCTTCCCCATATACTAATTCATGCATTGTTGCATAGCGTAACTTAGCCTCAAACTTGTTATTTTCACCGCCTTTTTCCCACAATTCCCTGATGTAATCCACTTGCGCTTGGGCACTATCCATCGCAACATGCTGCAGCGAAACCTCACCATTAAACGCCTGATTAAACGCACCGCTGATGGCACCATTAGCAAATTTACCGCCAGATATCACTGATGTTGTCCCGCCGATCACTGCTGCTCCAACAATACGATGCATCTGGAACTTAGCAAGCATGGCTACATTGCCGGTTTTTATCGCCGAGTTTGCACTTTGTGCGCCACCAATGTCGTTCAGCATAGGCTTAAACGCTGAGGCAACCCCCGCAGATAAAAATCCATGGCCAAACTTTCCACCCTGTAGCTCAGAAGCAACACCACCAACCAGTGCATTCGCAGCAATATTTTCTATTGAACCGGCCTTACCCCAGGTCTTGCTGCCACCAATTTTTTGCAGTGCAGTGGATTGCGCGTAAGAAATCGCACCAGCTTTTAGGCCTGCATTGAGGCTTCCGGTAACGGCAAATGTTGTTGCGGCATTGAATACTGCATGGCAAACGCCACTTTGACAACCCGGGATCAAAGCCAACCCTATTTGCACAAACATACTCATAAACTGATTGTCAGCAATTGCCCTTAACAACTGCCACGTGCCCGTTGCTTTCATCACCCCTTTGAGTAATTTCTTAAAGAAGTAACCACTTGGGTCGGTATATGACAGCGGATTATTCAGCACATAAGAATATGCATTGTAGTTCTGCAGATTGCCCGGCGCCTGCACCACGGGATCGGCCTGCATAAAGCGCCCGGTAGCTGAGTCGTACACTCGACCATTCATATGAATAACACGGTCATCCTGGCCTAATGCGATAGGCTCATGCCCGGTATAGGCCCGCATGTTGGGAGCAATAGTACTAAACAAGGTCAGGTTTTTAAATTCTGCCTGATGTGTGCCCGTGACGCTATGCTCTATGCGCTTGCCAAACACGTCGTAGCTATAACGTGCCAATAACTTATAGTTGCTGTCGGTCACTGCGGTCACAGATCCCTGATGGTCGGTAAACAACCACTGTAATTTGCTACGTCCAGAGCCTGAGTAGTAAATTTGAACGGCTTCATTACCAATGTAACGACGAATAAACTGCTCTTTTTCTGAATTGACCGTGCGCGTTGTCAGTTCAAGTGCACCAACATAGTAAACAGTCTGTTTTTCGTCCTGACGCATATAACGACGATTATTAGCGTCATACGCGAAAGTGACCTGCTTGTTTCCATTGCCTTTTAACTCAACAACTTTATTTCGGCCACTGTAAACTTGAGAACGGTATATGGTACCACTTTGCTTCATCCATATTTCGTTACCATTCGCATCGTATCCAAAGGTTTCTTTCTCATGCTGAGAGAAGTCCGGATTCGCTGTCGATGTCGTCATTAACATATCGGCAGAAAACGGTTTAAAATCCCCACCAGGACCACTGCTTGTGGTTTCCCGAACTCGCTCCGTCAGGCGGTGCCCATTACACTCCCCGTCGCCATAAACGAGATCCCAGCCATCTTTTAACTTGAGGTTACCGTTATTGCAGTATTGGTACTTCTCCACCCCATTAATGGATGTGATACGGTTCAAGTTATCATAACCAAACTTTTGCGACTGACTTAGCCCCAGTGCGCTACGGTAGGTCAGGTTACCCAAGCTATCAAAACGATAGCGGTCGCCTTGCAGGTAGGGGGTTTCACTGTGGCCCTGATTATAACGCGCGTCGATTGCTGTGATCATACCCTGACTATCATATGCCAGTGACATCTCAGCTAACCCTTTACGGTAGCGGGTAACCAAACCTCGCTCGTTAACGGCTCCTGTGTCTACCTCATAGTACTTTATACCGTTTACTGTATCTCTGGCTTCTTGCAGGGCGACAACAACACCGTATTCGTTGTAGATCTTCTTAATACCGCGGGCTTCTGAATAGTCATGGTTACTATGACTACGGCGATAATCATCAAACTGATAGGTATCTCGGCCATAAGAATCGTAAAACTTTTGCTGGATCACACATAAGCTTTGCACCGCATCTGCCAGCTCGGCATCGGTGTAGCGCAGATCAGCCGTCGTTTTATTGAATGCCACCTTAGCCGAACACATATTATTGTCCAAATCGGTCAGTGTACTGGCCAGCCTGCCTTGCTTATCATAGTAATAATTTTTCTTCCACCCTCCCTGAGTTACATAGTGTAGCTGATGTGTCACTTCAGAAGGTTTACTACCTTCTTCGACTTCGGCAGAGTAACTCCAGGTACTTCTCCCTTCAAGCTTTACCTCTTCATCATCCAGCGTATTGCTGGCAAAGGCCTGATACTGTGAGATCTTTCGACCCAATTTGTCATACTCAGTGTATGTAGTTACATCACGCGCATCAGTCTGTTCATATACTTCGCCAAAAGCGTTGTACTTGTAACTCCACTTTCCATTGTCCAGTGTTTCTCTGTATTCCAATCTCCCTTGAGCATCATAACCATTGGTTACCACAACCTTATTGTCAGCAGAAGAATGTACGGTTGTATTATTACCCAACACATCATAATCATAGGTTAGCTCATTCCCGGCATTATCTATGACCTTGTAGTTACGACCCAGCAAATCTTTAACTGTTGTCTGGCTATGTGCCGCTCCACCGGGTAATCCCTTGTCTTTATCGACATCCACCAAACTGAAGTCACCATCTAAAGAAACTGTGACTGTACTTTCCTGGCCAACCTGAGTATGTGAAGTAGAGGTGCCAGAGTTTGGATCGTTGACAGAAATAACCCGATCAAACACGTCGTATTCAGTTACAACTGCTTTTTGGCCTGGAGCTTTCTGATAAATCACTCTGCCGTGCTGATCAAAGCCAGTTTCTGAAACGAACCAGTGATCGTCTTTCTTACCTCGTTTATGTACAGCATAGATCCGGCCACTGATATCCATATATTGCTTTTCAACCAATACACCATTAACCACTGTATTTTGTTGCACAGCGCAGTGCACTTCTACACTATCGCACGAAGTTAAATACGAATAACTTTGGGCCCCCGTTGATGAATGAGTGCCTACTTTGGTTCCGAATATATCGTATAGTGTAGTACTGATAACCTCATCAACACTGATTACTTTCGTTGGCTGACCGAAGGCATTACGGCTTACCACTGTACTTGGCGTGAAATAGTCATTGCTGGTTGACTCAACGAAGTGCATATTTGCATCGTAATGGTAAGTGATGACCCGACATAAGGCGTCATCGCTTGCACATTCATTTCCGCTATTTGATGACGTAATGGTCTTGATATTACCAACCTCATCATACGTGTAGTATTTCGTCAGCTCATGATCACTGCCTGCACCAACGTTCAGCTTTTCTTCTTTGAGCAGGAACTTTTCAGGGCCTGACTGGTAGTAGGCAAATTCAGATTTTTTGGTTACTTTGTCTTCGATATAAAGAGGATCTGAGTCAGAACCTAAGTGCTCAACGGTCACTTGGGTCAACCGGCCCAGTTTAATGTAATCAGATGCATCACTGTACGAGGAGTCACATGCCTGCCCGTAGCAATTGCTGGTAATTGTGGCTGCAAGCTTGGTGTTGGCACTGAGCCAACCGTAGTAAGTAAATGCGTTTACATTAACTGGAAGTACGTCATATTGTGTAACAGTATTAGTGAATACATTGCCCCAGACGTCCTCATCAGAGACAGTTTTTGTACAAGAGTAACCAGATGGATTATACGCACTGGCATGAGAGCGGTTGTTTATGTTCACACTGTCAAATCGTGTTGAACACTCGCGACTCTTGTGAACAAATACCTGGTAACTACGTGCATGCTTATCTTGCAAGTAATCATACTGATTAACCGACAGTGAAATAAGCTTTGGCCCCAAACGCTTCTCAGTTACCTTGGGCATACCTGTATATGGAAATGCCTGATGATAACGCGTAGTAGTTTTAAATTTGATTTGGTCTTTCTCGGTCGTCGTAGTAATCGCACCAAATCCCAGCATGCCACGACCACCAAATTGTACTTTGGCGTCATAATAGTGGTAATTTACAGTAAGTACTTCACTCTCGTACGAGCCAGTAATGGGACTGTCTGTTTCTACAGATGATACCAATGGCATACTGCTCATCAGATCCATGACTTTATGCTCTGGATCAGCAAATGCTTTTGTATCCTCAAGGATATCTTGCATTTCGTCTGGCAAAGTAGACAGTGTTCTGCTGTAAACCGCAGCACTCCCTTCAGTGTTCATGGGAGTATAATGGATCTGAGTTTTACTACCGTACCCCTGAGTAATTGTTCTCAACAAGCCTGCCTGAGTTGGTTGTTGATAGTCATAGTGTACGTAAAGTGTATTACGCAACTTCTGAATGAGGTCTACGGCGCCATTGTTATCGAAGTCTGCTGGGAAAACGACACTGCCTTGCTCAGCGTCAAATCCCCAGGTTTCAAAGCGTACTGATGAACGTTTTATAACTTCCGCTTCGGGATCCCAATCAAACTTGCGCCAGAGATAGTTCGCCTGACCTGCTTCTTTGAAATAAAGCTCATTAATGCCATTGCGATCAGAGTCAATCACAAACGGACTCACGTTCTCATTTAACTCGGCTGATGCTGTACTCAAAGAGGTGTCTGTCTCACCGTCTAAGCTGAACGCAACCGCTCTGTATTTGGTATATGACCCACTGTCATTAATCGCAGCTATAGAGAGATAAGCATTCCAGAAAAAACTTCCCTCACCGTCCGCTCTTTGCAGCAAAATATCAAGGAAACCATCACTGTTAATATCCGTAAGCATAAACTGCTTAAAATAATGGTTCCAGGGAGCAATGATGCTTTGTGTAAACGATTTACCTGCGCCATTATTTAAGTGCGCGTACAGTCTATTAGGCTTGCCATCTTCACAACTATCGTTCGCACACTTTAACGCAACTATATCTGCTAAGCCGTCAAAGTTAATATCAGCCACCTGCCAGTCACTGCCTTTTTCAGTCACCTTCGCTTCTTTATCATTCCCTGTGGTAATCGCAACTTCATCAATGAATAGCTTAGTTCGACGATCCCACACACTCACATAGAGATTGTGATCATCTCTGTTCTTTTTGTACGCAATATCTGAATATCCGTCACCATCAAAGTCTGCCACTTTGATTTCACGTATAAACTTGCCACTCAGATTTTTGATATCTGGATACTCGGTTATGAAGGTATCACCATCAAAGTCAACCTTTTGCCAGTAATAGCTGCGATAATTTTCCTCATAGTCAGACTTGATATTAATCCATAACGACTGGCTGCCATCCCCCTCAACATCCACAGCAACCATGGAGACTTGTTCAGCATTGTCACTGCGTTTAATGTCAGTACACCCTAGCTTCAACTCATTATCGACTGTTTGCCCTTTCCAAATACAGAGTTGATACTCTTGGTCGGAGTCAAATTTACGCTCCAGCGTCGCAAGCTCCAAATATCCATTACCCTGAGTATCAAGGAAGGTAAAACCGGCCAATTTGTTTCCACTGTAACCACCACTATGATCCACAGCAAAAAGTTCCTTGCGATTATCGAACGAATGCGGGCTTGCAAGATCGTTATAGTCAAATGTGATTGGTTGCTTACATACATCTCCACGGCATTGTTGGATTGCATCCAGACGGCGTGGTCCACTGCTGTTTGGCTGAGTGCTGTTCCCCGCAATATCGTAGTGGCTTAATTCTACAAACGTTGAGCCTGTAGTATTGACCGATATTTTGTCCAGACGTGCTCGTTGTGACAAACTGCCGTAGTTCATATAGGAACGACCACGCACTTCCCGAGCGGTATAATCAAACTCAACACTGTAATTGCTGTAGCTGATTTTAGTCAGAACTTTTTCGCCATCTCCCAGTGCAATACCATTCATATCGCTATCGTTGTAGGTATATTTCACAACACTTTTTTCAGAGTGCGTGCTGTCGTATTCACTGTGTAATAACCAGGTCAGTGTTGCCATACTTTGATTATCCCGGCCCACTCTGACTTCGTTTTTACTACTGCCTCCATAGTACTTTTTGGAGCCGTCTTTGCCATATACAATAAAATATGGCTGACCATCGACCATCCGCTTTTCAATTAGAAGTTGAGCGTCTTTTTCAAGTACATATGTAGCTTGCACAGTTCCCGTCACACTAAGTGGCCAGTCAATACTATCCACTTCAATCAAACGTTGACCATCAAGGCAGTATTTATCCGTATCATCAAACTGGACCGGCGCAGAATAGCCATCAATAGCCATAGTAGGACGACAACGTGTAATAGATGAGCCTGCATTAAGCGACCAGCCCAAAGCTACACTGGAATCTCCCGCCTGAGAGTTATAAGACAAGGATACGGAAGGTGTAACACCAGCAATACCTTGTGGTAGTTCAACAGGGAACGAGTAAGTAGCACTGCCAGCTTCACTAACTCGGAAGCTCCCGACTGTCGGGGTTAGCTCAGCATTCGATCTTAAATCTACAAGGCTAATATCTGCCAGCTCAGGTATCGTATCTAACTCTATATTTGGTACTGCTTCACCTTCATACTCAGATACATTGACCGTTATCATATCCGAGCCGGAGTTGCTGCACACTTCATAAGTTTCAAACGGCAGCTGCTGCTTTTTACACGCTTTGGCGTAAAAGTCGTAATCTCCATTACTCACGGTTTTTTGCCAACTCGTAGAGTGGTATGAATCTCCCCCCGATACAGGTACATCTAATGTTCTGAAAGGTCCATTATTTACCCGATAAAATACTTTATAGTAACCAATCTCATCTCGACTCTGGAGAGAAAATAGCAAAGTACCCGCTTCCAGCCCTTCTATTTCCTCTCGGCGCATAGTCGGAGCCTCAAAACCATCTCTTGGGTCATTTACATTCGTATTATTGGCAATCTCGACAAGGTTAGGAATACCGTCACCATCTGTATCGGTGTTGTAGTTACACGCACTACCAAAACAATACCCAAAATACAGGTTTAATAATTCCTGCACACTATCACTGTAGCTAAAATAAGTTGGCTGCTGTAGCAACAACACAAGTTCGGCTCTGCGCAGTGTGCCATTGTCAAGCAATGCAGCCCATTGCTCGACCGTTTTCTCATGCACTACGGTAGAGAGTTCAACATCCTGATTTAGCAGCCTGCTAATCAATACCCTAGCAAAAGCATAATTGTCTGCACCATATAGTGCTTGTGCATCAGGTTCATGACTTTGCGCCTCAATTCTCGCATTCAAAATAGCATTGATAACTTCTTCCAGGGAATGTCCATGCATGTGTGCATATGACAGAGCAGCTATCTCTCTTCGGCTAGGCAATCTGTCATGAATAGCAGCCAGCAGGTGCCCTATGATATTGGCTTCAAGATAATGCTGTGGAGGGGCCCAACCTGGATTTTCCATTTCCAGATAGTCGTCCAAGCGACTCCAGCTTACGGCATTTTTATCTATTAGGCGGCGATTAATCCAGTTCATTTCGCCATCCTGGGTAGTAACAAGGGCTAACCCATCTTGACCAACACCTGATAAAGCAACAATTCCACCGGAAGGTGCAAATGAATAATGCCAGTTAACCTGGCCCGTATCCGGCAATAATGAGTACAAACGCTGATCCATCGAGCCAACGTAGATATTTCCTATCTCATCAGTTTGTAATCCGGCCGTATTTGCCCCGCCCGTAACCTGCTGCCAGATATAATTAAAACGATTATCTGCAAGTGTTTTTGGGTTATGTGTAAACTTGTAAACCTTGTGGTTTTGCGCTCCGAAATAAACATGGTCGATTCCACTTTTTGTGAGCACCAAAGGTTTTCCAACGACATGGTCATCCGTTTGAGCATTGGTATCATCGGTGGAAAATACCCATCCGGTATTATTTGACCCTTGCTTGTAAATATACAAACCGGTTATATCTTCCGAGGCACCCTTCACTTGATAAAAAGGCGCGCTGCCTTGATCGCTTGCTGGTTGAGTTCCCCCAACATAGACATACCCACTGTCACTAACTGTGAAGTTATTTTCAGTCATATCTATGATGGTATCTGGCGACTGGTCGTCAACCCGCGCTTTGTAAGTCAGTCGGTGGTCAACACACAAAACCTTACCAACATAATTGTCATTTTCATCGTTAGACGGACACTCAACCTGATTACGATACTCGATAATCAAGCCTTTATTTTTGTACCCTGAAACCAAACGTTCAGAAAGCTTTGCTGTTAACACTCCCCCCTGAGCGGAGACGCTGATGTCTTTGTCTGATATTTCGTATGTTTCTGAAGTATTCTCAATTTGAGTAAACAAGCGGCCTTTATCAAGAGAAAACCCTGCTCCCCCCAATACAAGCCTTTGTTCAACCTCATTAACGCTCGCGCTGGCAACAATTGGTGCTATATGTTCAACCACAAAAGGGGAGGAATCTGTACATTCATCAAACAGATTACAGGCAGATAAGCGATAAGTGTAAGTCCCCTTGAAAATGTTGCTAATGCTAACAGATGTGCCTTTAATGCCGGTCTGCACAAGCTCAGGTTGTGCAGGCTCATCGGCAATATGCCCTGCCCAACGATACAATTGGTAATAACTGGTTAAACCACCATCTGTACTTGGATACCAATTTAACGTATAAGGCCCGCCAAACTGGCTTAAGGCCATATCAAAAGCAGGCCATTCAGGCGTATCATTGTGATCGATATAAAGGACGCTAGAGCATCCTGGCTCACCGAATGAGTTGCCGTTCTCACCTTCCGCTATACCGGTGACACAGACAGTAAGCGCTTTCCCATTGTCTGTATATGAAGTACCGGGTACATTCCAAAGCGTGTTTGTATTATGGGAGTAAGTTGCTTCTGCATCACCTACCCGTACCAATATACTTGTTTTACTGGCATTGCCCAGGCCGGCTATTTGGGCCTGGTACTGATTGGTTTGCTCATTCAGTTTTACTGTAACATTCGGTACAGGCGGCTTGTGCGGTAATCGGGTTGCAATAATAGTTTGCACCACATCCCTTGCCTGGACAGTACCATTTTTACTATCAATGGCCAGCAATGAAAAGCCAATAGGACTGCCATAAGAGGCTGACGTAGGTTGCCACTTCAATGTAAATCTACACTGACCGGTATGACACGCTTCAGACACTTCTTGTGGACCATTTTCCAGTTCGGGTACTGAGGGTGTAATCGCATGGGATGTATTGCCGTACGGCAAAATTCTGAAACCAGCGACTTTATTACCGGTAGCATAAACCTGGTTGGCCACCACATGCCAGGTGATGGTTGGCGGATTGTTTGGATCATCAACAATGTATTCTTGCGCAACACTGTCAGGCTCTATATAAATACCAAAATCGGACAGCACATAAACTACATGGGGCGAGCTGGCGTTGGACTGCCCCATTGTATCTGTGACACGACTGTAGATGATATAAGGACCAGGCTCACTCAATGTTTGCTTGGCCGTACAGCTGTCTGCATTACAGTTGGCCCATTGTGCGCTACTTCCACAAGCGACTTGGGTGTCAACCGTCACTCCCTTTGCTACGCATATTTGCAAATTATCCAAATTGCCATTGGCATCTTGTGCAGATGTCGTAATACTTATCTCACTGCCCGCCCGGAAGTAAATGGATTCCGTTGTACCTGATTTCACTATCAGTGATGTTACACTTGGTGGAATATTGATAGAAACGTCATGCTGGTCGGACTCAACCCACCCGCCGGAGTCTTTAACCCGAGCTTTAAAGGTCGTATTGCTACTTAAATTACCAGTTGTAAAAGAACAACTTACGGATTTTGACTTGCTATTTCCCTCGTTGGGCAAACACTGTGCTTTATAAGATACCCAAGTGCCGTTGACTCCTTGTAATTGAACATCCGATATATGAAATGCAGGGTTATCATCCTGGTCTGATGCAGTAATAGTCACCTGAGTCGGCTCATTACGATTAACCAAGTTATTGCTGACAGACAAAGAAACACTTGGAGATGTGTTTACGCCTACGCTGGACCAAGTAACAGTTCTCGGCACGCCCGCTAGGTTATTATAGTAGGGCGTTCCTTTAATAGAATGGGTGGTGTATCCCTCCGCTTTCCCTGTTGCTGTACATTCGGACTTGTTGCAGGTGGATAAGTCCACCCAAACGCCACTTCCAGTCTTTTTTTGCAGCACCACTTTGTTAGCATTGCTAGCTATAAAGTCTACAGATAAAGCAGTTCCACTTTTTACATCTGATTCTTGAGGTAAAATATTGCTAGTCAAAATACTGGGAGTTGGCCTCTCGATTACTTTTACTGTTTTGCTGCAATGAATCGGTTCACTTGCCCCTCTTGGATAACTAATTTTAAAAATAGTTTTAAGATTATAATTCCCAGAAGATTTAAAAGTATGATTGACTATACCAGCCTTTTTGTCGTCATAACTCGGGTTTAGCTGGACATCATTTAAGTAGACGGAAACAACAAAGTGTGGGTAGCCATGCTCAGGAAAGACTGACAGTAACCTAATTGACTTGGATTCATTGACATAAGCAGTAGCTTGATCATTATTGCAACTTGCTGCGGCCCAAGCATGACTTGAAAAAAAGCTGATGATAATCAGAAAAAGTGTGTGTTTATTAATCAACCTATTCATATTAAAGCTCCTTTTCCCATAGCACAGACATAGGTTTTTTCTCTTGAGTAGGTTGCGGCTCGGTATCTAAGCTCAGGCTCTGCATAAAGGCTCTGGCCGACTGCATAATCTGGCTAGGAGCTTCATTGCTGTTGGGAACAGCAACACCTTGAATTTTATTAGCACTTTTAATAACGAACTGATTTGATTCGCTTTCTTCCTGAGCCAGAAAAACTTCTGGGGTGGCCAGAATACCATGCTTCAGTCCTTCCACAGGGATAGTACGGGTATCAATTTCGCGGTGGATATCAACTGGATCGAGTACTTTTACCTGACCATCTTTACCAAAGACATATAAACCACTTTGGACATTGTCTGCTGGGGCGCTGCTGAACAAACCGTAAGCATTCATGAATGTGCGCTCTGGCTGTTTAACTAAAACAGGGCTTGCAACCACATTAGTGGTCAAATGATTGCATTCAGCTACAGGAGTGTGTTCAGACGCAACATTGACCGCGCAAGCCTGACCGGAATACTCCTGTGTTTGCTTGACACCATTAACATATAAACGAGGCGTGTAGCTGGCGCTGTAATAGAGTGTATCGTTATTCAGAACGGGTTTATTAGCTATCAACCCGTCTGTTTTAAGCTCCCAGGTTGGATCCTTTCGATAAGAGGCTTTATCCTGCTTATCAAATCGATAGAGCTTAAAATCCCGAGTAGCAAAATAAAGTGTGTTTCCTGTAATTAGTACGCTGCGCTCTACTATAGAGTAGTTTTTCTCATAAAAAGGTTGAAGGTATTGCGTGTGTCTAGTTCCTTTTTCACGAGAAATATCTTCAAATTGACCCGCTAAATTAACTGAACGAGACACACTTGTTCCATCAAACCCAAGCGCTGATACCGTAATCAGCTTATGCTGACCCTCCCGAATGGAAACAGGAACAGAACCAGAGCCAGGTGAAAGCCCATAAGTTGTTCTGATCACGCGGTTATTCTCTTTTTCTTGCACTGTAATGCTGGTTGCCCCGATGGCATTCCATGAAATTTTTGCCGTTGTGGTATTTAATTGCTGACTGGTCACCGCTTGCAGAATGAGACGACTGTCGGTTTGGGCTCGCATATAGCTCATAGCTGAGCAGCCATACTTATGACATGCCCTAACTTGTATTGCTCCATGTAAATTACCTTTGGGGTGGAGTGTGTGGAAAAGCCCTGTAACTTTGAGTGTTTCACTCTGAATCAGCCCATTCGCGTCTTTATATTGATAAATAATTTCGTAATAAGTGGCCTGTTGAGATTTCGACCATGTCAGCTTATATCCACCATCTGTGCTTGAGGACCACATCTGAGTTGGAAGATCGGGCTTCAGTTCGATTGGAATAAAGATGATATTTTTACCCACCCCCACAGGTGCGTAAGCCTGCTCAAATGCTGCATGTACATTTACTGAAAACACAATCAACAAAATTGTATAAAGCCTGACCACTTATCTCTCCATTTTCTAGCAGGGCGAAAAAGTGCAGGAGCATATTTTATTTCGGTATGAAAATCAATCCGATTTGTAATCTAATGTAAAGGTTGAGCTTGGCTATTTTTTACGCCAACACAGTTAACAAAGCATAAGATTATAGAAATTACTATGAAGGGGGTTTCAGCAACAATGGTATTATTTTTTAGTAGTTCATCGGGTTGCTTGAGGTACCAGGTTAAGTACAAGGTGACATACTCAAAGCAAAGCATATCCCCATATGTTGAGTATATGCTTTGCTCATAAATAATTTAATCTAAAGGCTGTTCGCTGTCGTCTGCTTCAGCGACGTCATTGCCATTGTGCTCAATCTCAAAACCATCGACCCGTTGCAGGCCTCTGGGCAGCTTGTTACCACGACGACCGCGTTCACCATAATAGTGTTCCAGGTCGCCGGGTTTAAGTGTGAGTTTGCGCTTACCGGCATGTAAGGTCACGGCGCAGCCATCGGGGATTGCGGCGAGCACTTTTACAAACTCCTCCCGGGCCTGGACTTTGGCACTCGGGATAGAGATGATCTTGTTACCCTTGCCTTTGGCCAGTTTTGGCAGATCGCGCAGGGGGAAGATCAGCATCCGGCCTTCGTTAGAAATGGCCATACACCGGTCGGTCGCCACATCTCCCACTGTTATGGGTGCCATCAGTTCAGCCCCTTTCGGGATGCTGACGAGTGCCTTACCATTTTTATTTTTACTGACCAGGTCGTTAAACTCAGCAATAAAGCCGTAACCGCCATCGGTGGCCATCAGGTAAAGCGACTGCTCTTCGCCCATGACCACATGCTCAAAGTTGGTGCCCGCGGCCAAGTTGAAGCGTCCGGTCATAGGTTCGCCCTGACTACGTGCCGATGGCAAACTGTGCGCATCGGTGGCAAATGCCCGGCCAGAGCTGTCGAGGAACACCGCAGGCTGATTACTGCGGCCTTTGGCCGATGCCTTGTAGCTGTCTCCGGCGCGGTAATTGAGTCCTTCGGCGTCAATGTCATGGCCTTTGGCAACCCGGGCCCAGCCCTTTTCAGACAGCACCACAGTAACCGATTCCGATGGAATCAGGTCTTTCTCGCTCAGGGCTTTGGCCTCAAGGCGCTCTACTACAGGTGAGCGACGCTCATCACCGTGTAATTCGGCGGCTTCGCGAATTTCTTTTTTCAGCAGCGTCGACATTCTTCGCTCTGAGCCCAGCGTTTGCTCCAGCTTGTCACGCTCAGCGCTCAGTTCATCCTGCTCGCCACGGATCTTCATTTCTTCAAGCTTCGCCAGGTGGCGCAGTTTTAAGTCTAAGATAGCTTCGGCTTGTTTGTCCGACAGTCCAAAGCGGCTCATCAGCTCTTCTTTGGGCTTGTCTTCGGTGCGGATGATTTCAATGACTTCGTCGATATTCAAAAAGGCAATCATTAAACCTTCGAGAATATGCAAACGCGCCAGCACCTTATCGAGGCGATACTGCAAACGACGACGCACAGTTTCGCGGCGGAAAATCAGCCACTCGGCCAGAATAGAACGTAAATCTTTAACCTGAGGACGACCGTCCAGGCCAATCATGTTGAGGTTAACCCGGTAGTTCTTTTCCAGATCTGTGGTGGCAAACAAGTGCGCCATCAGTGGCTCAACTTTCACCCGATTGGAGCGTGGTACCACCACGATGCGGGTTGGATTTTCATGATCCGATTCATCGCGTAAATCAGCGACCATAGGCAGCTTTTTAGCCGTCATCTGCGCCGCTATTTGCTCCAGTACCTTGGCACCGGATACCTGATGAGGCAGCGCAGTGATCACCACCTCGCCCTGATCTTCTTCATACACCGCACGCATTTTAATCGAGCCGCGTCCGGTGGTGTAAATCTTCTGGATCTCTGCTTTCGGTGTGATGATCTCGGCTTCAGTTGGATAGTCCGGCGCCTGCACCATCTCCAGCACTTCTTCAAGTGTGGTTTTCGGCTTGTCCAGCAAAGTACAGCAGGCTTCAGCCAGCTCGCGCACGTTATGCGGTGGAATGTCTGTGGCCATACCTACGGCAATACCGGTCACACCATTAAGCAGAATATGTGGCAGTCGTGCAGGCAGTACCATTGGCTCATTCATGGTGCCGTCAAAGTTCGGGATCCAGTCAACCGTGCCCTGGCCCAACTCTTTTAGCAACACTTCTGAAAACTTAGACAAACGCGCTTCGGTATAACGCATTGCTGCAAATGACTTAGGGTCGTCAGCTGCCCCCCAGTTACCCTGACCATCGATCAACGGATAGCGATAGGAGAATGGCTGCGCCATCAGCACCATGGCTTCGTAACAGGCACTGTCGCCGTGCGGGTGGTATTTACCCAGCACGTCACCCACAGTACGGGCAGACTTTTTATATTTGGCTGCGGCCGACAGGCCCAGCTCGCTCATGGCATACACAATACGCCGTTGTACTGGCTTGAGGCCGTCGCCAATGTGTGGCAGGGCCCGGTCCATGATCACATACATGGAGTAATTGAGATAGGCGTCTTCTGTGAAGCGGCCCATCGCCAGTTGTTCAATCCCCTGTAACGACAGGGTTTGCGGATCTGTCATGATACACCTTATTGTTTGTTGTACCGCACACGAGTTATCGCGTTGGCGTAATCATCCGAATTTAATACTTAGTGGCACGCTTCATCGGCGTAGCACCATGGCAGCCAGCTTACACTTCTGCCTTATCACCATGTTGTTCCAGCCAGGTCTTTCTGTCGCCGGCACGCTTCTTAGCCAATAGCATATCCATCACTTCCAGCGTTTCCTCTGGTTCATCCAGGGTCAGTTGCACCAGACGGCGGGTATTGGGATCCATGGTGGTTTCACGCAGCTGCATCGGGTTCATTTCACCCAATCCTTTAAAGCGCTGTACGTTTACTTTGCCGCGCTTTTTCTCAGCTTCAATGCGGTCTAATATGCCGCGCTTTTCATCTTCATCCAGCGCGTAAAACACTTCTTTACCCACGTCAATTCGGAACAAAGGAGGCATTGCCACATACACATGACCACGACGCACCAACTCAGGAAAGTGTTTAACGAACAAAGCGCACAACAAAGTAGCAATGTGCAGTCCGTCGGAGTCAGCATCGGCCAGAATACACACTTTACCGTAGCGCAGCGCTGACAAGTCTTCAGAGTCCGGATCGATCCCCAGCGCCACAGAGATATCGTGGACTTCCTGCGAGGCCAAAATCTGCCCGGAATCCACTTCCCAGGTATTCAGAATCTTACCACGCAACGGCATGATAGCCTGAAACTCGCGGTCACGCGCCTGTTTGGCAGAGCCCCCCGCGGAATCACCTTCCACCAGGAACAGCTCGGAACGTTCGGTTTCTGAACCTGAGCAATCGGTTAGCTTACCGGGTAATGCCGGGCCACTGGTGACCTTTTTACGCACCACTTTCTTGGCCGCTCGCATACGTTTCTGGGCATTGCTGATACACAGCTCAGCCAATGCTTCGGCGGTGTCGGTGTGCTCATTCAGCCACAGGCTGAAAGCATCTTTGACAATCCCAGAAACAAAGGTGGCGCAAGAACGCGATGACAGTTTTTCTTTGGTCTGACCGGCAAATTGCGGATCCTGCATTTTGACCGACAACACATAACTACACTTGTCCCATACATCATCGGGGGTCAGCTTCACGCCACGTGGCAACAGGTTACGGAATTCACAAAATTCACGCATGGCTTCCAGCAGACCCTGACGCAGGCCATTGACATGTGTACCCCCCTGCGCGGTAGGGATGAGGTTTACATAGCTTTCGGTGATCGACTCGCCACCCTCAGGCAGCCAGTGCAATGCCCAGTCAACGCCTTCTGTAGAGCCACTGAAACTACCCACAAACGGGCTTTGCGGCAGTGTTTCATAGCCTTTCGCACTGTCTTTTAAGTAATCTTCCAGACCTGATTCATAACACCATTCCTGCGTTTCTTTGGTTTGCTTGTTGATAAAGCGAATACGCAGACCCGGGCACAGCACGGCTTTTGCTTTGAGCAGATAGTTGAGCTTGCTGAGCGAGAAGTTGGCGGAATCAAAATAACTGGGATCTGGCCAGAATTGCACTGAAGTACCGGTATTGCGTTTACCAACTGTGCCAGTCACTTCTAAGTCTTCGACTTTGTCGCCATGTTCGAATGCCATCTGATAAACCTGGGCATCCCGCTTAACCGTGATTTCAACCCGGGTTGATAAGGCGTTGACCACAGAGATCCCCACCCCGTGCAGACCGCCGGAAAATTGATAGTTTTTATTTGAGAATTTACCACCAGCGTGCAGTTTGGTCAGGATCAGCTCTACGCCGGGGATCCCCTCTTCGGGATGAATATCAACAGGCATGCCGCGCCCGTCGTCAATCACCTGGAGCGAATTGTCTTCATGCAGGATCACATCGATCTTGCTGGCATGGCCAGCCAGGGCCTCATCGACACTGTTGTCTATTACTTCCTGACCCAGGTGATTGGGTCGTGTGGTGTCGGTATACATGCCAGGCCGGCGTTTCACCGGCTCCAGACCATTCAACACCTCAATGGCTTCGGCATTATAATTCTGCTGACTCATAATTGGATCTGACTTTCTTTGTTCGTGTTGGTGATTTCGAGAAACCTGACAAGGGTGTCAAAGTACCGCTCAAAACCAATAAAACTATGGTCCCCGCCAAACTCAATATGACTGGGGCTGGCGCTGAAGTAATTTACAGCCTGTTGATAGGGTAACACTTCATCGCCGCTTTGTTGTAGCAATAAAATATTTTCTGGTGAGTGCAGTGACTCAACGTAGAGCTGACGCAGAGTTTCAACATGCTGATGCGTCAACGTGTAATGCTGTTGCTGGTAGGGATTATACTGAGGTCCAAGATAGTCATGCAATAGTTCAAATGGCCTGACCGCCGGATTGACGACCACAGCGCGTACACCATGGCGTTGCGACAAATAAGTCGCATAAAAGCCACCCAGTGAACTGCCAATCAACGCTGTGTCTTTGTCTATCAATTGCTCCAGCTGGAGCATTGCTATCGCCGGGTCGTAATGTAAGCGAGGTGTGAGATACGTGCAGTCTACCGGCTGCTGAGCAAGCCACTGGCCTAATTGTTGTGCCTTAAAGGATTGTTCCGAGCTGTTGAAGCCATGAATATAGATTAATTTGCGAGCCATTTGACCTCAGTATGCAGACCTTGTGCTGTCCAGTGGATCAGTCGAAAAGCAGGCCCGAGATTTTGCTGTTGCCACTGCGCCGTATGCTTGGTGAATTGAATAGACGTAGCAGGCGTGGCATAGACAGGTAAGCCTCGGTACTGCTGTGTATAAGCATTATGTACATGACCATGAATAAGTGCCTCAACACGCTTACTGTTTACCAGTGTATTGAGCAACTGTGGGCCATTTTCCAGTATATGTTTATCCAGATAGCCATCAATCGGGAGCGGATGATGGTGACAAAATGCCAGTACGGGCCGTGATGCGTCGCACAGAACGGCCTCCAGCTCTGCCAGATGCGATTTATCGCACCAGCCTGCGGGTGTCGGTCCCTTGCTGTTAAGTAACACAATATCACCCTGCTCGCACTGCAAGTACTTAGCGGCACTGATCTGTCCTTCACTGACTTGTGCCAGCAAAGCAAGATCATCATGGTTGCCGGGCACCCAAAAGAGTGGGCAATCGAGCTTCGATTGCGCCAGTAACTCAGCAAATAAAGCATAAGAGGCGCTACTGTGATCCTGAGTCAGGTCACCACCAAATACCACGCCATCGAGCTGCTCGCCAGCCAGGGCATCCAGCACCCTGCTAAAATGCGCCGCCGTGTTAACCTCAAAATAGCATCCCTCACGAGTCCCGAACAGGTGGCTGTCTGTGATATGTGCAAGACGTAACTCTGCACCGCCGAACTGATACGACTGCTCAAACCAGGCCATTATTGACATCCCAGTTGAGTGGTACCCTGCCGCTTTCCAGACAAGCCATTAACCAGTCCGCTAAAAACGCATTGAGCTGATATTTTTCGTCTTTATGATGCATGTCCGGATTAGGATAGCGATAGGACGGTTTAATGCGCTGATGGAAATCGTGATGGATCACCTCTGCCACTTTGGCATCGTGATATAAGCGCACAGATAAAGCAAAATCATCCAGGTGGGCGCTGATCTGTTGCTTCTGCACCACCGCAATATCTGTGGTGTAACGGGCAATGCCGTCAACGCGGATCTGGTAACTGGCTGCGCCCAGGTGTACTTCACGACTGCTTCCCACGCTCTCTTCGGGCAGCAGTTTCAGCGCCCGCAGATAATTGCGCTCGCACAAGGTAATGTATTTGGGTAATGACTGGATGTACTCTTTTTGCATAACCGCTGATCAAACGACCTCATTTTAGATGGACTGAGATTGCCACTGCGCCAACATCTCGGGTTTGTGTAACGCCAACCATTGTAGACTAATCACAGTAGCAGCGTTATCTATTTCCTCATTTTCGAGCCGTGTCATGGCCTCAGAAAAAGGCATCACATGCACTTTGATGTCTTCCCCCTCTTCAGGCAAACCATAAATACCACCAGCCTCACTGAGGTCGGCTCTGGCCAGATATAAGTACAAACGCTCCGTAGAACCACCCGGGCTGGATAAATACGACGTCATATAGTGCAACTCATCTAACACCAGCCCAGCTTCTTCCATCGCTTCTTTGCGTACCACCCCCTCATAATCCAGGCTCCCTTCCGCCATGCCCGCAATGCATTCCAGCAACCAGGGGGAGTCCTTTGTTGCCAGCGCACCAATGCGGATCTGTTCAATGAGTAATACCTGATCCGTTTTGGGGTCGTATGGCAGCACAGCTACCGCGTGGCCCCGCTCTAAAATCTCGCGATAAATAGTCTGCGACTGGCCACCGGCAAACAGGGCATGTTTAAATGCATACAGGTCAATCTTAAAGAATTTGTCATAACAGCGCTCAGGCTCATTAAATTCGACATCCTGATGATTAAATTGTGCAATTGGTTTCATGTTTAATCCCATTTTTTTCATAATCGGGGTTTAATTTTTAACCCTAAGCCCCCATCATAGGGGTTCTCGAATTTTACTTTATTTTACCGTTCTTTAACCGGGGAAGCCCCAAACTGAGCTGTATTATATTCTGTTACACTTGTTCTGACGGATTTGCCACTTTCCTTATATAGGAATTGACGAAAACAAGGTAACATGCCGACAATGAAAATTGTCTAAGGACTGAGCAAATAATGAAAAAAAGCATTCTATCTCTGTTTATCGGTGTTGCCTGCGCCCTTTCCAGCACAGCCTCACAGGCAGAAGATCTGTTGCAAGTGTACGAAATTGCCACGGCAAACGATCCCACTGTATTAAAAGCCAAAGCCCAGGCTGACGCACAAAAATATGCCCAGGACGCAGCCCTTGGCGACCTTTTACCGTCACTGGGATTCAGTATGAATTATACGGACAACGATGGTGAATCTACACTGCCTGGTCAGAGCGATGCAACCGGCTACACCGTTGTTGATACCTGGGGAGACAAACTGACTCGTACTGTAACACTGAACCAGACCATCTTTAGTATGGCGACCTGGCAAAACCTGACTATTGCAGAAAAACAAGCAATGCAGTCGCTGACCAACTATGAGCAGCAACAGCAGGACTTGATTGTGCGTGTTGCAGAAGGCTACTTCGACGTACTGAGCAAGCTGGATACACTGGAGTTTGTACAGGCCGAAAAACGCGCTATTGAGCGTCAGCTGGAGCAAACCAAACAGCGCTATGAAGTGGGTCTGACCGCTATTACCGACGTACACGAAGCCCAGGCACAGTTTGACCAATCTGTGGCAAACGAAATTGTGGCACAAAATAATGTCGAAACTGCCCGTGAGACCTTACGTACTATCACAGGTAAGTACCACGCTAAGCTGGACAAACTGAACACTGACAAGTTCTCAACCGTTAAGCCTGGCAAACAGACTAACGACTTTATTACTCTGGCTAAAGAGCAAAACCTGTCATTGCAGGTCGCTAAATCAGCGTTAGATATTGCTCAGGATCAAATCGACCTGGCTCAGTCTGGCCATTACCCGACTCTGAACTTGACTGCGTCTTATGCAGATACGTTGAGCAACAGCGAGGGCGCTGAATTACAGCCTCGTACTGATGGCACCAGCATTGGCCTGACGTTAAACGTACCAATTTACTCAGGCGGTAAAACTGTAGCAGCCACCGATCAGGCACGTGCGTTATACGTTGCAGCCAGTGAAGACCTGGAAGCAGCAATGCGTAACGTGACTCGCTCAGTGATCACCTCTTACAATCAGGTGATGTCGGATGTCGCTACGTATCGTGCACTAGAGCAGGCCGTTGTGTCAGCCGAAAGTGCATTACAGGCAACAGAAGCAGGTTTCGAAGTTGGTACACGTACCATTGTTGACGTACTAATCAGTACTCAAAACCTCTATAACGCCAAGCGCAACCTGTCAGATCTTCGCTATCAATACGTGTTGTCGACACTGAGACTGAAGCAGGCAGCGGGTACCCTGAGTCGCAGCGACTTAGAAGCGATCAACAAAGGCCTGATTGCAGGCTAAGCTTCTATAATTTAAGTAAAAAACCGGCGTAAGCCGGTTTTTTTATGTCCTTTGAAAGCCTTGCTCTGGCATAAATAAGAGGTCGGCGCTCATTGCCGCTCTCTTGAGCTGTTCAGCCGATATCGCTAAACTAACCCTTTGAAGTTTGAACGAGAGTCCACCTTTGGTTAACAACCCCACCTTTAAGCTGGCATTTTTAGCCCCTAAGTTCTGGCCAACCTGGCTCAGCGTATTTTTCTTATATGCCCTGTCCTGGCTTCCTCAGGGTCTGCAATTGTGGCTGGGAAAAATGCTTGGCCGCCTGGTGCACCGCCTGATGAAAAAGCGTCGTCATATTGCCGAAGTGAATCTGCGTTTGTGCTTTCCCGATATGGATGAGCAGCAGCGTGCCAATATGGTATTAAAAAATATGGAAAATACGGGCATAGCTACATTCGAAACATCGATGGCATGGTGGTGGCCACAGTGGCGTATCAACCGCGTGATAGGCTCAATCAAAGGCATGGAACATATTGAACAGGCCCAGAATAATGGCAAAGGCGTACTCCTGTTGGTGCCGCACATGCTACATCTGGAAATGCTTGGCAGAGTCTTGGGCACAGAGCAACCTGGTATCGGTTTTTATCGTCCGCATAATAATCCGCTGATGGAGTACTTTATGACCAAAGGTCGGTTGCGCTCCAACGAATTCTTGATCGGCAAGCGAGACGTAAAGGGATTACTACAGGCATTGAAAAATAAAAAGCTCTGCTATTACCTGCCCGATCAGGACTATGGCCGTAACCGCTGCGAGTTCGCCCCTTTCTTTGCAGTACCCGATGCTGCATCTACAACAGGAACACTGCTCTTTGCAGGAAGCAAAAATTGTGAGACATTAAGTTTACATGGCGCCCGGGATGATCAGGGTAAATACCATATAGAAATCCAGCCCGCGCTTGCAGCTTTTCCCAGTGGCGATCCCCAAACCGACGTCACGCGGGTCAATCAGCGTATGGAACAGGCCATTGAACAGGCCCCGGAACAGTATATGTGGTTGCATCGACGCTTTAAAACACGTCCGGATGAAAACGCGCCATCGTATTATTAGTAACCTTTAGCATTAAGTGTGTCGTGACATTATGGCTAGAAAACGCTCAAAACGCTTATCAAACATGTGGTTCTGGACCAAACACCTGTCGTTAGGTGTATTACTGGTGTGGGCCGCGTATTACTTTTTGTATGGCAATCTCCCCTCAATGGAGTTTAGGGATACCACCAATGCCGCCGCACAGGGGTTTACGCAGTTTTACGAGGGGTTTAAACGCAACTTCAATGAGCGTAATACTGAGCGGGACAAATACGTACTGGATCTGGGCAAACCCACCTACCCGCTGGACGATGCCATCGCACAGCGCGGCTTGGTGGTAAAACCCGCCCCACAGCGCTGGACCGGTGAGATCCAGCCCCGTCGTTTTGATAGCGGTGAGACCCTGCGTGGTGTGCTGAGCAATTACGCAAAGAAAGAAGACATTGAGCTATTCTGGTATCTGGATAAAGACTATGTGGTAAAACACAATTTCCGGGTCGACACGAACTTTGTTTCGACTCTTTATCAGGTTGGCACCGCCATCAACGACGACTTTGAATTTGAAGTCTATACCTTCTTTTGTCATCGCCAGCGAGCGGCAGTCATCACCCAAAACCCATCACGCTTTGTGCGTGAAAACTGCCGCCGCCTGACTAAGTAATCCATTGCAGCCGGAGAAAGCAACTTTCTCCGGTTTTATCCTAATAGCAACTGCCACGCAGCCCGCACTGCAATAACCAGTTCCGAGACATCCTGCATGGGCACACATCGCCCTGCGGCGTTCAGGCTGTGCAAGTGATACTGATCGCGAAACTCGCAGTAGGCCAGGGTCAGCGCCTTCTGAGTGGCCTCATCTATGACACCCGCGTGATATGCCATTTCGAAAATACGAATATTGTCGGGAAAACGCGCCAATTCAGAGTGCGCATGGCTGTAATTCAAAACCAAATACTGAGCAATAAACTCAATGTCTGTCATACCTCCTACGCCCTGCTTCAGATCGAATTGTGTATCTGTGCTCTTATCCAGATGTCCCCGCATCTTTTCACGCATCTCAACAATGTCCTTGCGAAGTGCGTCACTTTCCCTGCTGTGAGATAAAATTTCGCTACGGATCTCGTTAAACCGAGAGATAAGCTCAGGCTCACCCAACACCATACGCGAGCGTACCAACGCCTGATGCTCCCACGTCCAGGCCTGCTGCTGTTGATACTGATAAAAGCTCTCGATATTGATTGCCAGTAGGCCCGAATTGCCTTCCGGCCGTAAACGCGTGTCCAATTCATACAAGATCCCCGAGTTAGTACGGGTATTGAACAAGTGCATCAGACGCTGTGCCAGCTTTAAGTAGAACTGACGTGAAGAAATGGACTTGTCACCTGTGGTGACACTGTTGCCATCGCGATTATGAACAAACACCAGATCAAGGTCTGAGTTGTACCCCAACTCCAGCCCACCCGCTTTTCCGTAGGCCACGACGGCAAAACCTTTATGTTCAACATCAGCCCCTTCGGGCGCGCCATAGCGAGCCACCATTTGTTGCCAGGCAATATCCACAGCCTTCGCAACAATGGCTTCCGCCAGCGCGGTGAGGTGATCACTCACTTTCATGATATCTAACACACCCGTCGCATCTGCCGCAGCTATACGCAACGCCTGAGTTTGCTTGAACTGACGCAGCGCTTCCATTTGTAATTCGAGATCTTCGCTGTCGATGCGCAAAAAATACTGCTGTACTTCACTGTAATAGGCGCTCAGCGGCAACGGCCGGTAAAGCACCGCCGGATCGATCAGCTCATCCAGCAAAATCGGATAGCGGGCCACCTGCTCTGCTATCCAGACACTGTGCGCACACAATTTAATGAGCTGCTGCAGTGCACCGCGATTTTCAAACAGCAACTCGAGGTAAGCCGTTCGCGACGCAACTTTCAGTATCACCTGCAGTACCCGCTCCAGTATCTCTGCAACCGGTGCCCGGGTAACTTCACTGAGTAGCGCTGGCATCAATTTATCCAGTACATCTCTGCCACGCGTCCCCATTTGTATCTTGCTCAACCCCAAATGAAACGCATCGAGTGATTTTTGCCAGGCTTTACTGACCGCTTCAGGAAGGGGCGATTCCAGATAACTGATATCGCGTTGCTCCCACGCTGAAACAAACTCCGGCGCCAGCGCTTCTCCCAACTCGGGCTCTTCGCCAATGACCTGAGTAAATTCGGCCCTGACTGCCGCCTGGGCCTGTTCCAGTGTGTTCAGTACCTCGCTGTATTGGGTGCATTCAAGCAACACAGCTAGGCGCAACTGATCCTGTTCATTATCCGGCAACGTTTGTGTCTGACTGTCATCAAAAGCCTGTAAATACTGCTCAGTGCGGCGTAGCAAAAGGTACTGCTGAGACAGCACTTCACCTACTTCAGCAGGGATCAAAGACAGGTGCTGAAGTTGCTGCAATGCCGATAACAAAGACGGCGTCTGTAACTCAGGCTCGCGGCCACCGCGGATCATCTGCAATGCCTGCACAATGAACTCCACTTCCCGGATCCCGCCAGCCCCCAGTTTGATGTTGTTTGTCAGCCCTTTGCGTCTTACTTCCTGTGCAATCATATGCTTCATTTTGCGCAAGGATTCAATCACAGAGAAATCAATATAACGACGAAACACAAAGGGACGTATCAGGGTTTTAAACTCATCCCAGTAGTGATTTTTCTCACCCAACAGGCGTGCCTTAAGCATGGCATACCTTTCCCACTCACGGCCCTGATCCTGATAATAGTCTTCCATAGCGGCAAAGCTCATTACCAGCGGTCCGCTATCACCAAAGGGGCGTAAACGCATATCAACCCGAAACACCTGACCATCGGCGGTACACTGGTCCAATGCAGCAATGAGCTTTTGTGCCACTTTGGTATAAAAAACCTGCGCCTCAATGCTGCGGCGGCCGCCTTCAGTCGGTTTTGCAAATGGATAGGTAAAAATCAGGTCGATATCCGAAGAAAAATTCAGCTCACCTCCGCCCAGCTTACCCATCCCCAGCACCAGCATAGGCACTGCTTCTCCCTGCTCATCGCACACCTGTCCATTGCTTTTTGCCACACTGGCGTGTGCCCAGCGGTTTGCCGCATCAATCAGCTTTTCGCTTAACCGTGACTGATAGGCGATACTGTCGTCAATGGGGTTCCCCTCTACCAGGTCGAGCCACATCAGCTTGAGCCAGTAACGCTTACGATATTCCCGCAGCTGTCTGAAGCCGCTGGCTTCATCAAGTTCACAAAGAGGCTCAGACAGTGGCGCTGGACAGGTCCGCAGCCGCATTTGTTCAGCATCAAGCAACCAGTCGATCCACTCGGGATGACGCTGCAAAATACGATAGGCAAAATCACTCAGTGCGAGTAGCCTCAAAACGGCCTGATTATTCGTGTGTTGGGCAAATAGTGCCTGACAACGTTCAAGTGCCAGATGCCCAAGCGCATGGGGCAAGCCACCGAAATCCATAGAAAAATCTCCAGTGCAATTGCAAAAAGCGGTGTTATAGTAAACTTAACTGCCATCACCTTACACTTAGCATGAGTTATTTGTCTTTAGCCAATATCAACTTTTTCGCCATCTTAGTGAGTTTTGTCGTGATTTGTCTGTTCACGGTCGCTTTGCGTTTATATGTTCAGTTCAGCGCCAGACAAATGCTGGAAGACGAACTGGCTAAACGGGATAATTTTGCTTTAGGGATCAGTTATGCCACCCATCTGGCTGTCCTGGTGATTTGTTGTGCCTATGTGTTCAATGACACCGGCATGATGGTGTTACAAGCAGAATCATTTCGCAGCGGCGTTATTTTACTCCTTATTCTGGTCTTTATTTACTTCGGCCAGCATATCCATCGCAAGTGGATCCTCTATCAATTCAATGAAGAGCAGGCAATTTTAAAACAAAATGTCTGTGCCGCTGTGGTCGATTCTGGCATGTTGATTGGCAACACCATTTTAGTCCTTGGGCTGTACCATTGGATCCACCCACAAGGGTTTGGCAACTTACTGGTTGTCACGCTGAGCTTTTTAGTCGTTCAGCTAATGTGTGCACTGGACAGTAAAATTCGCGAGCGCCGCTTTGCCAAATATAACCAGGGTGCTTCTTTGCAACAAAACTTTAATCTGGCCAATACCTCTATCGGGATCCGCTACGCCGGCAAGAGTATTGGACTAGCACTGGCGATTTATGCCGGTTTGCACAGTGCGCCGTATCATGGTGCAAAAGTGGTCGAAAACCTGTTTGTGATTGTCATGCATTGCGGTGTAATGTGGCTGCTTTTGTATGGTATCAGTTACTTATTGTTGCAACTGGCGTTACCCAGAGTAGACATTGGACTGGAAGTGGACCATCAGGACAATATCGGGATTGCCTGTCTGGAGTTTGCTGTTTTCTGCGCAATAGGCTATTTACTTATTAACATGTTCTCAATGTAACCAGGCCTGTTAGTGCGTTTAAACCTAGAAAACTTTTTGCTGGTCGACAGCAACTGGGAGTTCAGCAGAGAGTTTGCTGCGCATCTGAAAGCGCAGCGCCCTGATGTGCCCAGTGAGTTATTGATCGCTGGAGACAACACCAAACAGATGCTGAAAATGATGTTTCAGGAGCAGGTTAAAGATTACTGTTACTGTGACTTTGCAAATGAAATCAGTGTGTCTGAGCTGGCCTCCTACCTGCACGAGCACCATAAAGTCCGTGGCGTGTTGATCTACGCAATTGACTACCACCTCGCCGACGAGACACAGAGGTTTATATTTAATTCATTACATCGTCAACGCATCACCGTCGAGCAAACTGCCCGAGGCTATGTCTATCACCCGCTCAGAGATCCCTTTAATAACAATCACCTGACATGCCACTCCACCGTCTCCGCAACCACCCAGGATACCGTTATCGACTTTGCACAGCATCACACTGACAAAGCCGAATAGGTGCTGGACTCACTGTAAATAACCCCTTACCATTACGGCTATTTAACAGCGGAATAGTCCACCATGCGCATACCTCATATTTACCAGCCTTCCGATCTTGTCGTTGGCCAGACGATTGACCTTGGCGATGATGCTGCCGGGCATGTAGCCCGAGTACTGCGTATGAGCGAAGGGGATAAACTGAGTTTGTTTAATGGTCAGGGCGGAGAGTATCTGGCAACCATCAGCGAAGTCAGCAAAAAGAAAGTCAGGGTCACACCAGAGCAATTTTTTGATAAGCACGTTGAATCTCCGTTGCCCATTCACCTAGGTCAGGGCATCTCCCGGGGTGATAAGATGGACTTTACCATCCAGAAGTCGGTCGAGCTGGGGATCACTGAAATTACCCCTTTGTTTACCACCCGTTGTGGCGTCAAACTCAGCGGAGAACGCCTGGCAAAGAAACATCAGCAATGGCAGAAAATCGCCATCGCAGCTGCGGAACAATCTGGCCGCAACACCATTACCACCATACATCCACCCATTGCAATCGATGAGTGGCTGGCCCAATCCAGCGAGGCACTTAAGCTGACACTTCACCCCAGAGCAGAGCACTCTATCAAAACGCTGCCAACACCTGAGCATGGTATTCGTTTTATCGTCGGCCCTGAAGGAGGCTTTACCGATGAAGAAATGGCTGCAACTGCACAACAGGGGTTTATCGATATTCGCCTCGGTCCACGCGTACTACGCACTGAAACAGCCGCTTTGACCGTACTCAGCGCATTACAACTTGAGTTCGGCGACCTGGCCCTTTAAAACGCCAGTTTTGCCCTCATATCCTAGTCAAACAGTTAGCAGTTGAATTGATTCACTTTATATAAGGTTACCCCGATGGCAGCGAAACTTGGGATCATCTCAGATCCAATCAGTGGCTTTAATATCAAAAAAGATACTGGCTTCGCCATGATGCTGGCAGCACAGGCACGTGGTTATGAGCTTTATTACATGGAAATGCAGGATCTGTACTTGTACCAGGGTGAAGCCCGGGCAACCGCTGCCAAAGCAACCGTGTTTGACAACGAACAGCATTGGTACGAACTGGCAGAGAAAGACGATATCGCGCTGAGCGATCTGGATGTGATCCTGATGCGCAAAGATCCGCCCTTTGATACCGAGTACATTTACGCCACTTATATGTTGGAACGTGCGGAACAAGCCGGCACGCTGGTCATCAACAAGCCACAAAGTTTACGTGATGCCAACGAAAAGCTTTTTACAGCCTGGTTTAGCGAACATACGCCAGACACCTTAGTGACACGCTCAAGTGCGCAGATCCGTGAGTTTCTGACAAAACATGGTGACATCATTCTTAAGCCACTGGATGGCATGGGCGGCGCCTCAATTTTCCGAGTACGCCACGACGACCCGAACATCGGTGTGATCTGTGAAACACTCACCGAGCACGGCAGTCGTTTTGCCATGGCGCAAAATTATGTCCCGGCCATCAAAGACGGCGACAAACGCGTTCTGGTGGTTGACGGTGAGGTCATGCCCTACTGTCTGGCACGCATTCCACAAGGGGGCGAAACACGGGGTAATCTGGCCGCAGGTGGTCGCGGTGAAGCACGTCCTATCAGCGACAGTGACCGCAAAATTGCAGAAGCCGTTGCGCCTGTTTTAAAAGAAAAAGGACTCATTTTTGTTGGCCTGGACATCATAGGTGACAAGCTCACCGAGATTAATGTGACAGCACCAACGTGTGTGAAGGAAATAGAAGCCGCGTATGATATTTCCATCATGGACAAGTTTTTTGATGCCATTGCGGCAAAACTCGACCATACTAAAGAGTAACGAAAAGGGGGTCTCGCTATGCAATCACTCGCAAATCATTTTTTGGTAGCCATGCCAAATTTGCAAGATCCCTTCTTTAAGCACACAGTCACCTACATTTGTGAGCACAACGAAGAAGGCGCAATGGGCTTGGTCGTCAATCACCCCATTAACGTGACTGTGGGTGAGCTGCTCGACCAGATAGAAATAGATAACGATAAATCCAGTCAGGCTGCCAGCCAGTCTGTGTTTGCAGGTGGGCCAGTTCACACTGACCGCGGATTTGTTCTCCACACCCCTAAGCCTGGTTACGCATCGAGTCGTGAGTTGAGTTCAGACATCATGATCACCACCTCAAAAGACGTACTTGCATCGCTGACCTCACATAACTGTCCGGATGCATTTATCATCACACTGGGCTACTCTGGATGGGAACAAGGCCAACTCGAAAAAGAGATCCTGGAAAACTCCTGGCTGATCATTGAAGCAGATCCAGCCATTATTTTTAACACCCCACCGGAAAAGCGCTGGGAAAAAGCCGTCGAAATGCTTGGCATTGATGCCGGACAACTGAGCACCGAGGCCGGTCACGCCTGAGTGCTCACGCAATCGTCACGCTGTATGTGGCGATTTCTGCGCCTAATGTTTGAGAATACACAATGAGTAATAACGAGAAAAAAGCACCCGGCCAGCGTACGGTCATAGGGTTTGATTTTGGTACCCGCAGTATCGGTCTGGCCGTTGGCCAGGAACTAACCGGCACGGCCAGCAGTTTGGGCGCCGTAAAAGCCCGTGATGGCATTCCCGACTGGCAGGATATCGCACCTTATATCGAACAATGGAAGCCTGATTTACTGGTTGTCGGCTTGCCATTAAATATGGACGGGACAAACCAGGATCTGACCTTCCGTGCCAAGAAATTTGCCAACCGTCTGCACAATCAATTCAGGCTTCCTGTAGAAACTCAGGATGAGCGTTTGACAACCGCCGATGCCAAAGCGCGCTTATTTGAACAAGGCGGGTACCGCTCACTGGCGAAAGATAAGATCGATGGCATGTCGGCCATCATCATTCTGGAGAGTTTTTTTGAGGCACAATGGGGTTAAGTACCCGGTAGCGCCTCAGATCAGGTATAAATCCAGCCTGCTGATAGGCCTGGCGGATCCGCCCTTGTGATCTGAGCTGGTTTAACCCGCTTTGCAGTGCCTTAAATGCCCGCTCACCGTCAGGATGCAGCCGCGACACCACAAAATGACGACTGCCATCAAGCTGGACCACTAAGTTTGGATGAGCCACTAACAAAATGTCATTCAGCCTGAACTCATTATTCAGGCTTGGCATCAAAGGCATCAACATAAAGTCCACCCATTGACGATTGACCATTTGCGCCTGAGAGGCCCACACAGGCTCATTCATTAAATGTTTAAGCCCCAAACTGTTTAGTGTGTTCCAGTCAGTTCGCCAGCGGCTGGTTGACACCGCACTGAGCTCACGCAACTCACTTAAGCGGGTCAGGCGTGCAACAGCCAGATTCTCTGGCGCATAAAAAATCCCGGCAAAATACTCTCCCCGTCGGATCACCGCCTCACTGATGAACAGTTTATCGGCCTTAGCCTGCGCATCATCGAGCCAGTAGCTATCAAAACTCAGCAGCAGCTTGCCCTGCTCCAGCAGATTGGAGTGACGAAAACTGACGTTTCCGGGGCGGTAGGTGAAGGTTTTCTTGAAGCCTCCCAGCGCCAGGGCCTGTTGTACCAGCACCATATCCACCACATCCCGGCGGATATAGTCGCCAGAAAACTGGGTGACTTCCAGCGGCGCCCGGCCATTCAGAAACCGCAAATAATCGCTATACACATCATCACGGATATACATGTCTACCGCGTTGTGTGTGTCACTATGTTGCTCGCTGCCCTTCGCCGTTACCGGCACAGACAACATGCTGACAAGTAAACACAGGGCCAGTGTGGCCCCGTGAAACCCGCTGTCAGCGCTTTTTATCGTCCAGGCCGTCAACAGTAACCCCTTGCAAAAAGCCTGCGCCTTGTTGCTCATTGTTCTGTAATTTAATCATCAGACGAAGATCGTTGGGTGAATCGGCATGGTGTAATGCATCGGCATAGTTGATCCTTTGCTGCTTGTATAAATCAAACAATGCCTGATCAAAGGTTTGCATACCCATTTCTTTGGACTTAGACATGGTTTCTTTGATTGAACCAATATCCCCTTTTTTGATCAGCTCCGCAATCATCGGAGAATTAAGTAATACTTCAATGGCAGCTTCACGCCCTTCCCCTTTGGCAGACGGAACCAGCTGCTGCGCGACAATGGCGCGCAGATTCAATGCCAGGTCATATTTCAGCTTATCGTGCTTTTCCTTCGGTACCAGATGCATGATCCGGTCAATCGCCTGGTTGGCATTGTTGGCGTGTAAAGTCGCAACGCACAAGTGGCCAGTCTCCGCAAAGCTTAATGCATACTCCATAGTCTCACGGGAACGGATTTCACCAATCAGGATCACATCCGGCGCCTGACGCAATGAACTTTTTAACGCCGCTTCAAAGCTTTCTGTATCCAGTCCGACTTCTCGCTGAGTGATAATGCTCTTGCGATGCTGGTGGACAAATTCAATGGGGTCTTCGATAGTCAGAATATGACCGCGCTGGTTACGATTACGATAGCCCAGTAAAGCGGCCAATGAGGTTGACTTACCCGTGCCGGTCCCGCCCACAAACAACACCAGGCCACGCTTAGACATAATCACATCAGTCAGAACCGAAGGCAGACCTAAATCGGTTACTTCAGGAATATCCGTTACGATACGGCGGATCACCATGCCCGCACAATCCCGTTGCCAAAATGCAGATACACGGAAACGACCAATCTCGTTCGCCACGGCAAAATTGCACTCTTTTTCGTCGTGAAACAGCTGCTTTTGTTTCTCACTCATCGCCGACTCGACCATAGCCAGCGATGCCTCTGCATCGAGCACATCGTCATCCAGTGCACGTAACTCGCCGTCAATTTTAGCACTCACAGGCAAACCGGCAGACACAAACAAATCTGATGCGCCTTTGTCTTTCATCATTTGCAGGTACTGTTCAAGCTCCATCATGACCTCCCGAGATTAATATGTGGTACCGAATTGACTCTTATCATGGGCTTTCGCCTGCGCATCCTGGTTGGTGATAAGACCACGATTCACCAAATTGGTGAGACACTGATCCATGGTCTGCATACCGTGTATTGCACCAGTCTGAATGGACGAATACATTTGCGCAATTTTGTCTTCACGGATCAGGTTACGAATTGCCGGGATCCCCATCATGATCTCATGAGCGGCTACCCGGCCGCCGCCGACTTTTTTCACCAGGGTTTGCGAAATAACCGCCTGCAATGATTCAGACAGCATAGAGCGCACCATGTCTTTTTCCTCACCAGGGAAAACGTCAATGATACGGTCAATGGTTTTAGGCGCTGAGGTAGTATGCAGTGTGCCGAACACCAGGTGACCGGTTTCTGCGGCAGTCATCGCCAGTCTGATGGTTTCCAAATCACGTAATTCCCCCACCAGGATGACATCCGGGTCCTCACGCAGCGCGCTGCGCAGTGCAGCATTAAAACTGTGCGTGTCACGGTGCACTTCACGCTGATTGATCAGGCTCAACTTGTTGTCGTGGACAAATTCAATCGGATCTTCAATGGTCAGAATATGGTGGTGCTTGTTACTGTTAATGTAATCCACCATCGCAGCCAGCGTTGTTGACTTACCCGACCCGGTAGGGCCCGTGACCAGCACTAAACCACGCGGACAATCCGAAATTTTTCGGAAGATGTCGGGCGCCCCAAGGTCTTCTAATGTTAGCACTGAGCTGGGAATGGTCCGAAACACCGCCGCAGGGCCGCGACTGGCGTTAAACGCATTGACACGAAAACGCGCCAGATTAGGTACTTCAAACGAGAAATCCACCTCAAGATTTTGCTCATAGTCCTTACGCTGGTTATCATTCATAATATCGTAAACGAGGCTGTTAACGTCCTTCGCTTCCAGTGCAGGAATGTTTACCCGGCGTACATCGCCATCGACACGGATCATCGGTGAAACCCCCGACGAAAGGTGTAAATCCGATGCTTTGTGTTGCACACTAAAGGCCAATAATTCAGTAATATCCATCTAAGACTCCACAACGAGCAAATAATAATATGGTTACAATAGCAGAACGGCTGAACAACGCCTATGATCGCATAGCAAAAGCACAGCAAAAGTGTGCCACAGACCAAGAGGTCGCATTACTGGCCGTATCAAAAACTAAACCTGTCGAACTCATTGAGCAAGCATACGCTGCCGGACAACGCCGGTTTGGTGAATCCTATGTTCAGGAAGCCGTAGATAAAGTCCGCCACTTTCAGCAGCAAAAAGACATTGAATGGCATTTTATTGGTCCCATTCAATCTAACAAATCGCGCCAGATTGCAGAACACTTTTCCTGGGTACAGAGTGTCGATCGTCTCAAGATCGCGCGTCGTCTCAATGAGCAAAGACCCAATAATTTGATGCCGATTAATGTTCTGATCCAGGTGAATATCAGTAACGACGAGCAAAAATCAGGATGTGCTCTGGATGAGCTTGATGAACTGGCCGCCTATATCGACGGCGCGCGTCAGCTGGAGCTGCGTGGACTCATGACAATCACAGCGCAAACCGATGATGCCCAACAACAGCTGGAATATTTTAGCCAAATGAAGGCTTGCTTTGATAGACTAAAGACTCAATATCAACAGCTGGATACCTTGTCGATGGGCATGAGTGGCGACCTTGAAATGGCAATTCAGGGTGGTGCAACCATGGTACGCATAGGCACGGACATTTTTGGCAAACGACAATAAGGTGACACACTCCTAATGGCTAATAAAACGATTGCATTTATCGGGACCGGAAACATGAGCTACGCCATCATTGGCGGCATGATAAAAAACGGCTTTGCTCCACAGAGCATCATCGCAACCAATCGCAATGCTGAAAAGCTCGCTAAGGCCCATGCCGATTTCGGGGTGCGTACCGAGCAAGATAACCTAAAAGCAGTTCAACAAGCCGATGTCATTGTACTGTCTGTGAAACCGCAAATGATGGCCGAGCTGTGCCAGACTTTTGTGGACGCCGGGCTGGATATCAGCACTAAGCTGTTTGTCTCTGTCGCGGCAGGGATCACCGTCAAACGCCTCAGAGAAATGCTGGCACAAGACGTTAAGCTTGTGCGCTGCATGCCGAATACCCCGTCACTACTTGGGCGTGGCGTTTCAGGTCTGTTTGCCGCTGATATCAGTGATGAAGAAAAAACCTATATCGAACAGGTATTTTCGTCGACTGGCATCGCCATCTGGCTGGACGAAGAATCACAGATCAATGATGTCATTGCCGTTACGGGCTCTTCACCTGCCTACTTTTTCCTGTTTATGGAAGCCATTGAAGAGAAAGCCATTGCGCTGGGCTTTTCACCGCAACAAGCGCGCGCACTGGTGCAACAAACCGCACTGGGCGCTGCTGAGATGGCGCTTTCTCAGCAAGACATCAGTATTGCGCAATTGCGTGCTAACGTTACTTCCAAAGGCGGCACGACCCACGCAGCCGTTGAACATTTAAAAGCAAACCAGTTACCACAAACCGTGGCCGATGCCATGGATGCCTGTATTGCACGGGCAGAAGAAATGGAACAACAAATCTAGAGGACACACAATGAACGCCATGCAATTTTTGGTAGGGATTATTTTTGACCTGTTTTTGATGGTCGTACTGTTGCGTTTTTGGCTACAATTAGTCAAAGCGGATTTTTATAACCCGCTGAGTCAGGCCGTGATCAAAGCGACATCGTTTGCCGTGAACCCATTGCGTAAACTGATCCCGGGGTTAGGCGGTTTAGATCTGGCCTCATTGGTGTTGGCGCTGCTGGTCGGCTTTGCCAAAATGTCGGTGCTGATGCTGATGTTTGGCGGCTACTGGGACGCTATGCAGGCAGCCATCTCTGGTGCCCTGACAGTCCTTAAAGAGGCATTCTCTCTGGTGTTCTGGGTGTTAGTTATCCGTATCATTCTTAGCTGGGTGGCTCAGGGCTACAACCCGATTGCTGCGGTATTCAGCCAGCTTACTGAACCTATGCTGCGCCCAATTCGTAAAATTATTCCACCGCTGGGCGGCTTCGATTTGTCGGTCCTGGTGGTAATAATTGGCATACAGTTTTTACAACTTTTAATGATGGATCTGCTTCGTTAAGCATTCGGAGTCGTAACAATGAAACCCTTTTTGACACTTATTTCAATGCTGGCCATGCTGCTTTTAGCTCAGCCAGCACAGGCTTCCAATCCACAAGGAGGCCAATACAAACAACTCGGCGACTGGCAGGTACACTATATCGCCTTCCCGTCGACCTTTATTCAGCCAAATATTGCCAGCGCATATGGGTTAACCCGGAGCAACAGCAAGGCCATCATTAATATTTCCGTCCTGGCTGATGATGCCAACAACACAGCGCAGCGCGCCACGCTCACCGGTCAGGCGCGCAACCTGATCGGCAACAAAACCACCTTAACATTTAAAGAAGTGGTTGAAGGCGATGCGGTATACTATCTCGCGCAGATGGATGTGGATCACGAAGACACCTATCGCTTCGAAGTCACCATCCAGCAGGGTAACACGCGCCACGTGCTTAAATTTCAGCAAAAGTTTTATGTAGATTAATATGACCAGACAAATCGTTCTCGCCACAGGTAATCCGGGCAAAGTCGCCGAGCTTGGCAGCATGCTTAAAGATTTGAATATCGAAATCCTGCCGCAAAGCCAGTTTAACGTGGGTGATGTCGCAGAAACCGGCACTACCTTTGTGGAAAATGCCATTATTAAAGCCCGTCATGCAGCCAAAATCACGGGCTTGCCTGCCATTGCGGATGACTCCGGCCTTGAAGTTGATGCCCTCAAGGGGGCACCAGGTGTATACTCAGCCCGCTATGCTGGTGCAGATGCCAGCGATCAGGACAATATCGATAAACTGCTTGAAGCAATGACGGGCGTTACAGAGCGGACAGCACGATTCTGGTGCGTACTGGTTTACATGCGCCACGCCGATGACCCTACGCCAGTCATTTGTCAGGCCAGCTGGGAGGGGCGCATTACCGACGATCAGCAAGGTTTACAGGGCTTCGGCTATGACCCGGTTTTCTGGGTTGAACAAATGCACTGTACCTCAGCTCAGTTGAGCAAAGAAGAGAAAAATGCCCGCAGTCATCGCGGCCAGGCATTACAGCAACTGCTGGCGCATTTTAAAGGTCAGCTGTGAAACTTCCGCCGTTAAGTTTGTACATTCACGTGCCCTGGTGCGTGCAAAAGTGTCCTTATTGCGACTTTAACAGCCATGGCCAAAAAGGCGAGATCCCGGAGCAGGAATATATTCAGCACCTGCTTGCGGACTTGCGAGCCGACCTGCCGCTGGTACAGGGCCGTAAGCTCCACAGTATCTTTATTGGTGGGGGAACACCCAGCCTGCTCAGTGGCGCAGCTTATACTCAGCTACTGGGTGAAATTGCAGCCTTGATTGGCTTTGCTGATGACATAGAAATCACCCTGGAAGCTAACCCGGGTACGGTGGAAACGGATCGCTTTAAACACTATGTTGCCGCTGGTATTAACCGCATCTCTATCGGCGTGCAGAGCTTGCAAGCAGATAAGTTAAAAGCGCTGGGCCGTATTCATGGCGAACAAGAAGCACGACATGCCGCCTTTGAAGCCCATGATGCCGGGCTTAATAGCTTTAATATGGATCTGATGCATGGTCTGCCGGATCAGTCCGTTGCAGATGCACTAAGCGATCTACAACAAGTCATAGACCTGAACCCACCGCATTTATCCTGGTATCAGCTCACCATAGAACCCAATACCCAATTTGCTTCTAAGCCACCCACCTTGCCTCAGGATGATATTTTGTGGGATATCCAGGAGCAAGGTCAGGCTTTACTGGCCAAACACGGCTATCAGCAATACGAAATCTCTGGTTATGCCAAGACCGGTTTCCAGTGTCGACATAACCTGAATTACTGGCGATTCGGCGATTATCTGGGTATCGGGTGTGGGGCCCATGGCAAAATCACACTACCAGATAGCAACGAGATAGTGCGAACCGTTAAGGTCAAGCACCCGCGCGGCTACATGGATCTCACTAAGCCCTATTTATACGAGAGCTGGCAGGTAGAACCCGCCGATCGCCCGTTTGAGTTCTTTATGAACTGTTTTCGCTTACAGGCACCCTGCGCAAAACAGGATTTTTGCGATTATACCGGCTTATCACTGAGCGATATTGAACCCGCGATTACCAGGGCGATTGAGCAAGAACTGCTAATAGATCAGGGCGATTCATGGTTGGTAACAATTAAGGGCCACAGATATCTGAATGACCTGCTAGAATTGTTCGTCTGATACCTGCTCTTAGGATAAGATTGGGCTGGTAAGCTTACCGGTGGATGGAAATACACCTGCCGGAGACAATTTTTGTTGGTGACAGTGCACCAACACCCGAATCCAAGTGGAACACAATAAAAAAGGTAACCCATGCGTAAAATGACACTCCTTGCCGCAGCCGTGGCAGCAGCGCTCCTCTCAGGTTGTCAGCAAACTGCAGAGCAACCAACTAACACCGCTAAGGCGGACGTAACACAACAAGTGGTACAAAGCGAAGTAGAAAAGGCCAATGCCTTTTTTGATGAAGTTTTTATGCGCGGCGTAATGCGCAGCCCGGTTTACCAAACTTACCTGGGTATTAAGCAAGACTACGACAAATGGGACGATGAATCAGAAGCACGTCAACTTGAAGATCTTCAGTTGGCTAAAAAAGATCTGATTGCCCTGCAAGCCTTCGACCGCAGCAAACTGGATGCACAGACTCAGGTCAGCTACGACCTATTTAAACAGAACCTGGAAAATCAAATTGCCGACTACCAGTGGCGTTTCCATAACTATCCTGTTAACCAGATGTACGGCACGCACTCTATGCTACCGGCATTCTTGATCAACCAGCACCAAATCACCGACGTTAAAGATGCCCAAGCCTATATCTCACGTCTGAATGGCATACCAGCAGTGTTTGAGCAACTGGTTAAGAACCTTGAGATCCGTGCCGACAAAGGCATTATTGCCCCTAAGTTTGTCTTCCCTCACGTGATTGACTCAAGCAAGAACATCATTAAAGGTGCGCCATTCGTTGCAGGTGAAGACTCAACTTTACTGGCTGACTTTAAACGTAAAGTCAACAAGCTGGACATTGCAGACAACGAAAAACAAGCACTGATTGGAGAGGCCACAGAAGCGCTTAAAACGGCTGTTAAGCCAGCTTACAGCATGTTGATTGGTTACTTACAGCAGCTTGAAAAACGTGCCGATACCCGTGATGGTGCCTGGAAGTTCCCTGATGGAGAGAAGTACTTCAACAACGCCCTGGCACGTACCACCACCACGGACTTAACCGCCGCAGAAATCCACAAAATTGGCTTGTCTGAGGTTGCACGTATTCATGATGAAATGCGTGAAATCAAAGAAAAAGTTGGTTTCAAGGGCGATCTAAAAGCCTTTATGCAGTTCATGCGTACCGACAAGCAGTTCTACCTGCCTAATACAGAAGAAGGCAAAGCCAAGTACCTGGCAGACGCGACAGCCATGATCGACAACCTGAAAGGTCGTCTTGACGAGCTGTTCATCGTCAAGCCAAAAGCCGACATGATAGTCAAACGCGTAGAAGCTTTCCGTGAAAAGTCAGCGGGTAAAGCCTTCTATCAGCAACCAGCTCCTGATGGCTCACGCCCGGGTGTTTACTATGCAAACCTGTATGACATGGAAGCTATGCCAACCTATCAGATGGAAGCACTGGCTTACCACGAAGGTATTCCTGGCCACCACATGCAAATCGCCATTGCAATGGAACTGGAAAACATGCCTAAGTTCCGTAAGTTTGGCCGCTATACCGCTTACACTGAAGGCTGGGGACTGTACTCTGAGCTGGTACCAAAAGAAATGGGCCTGTATGAAGACCCGTATTCAGACTTTGGCCGCTTAGCGATGGAACTATGGCGTGCTTGTCGCCTGGTCGTAGACACAGGTATCCACGCAATGAAGTGGACGCGTCAGGAAGGTATTGATTACTATGTAAACAATACGCCAAACGCGAAGTCAGACGCTGTGAAAATGGTAGAGCGCCACATCGTGATCCCATCTCAGGCGACGGCTTACAAGATTGGTATGCTGAAAATTGTTGAACTACGTGAAGCTGCTAAGAAAGAGCTGGGCGACAAGTTCGATATCCGTCAGTTCCACGATGTAGTACTGAAAAGTGGCCCAGTCCCACTGAACGTGCTAGAGCAGTTCGTGAACGAATGGGTTGCCAGCAAAAAAGCCTAATCACATGGCTCTGGCGATACCATCTTAAACGCGGTATTTGCCAGAATAATGTGTAAGCAAGCCCCGCCATGTGCGGGGCTTTGTATTTTAATCTCTCCGCCAAGCTTTTGTGTCACCAGATTGTAGATAATACTCAGCCCCAAACCTGTGCCGCCCGAATGACGTTTTGACGTGACAAAAGGTTCAAAAATCACAGGCAGCAGCTCCTTATCAATGCCCAGCCCATCGTCTTTGAAATAGAAGTGCACATAGTCATTCACGATATGCGCCGAGACAATGATGGTCAGCTGCCTGTCCGGATGTTTACCATGCAAAATACTGTTATTCAGGCTATATCCGATGATCTGATTAAACACATTGGGATAGCTGCTGAGGATCAGATTATCCGGTATTTCAACTTCAATTTTATACTCCTCCTCTGGCAGTTCGCTGCGATAACAGTCAAACACCCCTTCCACCAGAGTTTTCAGATCAAACTCCATTTCCGTATCGTAATGTTGCTGTGCCGATACCTTTTTAAAGTCGTCGATAAGCGAGGCTGTACGATGCAGGTTGTTTTCCAATAAAAAAAGGGCCGACTCAGCCTCCCCGATAAGATTGGTCAGCGTGGTTTTCTTCAGCTGTCCACTATCTAAATCGCGACGCATATTCTCAACCTGCGCTTTAAGATGCGACTGACTGGTAATGGCAATGCCCAGTGGGGTGTTTAGCTCATGGGCAAAGCCACTGACCATATTACTCAGACTGGCCATTTTGGCCTCTTCAATCAGCCGCTGCTGGGCTGCGCTGAGCCGGGCCATCAGCGTTTCAATAAAGTCAAGCAGTTCATCCAGATGGTGACCTATCTGCGCTATTTCATCCTCACTTTTGAGGTTTACCCGTAAAGAAAAGTCTTCATGCTTAGCGACCCTGACGAGCACTCTGCCAATGGCCATAACCTGCTCGGATACACGACTGTTAAGATAATACAAAAGAAACAGACTAAAACCGCTACTAAGTACAATGGATAGCAAGCTGATCAGGATCAGCTGTTGCTGCTCCTCCTGATACGCACTGAAAAGCTGTTTGGCCACAATTGTAAAATGGCCGCGTATCGCCAGTTTCAGCTCTCCTAACTCACCACGTAAGCCCTGATTATGATCCAGCCCCTGTTTTTGCAGCACATTGGTATAGACAACGAAACCATTCTGATAATGCTCCAGCGTTAACAGAAATGCCTCTGCACGATCTGGAAACTGTGTTCGGATACGATTTTTGGCTTGCAAGATCAGATCGCCATGCTGATTGAGATAGCTTCTGTCGAGCCGGAGCAAAAAGTCTTTTTCCCGTCGCCTCAATTCCAGGAGTAAGAGCTCCAATTGCGGATCTTGTGCCTCTTTGGCCAGCGCCTGTAAGGCATGCGCTTTACTGCGGAACTCACCATACACGCCATCGTCTTTATCGTAGCCCAGCAGCGCCTGCATAGAGGCCAGCTGCTCATACAATTCGGCGAATTGGTTAACCTGCTCATCGAGTTTAAACAACAGCTCAAGGTGTTGATGCTCAGTCACCAGTAAAGCAACCAGCTCATTGAAGCTATCCCGATATGCATAGCGATAGTCATCAATAGAGAGCAACGATGCTTTCTGCCTTTCAATCACAAACCGCTCTTCCTGATCCAGTAACCGCTGGATCTGGGTTTGTAATTTAAATAAATGATCGTTGAGCTGCTTGCTGTGATCCAACTCCCGATAGAGAAACCAACTCACGGTAGCAATAATCAACGCCGCACCAATGGCGGCCACTTTGAATAACAAAAGTGACTGTTTTAACTGCACAAATAAGTTCCCGACCTGCCCCTAGTCTTCCTAAGCTTAGACAACATAATCGCGTTCGGCGAGCATTGCCCAAGACTTTGCATCATTCGCTTTTGGTTAAAAATATCGTCTTGTCCAGAGCGCAGCTCGCGATGGATGTCCATGGCCCGTTTTTCATTTCATCTATAGCGGTCTAGACTTACATACTAGTAGTTCATTCAGACCTGATGCAGTTGGGTTGCAGTTACTTAGAGTGAGGACATGAGCAGCTTAAGTAAACCCAAGAATCCATTGTCTCCCAGCAGGCGCACTTTCTTGCGCCAGAGTGCCGCTTTGCTGCCTCTACTGGGAACGCAACTACAAGCAAAGCAACCAGACTGCACTGGAGCACGCTATCGCTTGGTCTTTGCTTCCCCCTATAATAGCGAACTGTGGCTCTCTTCACCTCATATGCACCAGCAACTGAAACACAATATTGAAGATTTCTCTAATGGCAAAATTTGTGTGGAGATCCGCGATAAAGGCCTGCAAGGCGTTGGCCATGAGCTGGCTGTCCAGGTGTCCCGAGGCGCGATTCAGGGCGCACTGCTGAGTGTGTCTAACCTGTCACCTATCGTACCCAAACTGGATATACTCAATATCCCCTTTTGGGCTGCCCAGTCTCAGCCCTATCTGAATCTCATCACATCAAAATTATGGCAGCAGCAGATCACCGATCAGATCCGTGCTCAGAGCGAGATTGCAATCTTGCTCTATCATCTGCCCGGCGCCAGAACCCTGACCTCCACACGCCAGTACGGCAAACTGCTGAAAACGCCCAGTGATATCATTGATGTGATCTTTCGTGTGCCCGCCAGTCAGGTACTCAGACAGTTTTATCAACTCTGTGGCACCACACCTGTTCAGGTGGCCTGGAAAAAAGCAGCCATGCTGGCAGCGAGTAAACGTTTCGATGCCCTGGATCCATCGGTAACCGGGTTATATAACGGCCCAAACGGGTTAAACCGTCACATCGGGGCCGTTTCTTTGATCAACTCGGTGCAAGACGGCTGGGTATCGGTGATTAACCAGCATTGGCTCAAGTCGCTGCCTCGTAAGCTCCGCATCGCCGTTTGGGAAGGGGCGGAGAAAACCTTCACTCAGCACCTGCCGATGGCCCGTCAGGCTGCGCTTTACTGCCAACGTGGCTTGCTTAGAAATGGCGCGACCATTTATTACCCCAGTGCCGATGAAATGGCTGCCTGGCAGGAGATTGGTGGTTATCAGCGCCGGGAATGGCACGCCACTAAAGTGGAGCTGCTTGGGAAGGTCAGTGCCTTTGATGCCTTTGTCGCGGCCACTCAGGTCAATAACGGTCCGACTTTCCCAACCTAGTCTCGTTAGCGAGCCTCCTGCATTTGCGCATTAAAGCGTTGCAGCGTGGGCTTTTTCATCAGGCTATAACACACCGGCAATACCAATAGCGCTAACACCAGTGCGCTTACCATGCCGCCTACCATAGGGGCCGCAATCCGACTCATAATTTCAGAGCCGGTGCCTGTGCCATACAAAATGGGCAGCAAACCAATAATGATAGTCGCGACGGTCATCATTACCGGCCTTACCCGCAGTGCAGCGCCATGCAGTAGGGCGTCAATGTATTGCGACTCGCTCACCGGCAATTGGCGGGCACTGGCCTCGCTTTGCAAGCCTTTAAACGCCTGTTCCAGATACACCAGCATGATCACCCCAATCTCAACCGCTACTCCGGCCAGCGCAATAAAGCCAACCCCAACCGCAACAGAGAAGTTAAAACCTTGCAGATACATCAACCACAGGCCGCCCACGGTGGCCATAGGCAAAGTCAGCAGGATCAGCACTACTTCGCCAAAACGACGGAAGTTGAGATACAGCAGCAACATGATGATCGCCAAAGTTAACGGCAGTACATAACTGAGCTTTTCTTGTGCCCGGATCATATATTCGTACTGTCCGGCCCAATTTAAAGAGTATCCGGCGGGTAAATCCAGTTCCTCGGCCACCACATTACGCGCCTGCTCGACATAACTGCCCAGGTCAACGCCGTCAATATCGACAAAGGTCCAGCCATTGATGCGGGCGTTCTCACTTTTGATCCCCGGCGCACCACTTTCCACGTACACATCGGCTACATCTCCAAGCGCAATGCGCAGACCCGTGGGCGTCACTATCGGCAAGCGCGCCAGTTGCTCAGGCGAGCTACGATAGTCCTGCGGATAACGTAAATTAACCGGGTAACGTTCCTGCCCTTCCACAGTTTGCGTGACATTCATACCACCAATGGCGGTGGCCACCACCTGCTGTACGTCGGCAATGTTCAACCCGAAACGACTGGCCTGCTCGCGGCGAATATCCACTTTAATATAACGCCCGCCCGCAACCCGCTCGGAGTATACTGACGCCGTACCCGGCACCGTATTCAGAATGGTTTCGAGGCGCTGACCAAGCGATTCAATGACAGTCAGATCCGGACCTGCAATCTTCACCCCGACCGGCGTTTTGATCCCCGTGGCGAGCATATCGATACGGGTTTTGATGGGCATCACCCAGGCATTACTGACACCCGGTAGTTTCACCAAACGGTCCAGTTCGTCTTTGAGCTTATCTGTGGTCATTCCCTCACGCCATTCGCTGCGTGGCTTAAGCTGAATAAAGGTTTCAATCATGGTCAGCGGCGCGGGATCGGTGGCCGATTCGGCGCGGCCGACTTTACCAAACACATTTTCGACTTCCGGCACAGTCTTAATTAGCTTGTCTGTTTGCTGCAACAGCTCACGTGCTTTACCGATGGAGATCCCCGGATAAGCGGTGGGCATATACATAAGATCGCCCTCATCCAGTGGTGGAATAAATTCGCTGCCGATTTTATTCAGCGGATAAAAGCCCACCACAGTCAGCGCGACCGCTGCCAGCAGCGTGATTTTGGGGAAGCGCATCACCTGACGCAGCAGCGGCATATAAGCGGCGATTAACAAGCGATTAAGCGGGTTCTTACGCTCTGGCGTGACTTTGCCGCGAATAAAGTAACCCATCAGCACAGGCACCAGCGTAATCGCCAGCCCGGCAGCCGCCGCCATGGCATAGGTTTTCGTGTATGCCAGCGGCGCAAACATACGCCCTTCCTGCGCTTCGAGAATAAACACCGGCAGGAATGATACTGTAATGATCAGCAAGCTAAAGAACAGGGCTGGACCCACTTCCGTGGCGGCTTTTGCCACAACCTGCCAGCGGTTGTCATCGGTCAGCGGGGTCTTTTCCATGTGCTTGTGGAGGTTTTCTATCATCACGATTGCCCCATCGGTCATCGCACCGATGGCAATGGCAATCCCGCCAAGCGACATGATGTTGGCATTTATTCCCTGCAAATACATGACAATAAAGGCCACCAGGATCCCCAGGGGCAAGGTTATCACCGCCACCAGCGAAGAACGCAGGTGGAACAAAAAGGCGACGCAGATCATAGCCACTACCAGCAGCTCTTCAAGTAACTTTTGCCATAGATTATCAACCGCCCGCTCAATCAGCTGACTGCGGTCATACACTGTAACCACCTCAACGCCCTCAGGTAAGGAAGCCTTTAACTCATCCAGTCGAGTCTTCACTCCGGCAATGGTCTGCTGTGCATTTTCACCAAAACGCATGACCACCACGCCACCGACCACTTCACCTTCACCGTTAAGCTCAGCAATGCCGCGTCGCATTTGCGGGCCTATGGTTATTTGCGCGACATCACCCAAGGTCAGTGCGGTGCCCTGCTCGTTGAGGCCCAGCGGTATCTGGGCAATGTCGGTTACCGAACGAATATATCCGGTGGCCGTCACCATATATTCGGCTTCTGCCATCTCGATGACTGACGCACCGGTTTCCTGGTTACCCCGTTGCAGCGCCTGCTGAATATGACTCAGGGGCAGGTTATAGGCGCGCAGTTTATCGGGATCAACCTGCACCTGATATTGCTTAACCATACCACCCACAGAAGCCACTTCGGAGACCCCGGGCACCGTCTGTAACTCGTATTTTAAGAACCAGTCCTGAAGACTACGTAACTGGCTGATGTCATGCTTACCTGAGCGGTCCGTCAGGGCATAAATGTACACCCAGCCCACCCCGGTGGCGTCCGGTCCGAGTTGCGGTTTGGCAGTCGGTGGCAGTAAGTTGGCCGCCTGGCTAAGATACTCCAGTACCCGGCTGCGCGCCCAGTAGAGATCCGTGTCATCATCAAAGATCACATACACATAGGAATCGCCATAAAAGGAATATCCGCGCACTGTGGTTGCGCCGGGAACCGACAACATGGCGGTGGTCAGCGGGAAGGTGACCTGATCCTGGACCACCTGCGGCGACTGGCCCGGATAACTGGTTTTGACTATGACCTGCACATCCGATAAATCCGGAATGGCATCGACCGGCGTTTGCTTCAGTGCAAACAGGCCGCCTGCCACCAGCATCAGCGTGCTCAGCAGGACCAGTACGCGATTGTGCAAAGACCAGGTTATGATTGCTGCTATCATGATAATACTCCCGGCTTAGTGATGCGCATGTTCAGACATGGCTGAGTCTTGCTCGCTGTGCTGCATCTGGGTCACAACAAAGTCATCCCCCACCTCAAAGGTAAAGGTTATCTGATCGCCAACAGTAAACGCACTCAGGTCAATATCCTCGGCTATCACAAAGTCCATGGTGGCCGCTGCTCGCCCCCATTTTTCAATGGCACCACGGTGGATAGTAACGATACGAGAGGCGGCATCTACTGCCTTGATATAGCCGTCCACGGTCGCTGTTGGTAAGGTCGGTTCAGCCATGATATGAATGGTGGTGATTTCATACCCGGCATCCGTTTTGGAAACCTCAAAATGCAGCGACTGGCCGGTTTTTAGCGCACTGCTGTCGAGCGTCTCGGCAAGTTGAAAGTCCATGGTCATTTCGGGCCATTCCCATTCGGGCACGGCATCATGGGTTAAGTTGATCACGTCCGATTGCGCCTCATAGTGGTTTACAGTGCCGGCCATCCAGACCTGAGTCGGTTTTGCATCCGCACTCATACGCTTAAAGTCAGAGCTTTTGCTGGACTCCGAATCAATCAGGAAGTGAGCCGAGGTGACGACCTGGTCGTCCTGCTGAAGTCCTTCGAGGATCTCAGTGCTTTGCAGCCCTACTCGGCCCAAAGTAACGGCCACAGATTTAAAGCGCCCTTCGCCCAACGCCACAACAACCCTATCCTGCTTACCGGTGCGGATCACCGCCTCGCTCGGCACCTGCATGGCTTGTGCTTTACTGCCGGCCTGAATTTGCACCTGAGCAAACATATTGGGTTTCAGTTTCCCTGCTGCATTGTCAAACTTCAAACGTACCCGCAGGGTCCGGGTGGTTTCATTAAGAGTTGGATAAACATAATCTACATTGCCCTGCCAGCGCGCACCGGGCAGATAATCCAGCGTCATGGTAACGGGCTGACCGGCTTTGACCAGCGCGGTATCGCGCTCGAATACTTCGGCTTCTACCCAGACCTGATCCAGCTGGGCAATGCTCATCAGGGTATTACCCGGATTGACATAAAACCCTTCGCGGATCTTCAGCTCGGCTATCACGCCGCTTTGGCGGGCATAGAAGGTGATGGTCTGACGCACCTGACGCTGCGCCTCTAAACTGGCGATAAAATCGGACGACAATTGCAGCGCCATTAAACGCTCGCGTGCCGCTTTGATCAGGGTGGCATTGTTACGATTTAGCGCAATCAAAAATTCTTCCTGCGCATTCACCAGTTGCGGCGAATAGAGCGAATACAAAGGCTGCCCCTGCTCCACCGGCTCGCCGGCCGCTTTGATGTACAGGGTTTCAACCCAGCCATCGACGCGCGGGTGAATGTGTACCAATTTGTCTTCATCATATTGTACGTAACCGACCGTCGAAATCGTGCTGTGCATCGGCCCCACCTCAACCGCAGCGGTTCTCACGCCCAGGTTGTTCACCACTTCAGGGGATATCGTAACGGCGCCCGCCACCTGTTCTTCACTTTCGGCATAAACAGGCACCAGATCCATGCCCATGGGCGACTTACCGGGTTTATCACGGCGATAATTACTGTCCATTGGCGCTACCCAGTAGAGCGGCTGGTTGCTATCGGCCTCTGCATCAGCGGTGTGAGAGGGTGTGGCGGTCAGCGTCATCAGGGCATAGCTCAGCGCGCCCCCTGATAAGCCAGCTAGCAATAGTTTCAGCGTATTATTCATCATTCACTCCTGGCTGATAGGTGGTGAGGTAATAGTTCAGTCTGGCAACGGTTTTAAGGGCATCGACGTCAATTTGTTTGGCCGCGACTCTGGCATTGAGCTCGGCAATACGGGCACGTACAACCTCGGCAAAATCGCCGTTATCATTGGTGTAGGCGGTGAGCGCAGCTTCTGCTTGCTCATGTGTTTGTTGCAGCAACTGATCTCGATACAAGATCTGACGCTCAGCAAGGCGCCTCAGCTGGCTCGCCTCTTTTTCAACCTGACCGGACAGCTCACGCAGCAATAGTAGTTTATCGGTTTTGATGGCTTCACGCTTTGACTGAGCTGAGTTCAGCCATTGGTCCTGGCGGTTGTCCGTAAATAAAGGCACATCCAGCGTCACCCCCAGCGAAAAGAAGTCGGCGCGACTGCTGCCATCTGGCATATCACTGCGATATCCATAGCTGGCATTCACGCCCCACTGCGGCTTATATTGCTGGCGAGCAATCGCAACCCCTTTGCCAGCGGCCTCAATACGTACATCTTGCGCCAGCACCACCGGATGGCTGGTAAGCCGTGCCAGTAGTCGCTCTGCATCCGGCTTGCCCTGCACAAAAATAGCCGGGACAGCCACTTTTAGCTGAGGCAAGGTTTCTGGCAAATTGATATCAGACCAGGCGATATGCGCCTGAGCGCCTCGTAGCCAGGCCAGCAGCTGTGCACGCGCAGACTCCCGTTTTTGGTATTCAACACTGAGACGGTCGTCGAGCTGTACCAACTCCAGCTGCGCGCGGATCACATCCTGCTGACGGGTCCGCCCGACCACATTGGCATAACTGGCTTTACTGACATCGACCAGTTGTTCAAACAGGGCTTTGTCCTGCTCAATCAAAGCAATGGTACGCTCGGCCAGATAAGTATCGAGCCATAGCTGACTGACTTGTGCCCGTATTTGCGCAACCCGGTCGGCGCGCAGCAGCGGGTACTCTTCACTGGCAATCTGTAGCTGTTCACGTTTAAGTGCCAGCTCATCGCCACGGCCAAACTGTTGGCTCACGCCCACCTTAAGCTGGGTCATTGCCTCGCGGTCGTGTTGCCAGCCATCCACCGGCAGATTCATCATAGACAAGGACACTTTGGGATCGGGTAGCGTACCGGCGGCAAGACCTTGCGCATAGGTGGCTTGCTGCTGATGGTGGTGTTTTTGCAATAAAGGATCCTGAGCAATTGCCTGCTCTATGGCTTGTTGTAAAGGCAAACTGGCAGAGGCCTGCACTGAGCTGGTTGCCATTATCAGTGCGCCCAACAGCGCGCAACGGGCTGTTGCAGGAATTAAAAACGACATCAAAACTGCTCCTCATAGGTATCGATTTGCGCATAAACCTGATGGCTGCCATCTTTCATCAGCAGTAAGATCTGGTATGGCATAAAGCGCTCATCCACTTCCATGCCAGGCGAACCCAGTGGCATGGCAGGCACACTCAGCCCAATGGCATCCGCTTTAGGGTTGGCCAGAAACTGCTGAATAAACTTAGCCGGGACATGCCCTTCAAATACCCAGCCGTCATGGCTGAGCGCGGTATGACAAGAGCGGTAACGCGGTGCAATACCGTGACGTGATTTAAGCGCACTTAAAGACGCCAGCTCCCTGCCCTGCGCCGCAACGCCTTGCGCCAACAGGTGCGACAGCCACTTTTTACAGCAGCCACAGGTTGGCGTTTTATAGACAGTTAACGCCTGTAACGGGCCCGGCTGAGCCTGGCTGTTCAGGCTCAGCAGCGTGAACAAACAGGCGCTCAGAAATAGACCATATTTATTGGTAGTAAAAGACACAATTTGCCTCCGTCTTCTTCCTGCGCGATAAAACGACGAGCGCAGGCAAGGATTATGTAAACATCACACTGCAAAACGCAGTGAAATCATAATAAGCAGTTGGATTGACAGGTCAGGCGCCGAATCTCAGACGCACTTCACCTGGGTCAGGCAAAAATGGGGGGGCGATATAGGGACTGAGCGACAGCAACAGGGAGTTGCTCCTCATGCCAAATGGCAGCAAGGAAAACTAAGTCTGTAGTGAGAGAAAATTCGGCAACAGGCAGCAGCTGCGCACTACCGCAAGCGTGCGTCAGGCACACACAATCACTGTCATCATCACAGCAGTCCATTTGCTGCTGCGTGTGACTCACCTTGCCATGGTCATGCTTGAGCTGAACAGAGGTGTCCGTTACTTCTGGCGCTGCAGCTTCATGGTGATGCTGCATCATGGCAGTGTGCATATCGTGACCCTGCATATGTGCTTCACACGCCATTACAGCATTCGCCATACCTTGTACAATAAAGGCAAGCAAAGCGGCTATCATCAGTAAGGTGGCGGAGAATTTGCTCATAGGGTCCTCGGTTTATCGCTGTGAATTCTCACATAAACGACAAAAAAAGAAAAGCTTTAGCATAGCAGCCGCGGTTAATTGCCTATACTCTCAGTGATGTGACTTCAATGGTAGTAAACTTGTGTGGGTGGTAAAGCGCTTTTTTTATTTGATATTACTCGTGCAGCTCAGCCCCTGCGTGGCTGCACAAACCAGCCAGCAGGCAAGGCCCGAACTGCACATCACTTTGCCGGTGCGTCAGGTCAAATTACAAAAGTACCTCAGCGAATTACTCCACGAGTCGCTCTATGGCCTGGGCTACAACCTGACCCTCACCATGACCCCCAACCCTTTATATAAACGTGAGTCACGTCTGCTCCAAAGTGGCAAGATCACGATGATCATGCGCCTTGCAACGCCCCAACGTGATGCCACTTTTCATAAGGTAGCAGTGCCGCTCACCCAAGGTCTGATAGGCAAACGGCTGCTACTCATTCATCAGCGCAATCAGGCACGCTTTGACGCGGTGACGTCGCTGGAGGCTTTTCGTAGCAGTAACCTGATTGGCGTCTTTGCACCGGGCTGGTACGACACCCAAATCTGGCAGGCTAATCACCTGCCCTATATTGAAAGTGCCAGCGACCATACAACCATTTTAAGAATGCTCACCGATGGCAATCGAGGTTTTGATTACTTTTCTCGGGGGCTAAACGAAATAGATGACTACACCCTGAGTAACGGTCTGATCATAGAACCACATTTGGTGCTGAGCTACCCACTGGACTTTCACTTTTACCTGCACCCCGAGAACAAAGTCCATATTTCTATTCTCACACGCGCACTGGAACAGGCACGCGACAGCGGCTTGCAAGCACAGTTGCTGCGCAAGCACTTTGGCTATCTGCAACAACGCCACAGACTATCGCAGCGACGTGTTATCTCCCTGACGTTACCACCGGCCCCCGCTCAACCTGTTCCTCTGCCGTTACCACCACATTGAGCCTGTGCAGCGCTCCAGACAGTATCGAGTTTAGTCGTGTAAACTACACCTAACTCATTGAATAAATTATTTGCGTTATCTCAGGGTAATTCTTGAAGAGCTAAGCTAAAATAGCGATAAATTTTATCTGGAGTATCTTTTCAATGAGCATTCATGTAATCAAACACCCCCTTGTACAGCATAAACTTGGCCTGATGCGTGAGCACGGGATCAGCACTAAGAGCTTTCGCGAGTTATGTCAGGAAGTGGGTACCCTGCTGACCTATGAAGCAACAAAGGACATTCCATTAGAAGATATCACCATCAAGGGCTGGCAAGGAGACGACCTGACAGTTCAACACATCAAAGGTAAGAAAATCACCGTTGTGCCAATCCTGCGCGCCGGACTGGGCATGATGGAAGGCGTGATGCAGTTAATCCCAAGCGCTAAGGTTAGTGTGGTCGGCCTGCAACGCAACGAAGAAACACTCGAACCTGTGCCTTATTTTGAGAAGCTGGTTGGTAATATTGAAGAGCGCATGAGCCTGGTAATTGACCCAATGCTGGCCACTGGCGGCTCTATGATCGCGACCATCGACATGTTAAAAAAAGCCGGCTGTAAAGAAATCAAAATCATTGTGCTGGTTGCAGCGCCTGAAGGCGTAGACAAAACTCTGGAGGCCCACCCGGATGTAGAAATTTTCACCGCTTCACTGGACAGCCACCTGAATGAAAAAGGCTACATAGTGCCTGGCCTGGGTGATGCTGGTGATAAAATCTTTGGCACGGTGTAGGACACGCTGAATGTCCAACACATCAATGACCTCTTTCACATCGCTTAAAACCATTGTCAGCGGTGCTCAGATGCTTTTTGTCGCCTTTGGTGCGCTGGTACTGGTACCACTACTGACCGGTCTGGACCCCAACGTTGCGCTGTTTACCGCAGGCTTGGGCACTTTAGTGTTCCAGTTTGTGACGCGCGGCCAGGTGCCCGTTTTTCTGGCCTCTTCTTTTGCTTTTATCGCGCCAATCATTGCCAGCGTACAGGTATGGGGGATCCCCGCGACCATGGGCGGACTCATGGCTGCGGGATTTGCGTATATCCTGCTAAGCTTGCTGGTACGCTTTAAAGGGGCTGATATCCTGCATAAGATTTTACCCCCTGTGGTTGTTGGTCCCGTGATCATGGTGATCGGCCTCGCACTGGCACCCGTCGCCGTTAATATGGCCATGGGTAAAAGTGGTGATGGCAGCATTCAGCTGGTTGCCTATGAACAGGCTTTAGTCATTTCTTTACTGTCACTCATTGTGACCTTAGTGGTTGCCGTCACAGCCAAAGGGATTTTTCGTCTCATCCCCATTCTGGCAGGGATTATCACCGGCTATGCCTTATCCTTGTTTTTCGGCATAGTGCAGTTTGATGCCGTCACCAATGCCAGCTGGCTGGCTGTTCCTGCGTTTGTCTGGCCGGAGTTTTACTGGCCTGCCATTTTGTTTATGGTGCCCGTAGCAATTGCGCCGGCCATTGAACACATTGGCGATATGATGGCAATCAGTAACGTAACCGGTAAAGACTATCTGGAAAAACCCGGTCTGCATCGCACTTTACTCGGAGATGGTCTGGCAACCTCAACAGCCTCTTTGTTTGGGGGTCCACCTAATACCACCTATTCAGAAGTCACCGGGGCAGTGATGCTTACTCGCAACTTCAACCCTCAGGTGATGACCTGGACCGCAGTCATTGCGATTGTGCTGGCATTCGTTGGCAAAATGGGCGCTGGATTACAGACCATTCCAACCCCGGTTATGGGCGGGATAATGACCCTGTTATTCGGCTCTATTGCGGTGGTTGGCTTAAATACTCTGGTTAAGTCAGACACTGACCTCAGTGCGCCACGTAACCTGAGTATCATCGCCCTGATCCTGGTATTTGGTATTGGCGGTATGCAGCTTGGCAGCACCGAGTTTAGCCTTCAAGGGGTAAGCCTGTGTGCCATTTTGGGCATTGCGCTTAATTTGCTGCTACCTAATCCTAAGCAGGAAGACTAACTAAGTTGATAATAATGCTCAGCATATTGCAATAAAATACAGTGCTGAGCATTTTAAAATCCAGAAATAAAATAAATAGCTATCTATTCACTCAATATGCTGTATAGTGGGTTACAGCTCAAACAGCTGAGCTATTAATGAATATTTAGTACAAGTTTTCCCAGTTTCTTTTCGATTTACTTCGTCATACTTACCCTGCGATATCTTTTCCTTCATTACAGATTTAGTAGCTTCAATTTAAATTTCATCGATTATATCGAGGTATATATATGTCTAATAAGATAACTGGTTCAGTAAAATGGTTTAACGAATCTAAAGGCTTTGGCTTCATCACTCCTGACAATGGTGGCGCTGATGTGTTTGTACATTTCAGAGCAATTGAAGGTGATGGCTTTAAGAGCCTGATTGAAGGTCAAAAAGTGACTTTTAATTCAGAAAATGGCCCCAAAGGCCCACAAGCTGCCAACGTCACTGCAGCTTAGTGAAATGATAAAGAGATATGTTGTGCAAAACACATATCTCTTAAATTCTCGCTACACAACATAAAAACAGAAAACCACTTCACTTATTTGTGAACTCCCCATACAGAAAACTGGCGTACAAAGTTAATCGTTATTACCGCATTATCAATTTGACCGGCCCGTATTTCTCATAAAACCTTATCTATCAAATTGAGAATTAGCATGCGAAAGCAAACAAAGAAAACAGCCAATAAAGGGCGAAAAATCAGTTTTGAAGAAAAGCTGGAAAAAATGGTAAACGAATATCGCCAGGAAAAAGAGTGTCTTGCTTTATTAAATGAAGGTACATCCGAATATCAAAGCCAGCTTGATAAATGTAACAAACTTTTTGCCAACGTAGATCGTTTTCTTAGCCGCAATCGCTAGCCGGATAACTCTTTATTCCAAACGCTTAGCTTTGCGCTACAACCAAGCGCTCAGTTAAGCATAAGGCCATAGCAAACCCCTTTGTTCGTCCTGAAAATAAGCCTAACCGAGCACTGTATTTTTTATTGAACAACTCAGTTGGAACAAAAGGGTAAGCCTGAGGTCTCTTACGTTTCAACAACGTAAATGCTAATCAGCGGGACAAGGCAGCCACAGTGAGCCATCCTCACTGCATTGTGTTGTGTAAGTGCCATCGCTTCGATAGGTGGTTTTAAGCCAGTCTGTGTCGGCAAATCGCTCCGTCATCACCCGGTTTTCGCCGCTATCATCCTCCATCCGCTTATACCAGCCAAAAGCAGGCAGAGTCAGTGTCTTTTCTAATTCATAGCCACTTGCAACAAAATAGTCAGCCAACTCTTGCGATACCAGCACAGAATGCTTATTTCCCAGAGAATGCCAGTCATTCAACCCCTCAAGCATCCCGTCACGCTGTTCTATCTGAGTGTATTTTTTTACCAGTTCTGTGCCGTATGTGATCGACAGCAAACGTTCAGTCCTCGCGCTAAAGTCCTGTTGCCAGCCACAGCTTTGCACCTCGTTGTCGCGTTTACGATCCAGTGAGTTTGAGAGCGCATATTTAATCCCTTGCAGGGTGACTGAAATGCCCTCTTTAAATACACAACGGCCAGTATCTTCCGCATTCTCTCTGATAAGATCAACTTGCTGCTTGTATTGACCTGCAGCTCCCCAGGGTTGGTATACCGTGTTTCTCAGATACTCCACAAATACCACGTTTTCCAGTTCGCTATCCATTTGAGCCGTTTCACTGAAAAAAGTACTGTCGTCTTTGCCAAATACCACAATGTCGCGGTACCAGAGTTGTTCGCTGCTGTGCTCAGACCGAGGCGTTTTTTGGTAGTGAATAACGCGGATCTCATCCGCATCCGGGTATTGCTCAGCTAACTCAAGGCGCTTTTTCAAACTAGCCTGAAGCCCTAATACAATCCGCTCTGCTAACTGCTTTGCCTGTTCGTCCTCATTCGCAATGTAATCACTGAACAACTGCTGTTCAGAAATGTTGTAATGTGCAATTACTTCGTTTGTGGTTTGACGTAAGATGCTCAGCAACTCACTTAACAGTCTGGGTTCCTGTTGCAATTGAGCACAGCTTTTTCCTTTGAAGGCCTCAGACTCACTCAATGACTGCCACAATACCGTTGTCAGAGGCGTTACATGCGCCGCAATGCGGTCATCTTCAATGGCCTCCAGAGACGGGGGTAGTACCAGCTGGTAGGCCTTGGTCACTTCACCTAAATCCTCGTCAATAGCGCCTACAGGCACATCAACGTAAGTAGGTACATACACACTACATTGTCTCTGAGCGGCTGTTAGTTCAAGTAGATAGCTTCCCTGATCTGTCGAGCGCGCGCTGGGTTCATCTGCATCGTGCGAGCCGTTGTTATTCAGATCCAGCCAAACCTTGGCCCCGGATACATAGCCATCAATCACCCGTCCACGCTGGCTGTATTTATTCTCGTCTCCCGTAACCTGATCCGAATCGGTACCAGAGTTATTCTGTGTATTGCTACTGTTGTTGGCTGAGACAGGCTGATTGAGGTTATTATCTGAGCCACCACATCCGGTGAGAGTACCTATACATAAGGCCAGTAAACTGAGCGAGCTAAGTTGTTTGTTGTTCATATTGTTGCTTCCTTTGTACTGCTTCACCTGATACGCAGAACACCCGATTAAAAATCGTATCAGGATTGATGATGGTTCAAATTGTACCTTGCTATCGGTCTTGTTCTGTATCTGAAATCAGACATATTTCGATAATTTCCAGCCATTTTCTTTAAAACTGGCGGTTTGTTTTTACCTGCTTGCAGGCTATGATAGTTGTTTAATTTTGCTTGAAACCTCCCACAATAAAAAATAAAAACAATAATAACAAAGACTTGAATACATGAGATTTGCCTTGCGACCTGCTTTACCTCAACTCATTGCGCTTCTATTGATGTTGCAACTTAGTTTTTGTGCACTTGCAACTACCTACACCACATTAACCGTGGCTGACGGTTTACCCAGCAACCGTATATTTGATATTGAGCGGGATCACACGGGGTTTGCCTGGTTTGCTACCGACAAAGGGCTGGCGCGCTACGATGGCGCTGCCATTGACGTTTTCTCTCGTGACCATACTCCGACCCTCAGCAACGCATTGTGGATCAGAGACATCCTGATTGATGCTCAGCAGCAGCTCTGGGTTGCCGGCAAACAGGGACTAGAAGTGCGCGGGCCAAATTCCGAGTACTTTCGCCCCCTCAGCATCGCCGGGCGCACTCAGCCACTCAATATCTATACCTTGTTTTTGGCTCAAGACAACCGACTCTGGGCAGGCGCTGCTGACGGTCTGTATATGGTGAGTCAAGATGCACTACTCCCCGTCAAGACTCATATTAACAACGTGGTGCAGCGCTTTAAGATCCTCTCGATAGCACAGGCTTCAGAGCACGCCCTGATGCTGGCAACCACACGCGGTTTGTATCTGTTTGACACGATCAGTGGCAAGGCTACACCAGTCACTTTGCCACCCGGAGAGTCCGTTACGGCCGATAAACTCTGGACTGTCGAAGGCGGTCAGACCTGGGTGGCCATGCATGGGCTAGGCCTGGGTATGTATAACCAGAGCCAGAATAAGGTCGAGCTCATCTACCGGGATCCTAATGAGTTTGATACGGTTGGCTATGTTTTTGACTTATATAAAGAGCATGGTGAAATACACGCAGCGTCTTTGAATACAGGTATGCTAAAACTTACCAGTGGAGTGATGACTCACATACAATCATATCCGCCCCTTTTATCTTTATACAAAGACAACAGCCTGCGCATCTATGGCACCTTTAACGAAGGCGTGATTATTGAGTCCGTTAATCACAGCGCCATGAGCAACTTTGGATTTTCTCACCCCAGCGAAACAGGCAAATATGAAATTAATCAGCTGACACAGTTCAATGACTATCTGTGGCTTGCAGATCAACTGGCCGGCCTGTGTCAGTACACACTAAACGGTAAGTTTAAACGTTGCGTGTCTTCCGAAAGTCACTCTGCTCAGGCGATGACACCGACACCAGACGGACGCCTGTGGGCCGCTATGTATCACGAATTATTGGTGGTGAACCCGGAAAATGCCCAGGTCGATGCCCGCTACAGCCTGGCTGACTACACGATTCCTGAGGCAATCAATACTCTGGTGCAATCCGACGACGGGTCACTGTGGCTGGCACACAGTTTTGATGGCCTGAGTCGATTTGCCCCAGATACCCGGGCTATCACCCACTTCACCAGCACAAATAGCCCGCTACTAAGCAATCAGCTTCATCACCTGGCAAAAGAACAAGACAGACTCTGGATGGCAACCGATTTGGGGTTGCAGGTGTACTCACTCAGCTCTGAGCAGTTTAAAGCCATTCCGGGCTCTGCCAGTCAGCCTTTTACAGCAACATATTCAGTCACGCCGGCACCCGATGGCAGGATTTGGGTGCAAACCGACCGCGGCTTGCGCCTATACAACTCTGAGCAGCAACGCTGGCAGGACTTACCCGAGCCGCTAAATAAACTGAGTGCGACCAGCCTGGCTTTTGATGATAAACACACTGTGTGGATCTCAACCGGACAAGGCCTGTGGCATTGGCAACATAATTCTGGTGCAGTGGCATTTTATAACCATGGAGACGGGTTGTTCAGGAAGGGCTATCTGGAAGGCACTGCAACCCACTCTGACGGACACATTTGGTTCGCATCCACACAAGGAATAACGCGCCTGAACCCGGATAAGCTACATCGGATCGACACACGCCCCCGGATCAGCGTCCTGACAATCACGGCGCCCCACGGAGAACAGCAACACTATTACAATACCAGTACTGTTCCAGCCATTGATCCACAACATGCTAGCCTGCGTTTGCGTCTGGCCAATGGCGATCTGATCAATAACATTAAACAAAAGTTTCGCTATCAGCTGTCTGGCGTGGCCGATACCTGGGTAGAACTGGGTAATGAGCATACCTTGATGATCCCACGTTTACCCTGGGGAGACTATACCCTGCGGCTGAAAGCCACTGACAATCAGGGCAACTGGTCCGAACAAATCTCTGAATTACACTTTACGGTGCACACACCTTGGTATGCATCAGCGCTGGCTAAAACAAGCTATGCTCTGCTGGCAACTTTGTTGATTTATAGTGCCTACCGCATCAGAATCTCAGCGCTGAAACGCCGGCAACAGCAGTTACAGGATACAATTCGTGCGCACACGCAAACGATGCAAGTGCAAAATAGCCAGCTTGAGGCCGCACAAGCACAACGTACAGCCCTGCTTAAAACCCTCTCTCACGAGCTGATGACGCCGGTTACTTTAATTCAGGGTCCGGCTGAACAATTACGCAATAGTACCGATGAACAGCAAAGAACCCAGATGGCCAATCTGGTGATCAGTAACACCAAACGGCTCAAAGTGCTCATAGAGCACCTCATGTTCATTTCATCGAACAACTCACAGGCAGCGCCTGTCACACAAGATAACTGGCAACCTGAGGATATATCAGCGTTGCTTCAAGAACAGCTCAGCGCTTTCACGCCCTTGTTAACCGACAAATCTCTGAACTGCAATAATCAGATAGAGCCCGGGTTATTGGTGAATACACCGCCAGATCAACTGCATCAGCTCATCAGCAACCTGCTCAGTAACGCTATCAAATACAGCTATGAGGGCGGCGAAATACACCTTTCTCTGAAAGCGGCTCGTTCAAGTCAGCACGCGGTACTGAGTGTATCGGACCAGGGGATTGGCATCGCACCAGAGCATCACACGCGTATTTTCGAGCCCGAGTACCGAACCGAGGCAGGTCATCAATTTACCTCCGGACAGGGGTTGGGTCTGAGCCGGGTCAAAGAAATAGTCGATCAGCTCAGTGGTCAGATCCAGCTTGAGTCTGCACCTGGTCAAGGCACTTGTTTTACCGTGAACTTGCCCCTTTGCAAAGCGCCTACTCAGACTCATGTCAGCGTTGAAGCCGCCTCCCCACAGGTGCCGCATGATAAGACTCAATGTATTTTGTTAATCGATGACACCCCGGATATGCTTGAATTTTTTCATACTTTACTGGCACCGGACTATCAGGTACTCACAGCCAGTGATGGTGAAGCGGGACTAGCATCGGCGCGTGCCCACTTACCGGATATGGTCATCTCTGATGTCATGATGCCAGTCATGGATGGCTTTGCGCTCACACAAGCGCTAAAATCCGACCCTTTAACTGCCCATATTCCGTTGATGTTAGTCACTGCGAACCTGAATGAAGAAAAACACCTTAAAGGACTTGCACTACAAGCAGACGATTACCTCACTAAGCCCTTTAACCTGGACGCTTTCAAACTAAAAATACGCAATACCTTCAAACTGATAGAAGCAACACAAGCTCAGTTGAAAGCGCAGCTTATACCTGCCACTAAGCGCCTGATACAAGCACCGGAAACGCCGAAGCAACAGTTTGCCAATAACCCCGCCACGCTCGCGTTTTTAGATAAACTGGAATCTGTGCTGGAAACTCTGTTCAGTGATCCAACACTAACCGTCTCTATGGTCGCCAGTGAAATGGCCCTGAGTGAGCGTCAGCTGCATCGTAAATTAACGTCCGTAACGTCTATCGGTGCTAATGAATATTTGCGTCAGTACCGTTTATATCAGGCTCTGCCGCAGCTACTTGCCGGGCACACTATAGCCCAAACCGCTGAGCACTGTGGCTTTAATTCACCTTCATATTTCAGTGCGTGTTTTAAAAAGCAATTTGGTATGACGGCGAAGCAATATGCAAAGTCGCAGTCCAGTAAAGCGGATAACCAGACGGGCAATTTGACCGAGTTTTAGCCCACTGGAAACTCCAGCATCTTGCCATTTATGCAAAACAACCAAGGTTCAGGTTAGCGGACCTTAGAAACTCAGGGAGGGTGAGTGCGAGTCATTTGCAACGGCTCGCACCCAAGAGATAAATCAATGAGAGGTGTTAAATTAGAAACTCTTGATGAATCTATCTGCCAGCACAAAATACTGGTTTAAGTGCTTTTGTGTCTCTTCTCTACGGTTTCTTTCTGAATTAATGTGGATATTTTCAACCACAACCGCAATGTCTTCTGCCAGCTTTTTCTTGTCACCAATCAGGTTAAGCGCGAAAAACTCAACACTTTTCTCAAGGGTGTAAGTGATAACATGGATATCCTGAAGCTCGGCCGCATCCAGGTCTCTTTTGCTTCTGATTTCTGACGTTTTTTCTAAAAAAATCTTTCTCGCATCCTCAACCGAAGTTACATCCGCGACCTTAAGGTGCTGAATGGACTTTTCATCTGCATGGGCTGAAAAAGCAACCACAGCGGTCATAAGCAATACAATTAACGTTTTCATTTAATCTCTCTAGCGTTGAAATATAAGGGTCTACAAAGCGGCTTTGATTGACTTGGGCTAAAACACTCCCCAACCGACAAAAACGAGAATGGCTCACTCCCCCGCCTTATTGTCATGTTGATATTGTACCTCGGCACCTAAATTAATGTCTAAGACCATCAACAATCCCGGCACGAAACACGCCGCATTTAGGGAGATATGATGTAAATAGTGAACCAGGCAATTCAAAGATTACTTTGCTCTATCAGAATTAGACGTTTGTCACGAGCAAAAATTTTGCTGTGTACTGTATTTTCGTCGTTTCCCTTCGGGCAACACACTCCCCGCTTTGACTTAGCCTAGATTTATCGCAAGCAATTTTACAGTGGTAAGTATTATGATTGTTGATTTAGTAAGATATCTACAGAGGACCTTCCACCGCGCCAAAATGGATAAAATACTCATCGCATTACACTTCAACTGACAAATATAGCGTAACTTTACCAAACTCAGAGTTTTTAATGTTGGGTAAGAAAACATCCTTTATGTAAACAACCTGTTGACCTTTCAAATATTTAGAAATATCGTGTACTTCACTGCCCTGCACGGCAGTATTAGCGATACCTTCTAACAACAGTAAGCTTGACACGATCACTTTTTGTTTTAACATTCGGTAAATCTTGTTAAAATTTTAATCATAAAAATGTGGAAAAGTCTCCGCATTGCAATTTGAAAAGGAAAAAGGGCGTGATAAATGGCGATGATTTGAAAGCAATGAGGAAAAATGCAGGAATCTCTCAAGAGCTAATGGCGCGAAAGTTAGAGTGTGATCGTAAAACAATTAGTAACTATGAGCTGGGTGTAAGCGATATCAAGTCAAAGCAGCTTTTTCTATGGTTTATGCACTGTAAAATAGATACTAAAACTTTACTCAATCAGATCAGGCTGATTAGTGGCAACATGAATAGCACTAATGAGTCAAAGTTACAGGATGACGAAAAATGAAAAAGGTACTCTCAACCAAATTTTTAAGTAAGGCTGCAACCTTAATTACTCAAACTGGTCGAAGCGCAGATTCTCTTGATGTTAATATAAAGTCGTTATCTTCTAGCCAATTAGAGCTAGTATTTGGGGGGACAGCGATAAAGCCCCCAAGAGTTGCACGCACCAATATTGATGCTGAGGCAACTGAATTATTAAGAGCTAAAGTTGAAAAGGAAAAATAATGAAACTCTCAAACTTGGTATTGCTCAGTATTGCCTCGATGGCATTTTTCTACATCCAGTTGTGGGATGAGAGTCTGGTAACCCCCTTGTATTTATCACTTCTTCTAGTATGTTCATTGTACGGTGTTTACCTAAAAGACATTAATATGGTTCATATTTCCGGGTTTATTTTTATTCTAAACGGTATCACTTATGCCATTTTTAAAGCTGGGTTAATAAATTACGTAACACCTTCTGACAATAAGCTGTTGCAAGGATCTCTCATTTATGGATTCCAACTATTATCTGGGATAATAACAGTTCTGGTCTTAATCTTCAGAGTTCAGATATCAAGGCTATTCTCTAACTCAAAAAACATTGAACTAACTCTTTTCGATGGATTATTCCATTGGCTATACATGTACACCTCTCTAATTTATTTACTTGGTTTAATTGAAAACGTTGCCTGGTCTTACTTTAATATGAAGTCATGGACAATTATTTATGACAACTTCGAAGGATTAATTTATATCGCTTGGGCCCTCTGCTGCGGTGCACTCATTACTATGATGATCTGCTCAACAAAAGATGCTCAATTTAGAGAATCCAAAACATCTTAACTTCACGCACCTATAAGTCCGTCTACCAAAATAGATGGGCTTGCTCCTCCCAAGTAGGTTCTCTACTTTCATTTAAAATACTAATTCTTATAAATTAGTAAATTCAATGATATGAAAAGAGTTTTATTAACTTAGAATTTTACCAAGCTCGCTTTCTTGTTCAACTGTTAAATGGTGTGACAAAGCATAAATTAAAGTTGATAGCGCCAATGAGAAAGCGTCCTCAAATTCAGCATCCAAATCAAATGAAATCATGGTCATATTTCTTTGATATGGTGCTTGAGGCCTATTCACAGTAAGTCGATTTAAAGTGAAAATAATGTCTATTTCAGCATTCTTGCCATACCTATCGTAATCATCTTTATCATATCCAGTAGGATCAAAATATGAAAACTCAAATTTGTTATTATAAAAACGTAGCATCCCGATCACGCCACCATATACTCCATTTATTCTTCCAAATGCCACGGGTATAAATTGCCCCCTCTCTCTACACTGATAGAAAGCCTTGAGCATCGCGCCCGATAGGGTTTGTTCTAAGCTGTTGTGTGAAAAATTATTACTATGATCTTGATGGCAGAATGTTCTAACTCTTCCCTGCTGATGGTACGTCACACCTAGTTTCTCAACGTATATGGCCCTACTAGACAATTTAATACTCACTACTCTATCCTTATTTGACATAATAAAAGCATTGTAACTAGAGGAACTGATTAGAATAAAGTTTATTAGCGTTCATTTCTAACATAGTCCTCTGCCCTTAACTAATGCCTAATGCCTAATGCCCGGAAACATTAACGAGCGGCCGATTTGCCATCGAGAACTGATCTTTATAATCCCCAATTTTCAATCCTACACGAAGATTTGGGATCGTCTCAAACCTAGTCGGTTCTGGTAACTCAAACTTCAAGCCATACGTAACAGTCAACTGGCGTGGGGCAACAATTGTATCGCGAAGGTGTTTATCTTCCAGGTTCCCCAGTTTTCCATATGTATTCACTCTTACTTGCGCCTTCTCTCCTGTGATCACATATGTACGACCCGTAATAATCGAGACATCTTGGTCTTTTTCAGAAATATTTTTTAAATTTACGTAGCAATACATCACACGACCTGATTGCACACATTTATCAGACCAGGCAACTATAGTTCCATTCGAGCTAACGAAGTTTGTTTTCTCGGCTGTGAAATAATCGTCTTCGGGTAAAAAGAGTGTATAAATTGGATCCTTGTACCACGTACCTGAGAGAAACACAGCTATAATAACCATTGAAGAACCAATGTACGATAAATACTTCGTCAACCGAGTTGCATTTAAATTCTTACATAGATAAAACAATAATATACTAACCGTAATTCCAATGAGCATCGCTGGAAGGTAACGACTCCAGTGTATTGAGGATATAGGAAGCTCGGTGATCTTTGTTACACCTTCAGACATAAATGAATCTAAAAACTTAGTGACAAAATAACCAACCACTAAATTTAAAATCCCCAGCATCGGAACAAGAAACCATGACTTTATTTTTTGCATAAGATTTAAAGAATCTCCATATAGCTATTACTGGGCACATTTCTATCCACACAAAGAAAACATGCAAGACAAAACGTATCGAATAGTACGATTTCAGCCTTGGGTGTTCCCTTATAGTGAGTCGTCAGTCGCTCAACTTGTTGTCGATTTAAGCCTTAGTACAACAGCAAGTTCTTTACCGATGGAACTTTTCCAAGTGCATTATTAGAGCCACTTTGAACATATTTTACAAGCCTGTTTTACAGAACCAAATACCTTAACCTAATAGAGTGGTGAGCACATCAATGGCAAAATGAAGTTCAATTGGAATTTCAGCTTAAGGCTGCATTGCGCACTGTAATTCACAAAGCGTAAGCATCGTGACGGATAACACCGTATGTAAACATCAAAATTCAGGCATAAAAAAACCCAGCTAAAAAGCTGGGTTATAAAAAGTGGTACCAGTGGGCGGACTCTTAACTTACATCAGCGCCACGCCCGGCGTGGGGCTCAAGTCCTATGCCACTTTGCTACTCTAAAAACCTCATACTGAAAAACAGGCATAAAAAAACCCCGACCTATTCGGTCAGGGTTATAAAAAGTGGTACCAGTGGGCGGACTTGAACCGCCACGCCCGAAGGCAACGGATTTTGAATCCGTCATGTCTACCAATTCCATCACACTGGCATAATTTTTCTTTTATCTTCTAACTTAGAGAAAATAAAGAAAAACCACTTTGAGCTTAGGCTTTGTTTTATATGCCTTCGTCTCTATGCCCAGCATTATACAAATTGGCGGGAGGGTAGCAAGCGTTTTTTACAAAACGTCGTTCAAGTGCTTGGTAAATGAACAGCTGCTGAAAACTCGCCGGGTTTTTTAGTGTTAGATTAAAAATCAGGTAGAATAAGCCATATTTCAGCTTTAATGAGTGAACTACATGGCTTCGTTTCCCCGTGCGGGCTTAACCCGTCGTCTTGCATCTCTGATCTATGATGGTCTGGTCGTGATTGCATTTGCAATGCTATCAATGGTGGTTTTTTTATTGGTGATTGAAGGCTTTATCTCGGCAGGCTGGCTCTCACAAGGCAACCATGAAGACGTCTCGGCACTGATCCAGGCTTCTCCTCTGTTGTCATTTTTCCGTGGTTTTGTGCTGATTGCCGTCTCGGTGCTGTTTTTTGCTTACTTCTGGACTAAGAGCGGCCAGACCATAGGCATGCGTGCCTGGCGACTGAAAGTGCAAACGCCAGATGGCGAGCTGCTAAGCTGGCCCAGAGCCAGCGCTAGGGCATTATGCGCGCTATTAGGCCTGGGTAACCTGCTGGTGCTGGTCGATTTCAAACACAAACGTGCGCTTCAGGATATGATATGTGGCACCGAAGTCGTGGTGTTGAGTAAAGAAGAAAATAAACGTATTTACGATAGCCTGGACTAGCTTGCTCAGCACAAGAGCAGCAACAAAAAAGCCTGACTGAGTCAGGCTTTTTTGTATGCTTTATCTTTGCTAACCACGCTGGCGGTTAAGAAGATAAAACGCCGTCGCGGTAAATAGCACGCTAGGCATCACCGCCCCCACCACAGGAGGGATCTCGTAAACCATCACAATTGGACCAAAAATCTCATTGCTGAGGTGGAAAATAAGCCCCGTGATCACACCCATAATAATCCGTGCGCCCATACTGACCGAACGCAGCGGTCCGAAAATAAAAGACAGGGCAACCAGCAGCATCACAGCAATAGTCAGCGGCTGCATGACTTTGCGCCACAGCGCCAGTTCATAGTTACTGGTATCCTGCTCATTTTGCTCAAGATACTGTAAGTATGACCACAAGCCTGAAAACGATAATGCATCTGGCTCGACCGAGGCCACATCCAGTCGGTCTAGTGTCAGCTGAGAGGCATAAACAAGCGTTTGCGCGTACTCTGTACGGATCTGCTCTTCCTCGATGAGCACTTCTTCAATGGCTCGTAACTGCCAGCCTTCGTCCGTTGCTGTGCCCGATTTAGCCCGGGTGATTTTCAGCAGGTTCAGGTCATCATCGAAGTGATAAATATTGATATTTTGCAGATTGCCAGACTTCTCGATATTGGCAATATTGATAAAATTACTGCCATCTTTGGCCCACACGCCCTGCTGCGCTTCAAATACCTCGCCGCCATTAATTGCCTGATTGCGCAATTGCTTAGCGGTTTGCTCTGCCTGTGGTGCGCCCCACTCGCCCAGCGCCATCATACACAGTGCCAGCACAATGGCCGACTTCATCACCGAGCCGATGATCTGCAACCGCGACATGCCCGCCGCCTGCATCACCACCAGTTCACTACTCGAAGCCAGCGCGCCCAACCCGGTCAGGCCTCCAATCAGGGCTGCCATCGGGAAAAACACCACAATATCGCTGGGCATGCTGTACAAAGTGAACAACAAGGCGTCCATCACTTCATAGGTACCACGACCGACTGAGCGCAATTGTTCAATAAATTTGATTAAGGTATTGATACCCACAAACACCAGCAGCGCAAAGCCAGTGGTTTGCAAAATGCTACGTCCAAGATACCAATCCAGCGTTTTCATCATTGTTGTGGCTCCCGTTTTAACAGCATGGAGCGCACCCAAACGCCAAAAGGCCGGCCTTTAGCAATCAAGTAAGCACCTATAAACAACACACATAAGTGAATCCACCACAGTCCTACCGAGGTCGGTACTTTGCCTTCAGCCACCAGGTATTTACCCGCATTGAGCATGATAAAGTAGCCCAGATAAATACAAATGGCGGGTACCAGTTTGGCAAACTTACCCTGTCTGGGGTTTACCACACTGAGCGGTACCGCCAGCAGGGTCAGCAAAATAATCGAGATGGGCACAGATAACCTCAGTTGGAACTGGGCAATGGCCTCAGGCGTACCCATTTTCAGCAGATTGGATGAGGGTAAATCTTCAAGTTTACGACGTCGTTGCTCAATTTCCTGTTCGCGGATCTGCACCTGATAGCTGCTAAATTCGGTTTTGTTCAGGGCCTGGCTAAAGCCGTCGGTTTCGAACCGCTTACCATCACTGAGCACCAGCTGCTGCTCGCCGGAGCCTTCTTCCACTACCCGGCCATTCTGAGCAAAGACGATCCGCGCCGCCTGATTTGATCCGCGATCAGGCAACTGGGCAACAAACACGCGATTCAGCTCTTTACCCTGATCACTGGTGTTATGGACAAACACCACAGCCTTTTCGTTACCGGTTTGCTGAAACCGTCCGGCCCGGATCTGGCTGAGTCCTGATTCTGCATTGGCTTGCTCACGCAGTTGGTTTTCTTTTTCACCAGCCCAGGGGGCCACATATAAACTCAGCGCGGCCGCCATCAGAGAAATCACAAAACTCGATATCAGAGTCACACGCACGACGTACCACTCACTGACACCGCAGGCTTTAAGCACTGTCATTTCGCTGTCGGCATAGATTCGACTATAGGCGAGAATAATGCCCAAAAATAAGCTCAATGGCAGAATATATACCGCCAGTTTGGGCAAATTAAGCGCGAGAAAAGACATAACAAGCTTACCCGGGATACTGCCGCCAGAGGCCTCTGCCAGGATCCGGACAAACTTCTGCGAGATGAAAATGGTCATAAGGGTCATAAAAACGGCGACCTGAGATTTTAAAATCTCAGCAGTCAGATAACGAAAAATAAGCAATGTCCGCCCCTATAAAACGTCTCATTTCACTGGAATAGTAGGAAATTTTGAGTAAACTGGTTATTTTAATCACTTTATTATATGCCATCGGATCCAAATATCCTACTAAAGCAACAGGCTAAAGCGCCAAATGCACGCGTCAATTAGCCGTTTTTTAGTTCAGCCTTCAGAAATTGAGTGGCTGAGGCATAAAAAGTTCAAAAAAGACAGCACATTGACTCAGGAGTCGCAATGGAATTCAGCGTAAAAAGTGGTAGCCCAGAAAAACAACGCAGTGCGTGTATTGTTGTCGGCGTATACGAACCACGCCGCCTTTCACCCGTCGGGGAGCAGCTGGATAAAATCAGCGAAGGGTATATTTCTAACCTGCTGCGCCGCGGAGACCTAGAAGGTAAACCCGGCCAGGTGCTTTTACTTCACCATGTACCAAACGTATTGAGTGAACGTGTGCTACTTGTTGGCTGTGGTAAAGAGCGCGAGCTGGACGACAAACAATACAAACAGATCATCGCCAAAACCATCAGCACATTAAACGACACAGGTTCAATGGAAGCCGTTTGCTTCCTGACTGAACAGCACGTTAAGGGACGCGATACTTACTGGAAAGTTCGCCAGGCCGTCGAAACCACTCAGGACAGCCTTTACACCTTTAACCAGCTGAAAAGCAAAAAGAGCGAAGCGCGCCGCCCGCTACGTAAAATCGTCTTTAATGTCCCGACGCGTCGCGAACTGCCTATTGGCGAGAGCGCCATCGAGCATGGCCTTGCCATCGCGGCCGGTGCCACTTTATGTAAAGACGTAGCAAACATGCCGCCAAACATCTGCAACCCTCGCTACTTAGGTGAACAAGCACAGGCATTGGCTGATGAATTCGACAACGTCACGGTTAACCTGGTTGGCGAAAAAGAAATGGAAGAGCTGGGTATGCACTCATATCTGGCTGTTGGTCGCGGTAGTGACAATGAATCTGTCATGTCGGTGATCCACTACAATGGCGCTCCGCAAAAGCAAGCGCCTATCGTCTTTGTTGGCAAAGGTCTGACATTTGATTCCGGTGGTATTTCCCTCAAGCCAGGCGAAGGCATGGATGAAATGAAATACGATATGGGTGGTGCCGCGGGCGTACTGGGTCTGATGCGTGCCGTGGTGCAAATGCAACTGCCACTCAACGTCATCGGCGTACTGGCTGGCTGTGAAAACATGCCAAGCAGCAACGCTTATCGTCCGGGTGACATCCTGACCACTATGTCTGGTCAGACGGTTGAAGTACTCAATACCGATGCCGAGGGCCGACTGGTACTGTGTGATGCACTGACCTATGTAGAAGCGTTTGAACCAGAAGTCGTGGTTGATGTGGCGACCCTGACCGGTGCTTGCATTATTGCATTGGGCCACCATGCAACGGGTTTATTGTCGAACCACAACCCACTGGCCCATGACTTACTAAAAGCCTCAGAGCAAAGTGGCGACCGCGCATGGCAGCTGCCTTTGTGGGATGATTATCAGGATCAACTGAAAAGCCCGTTTGCCGATTTCACCAATCTGGGTGGCCGCCCGGCGGGTACTATCACCGCTGCCTGCTTCCTATCTAAGTTCACTAAGAAGTACAACTGGGCACACCTGGATATCGCAGGTACAGCCTGGCGTAGTGGTGCCAACAAAGGCGCAACTGGTCGTCCGGTGCCTATGTTAATGCAATACCTGCTTAACCGCGTGGACGTGACTGAGCAACCTCAGGACTAATTGATGGCGTGACATCCCATGTCACCCCACCACGTTGATTGATGATAGCCGTATTCTGTGTCAGAATGCGGCTTTATTTTGAACGCCGTGTCATATGCAGACTTACCCACTATGACAGGGCGTTTCGCTAGCTAGAAAACCACATGTCATGACCATCAACGCACGCTTTTTTGTATTAAAGCAAGACAATGAGCCGGGCAAACCAGTACCGGCTCATTTTGATCTCGCCGCACGCAGCGCCGCTAAGCTGTATCGCGCCGGACAACGTGTCTTTATTTACGTAGACAGCGTTGAAGATGCCCATGCGGTTGACGAGCATTTGTGGTGTTTTGAGGCCGACAGTTTTGTGCCTCATAACCTGCAAGGCGAAGGCCCCAAAGGGGGCGCACCGGTCGAGATCGGACAAATGCCACCTGTTGGCAGACGCACCATATTAATTAATCTGGCACAGCAGCTGCCAGATTTTGTGCGCCGATTCGACAAGATCTATGATTTTGTGCCGGTTGAAAGCAATGCCAAACACGCGGCACGCCAGCGGTTCATGCAACTGCGTCAGCTCGGCGCTGAAATTTCAACCAAAGAAATTGACAACTAAAGTATTTTTTAAGGTTCTGTGTAATGGATAAAACCTATAATCCGCAAGATATCGAACAGTCTTTGTACCAAGGCTGGGAAGAGAATGGCTACTTTAAGCCATCAGGTCAGGGCGATGCCTATTCGATCATGATCCCGCCACCGAATGTCACGGGTAGCCTGCACATGGGCCACGCTTTCCAGGACACCATCATGGACACCCTGATCCGCTACCAGCGTATGCAGGGCAAAAATACTTTATGGCAGGTGGGAACGGACCACGCAGGTATCGCAACCCAAATGGTTGTTGAGCGTAAGCTGGCAGCCGAAGAAGGCAAAACCCGCCATGACCTGGGCCGCGACGAATTCATCGACCGCATCTGGCAGTGGAAAAACGAATCTGGTGGTACCATCACCAAGCAGCTACGTCGCCTTGGCGCGTCAGTAGACTGGGATCGTGAGCGCTTTACTATGGACGACGGCCTGTCTGAAGCGGTTAAAGAAGTCTTTGTTCGTCTGTATAAAGATGACCTGATCTACCGCGGTAAGCGCCTGGTGAACTGGGACCCGAAACTGCACACCGCCATTTCTGATCTGGAAGTAGAAAACAAAGACAAGCAGGGCCATATGTGGAACCTGCGTTACCCGCTGGCCGATGGTGTTAAAACCAAAGACGGCAAAGACTACATAGTTGTTGCAACAACGCGTCCGGAAACCATGCTGGGTGACACGGGTGTAGCAGTCAACCCGGACGATGAGCGTTATCAGGACCTGATCGGCAAAGAGATCTTACTGCCAATCGTCAACCGTCGTATTCCAATCGTTGCCGATGAGCACGCCGATATGGAAAAAGGCACTGGTTGTGTGAAGATCACACCAGCGCACGACTTCAACGATAACGAAGTTGGTAAGCGTCATCAGCTGCCTATGATCAACGTATTCAACAAAGATGCGGCAATCTTAAGCGAAGGCGAAACCTTCACTTTTGATGGCAAGCCACTGGAGCTGGATGCACCATTGCCTGAGCGCTTCCATGGCCTGGACCGTTTCGAAGCCCGTAAACTGATCGTTGACGAGTTTGAACAGGCCGGCCTGCTGGAAAAAATCGACGACCACAGCCTGACAGTGCCTTACGGCGACCGCTCTGGTGTAGTCATCGAACCGCTGCTGACTGACCAATGGTATGTGCGCGTTGCACCACTGGCTGAGCCGGCAATCAAAGCCGTTGAAGACGGTGACATTCAGTTTGTGCCAAAACAGTACGAAAACATGTACTTCTCCTGGATGCGCGATATTCAGGACTGGTGTATTTCTCGTCAGCTATGGTGGGGACACCGTATTCCGGCCTGGTACGACAACGAAGGCAATGTGTACGTTGGCCGCGACGAAGCCGAAGTACGCCGCGACAACAACCTGGCAGATAACGTGGTTCTAAGCCAGGACGATGACGTACTTGACACTTGGTTCTCTTCTGCCCTGTGGACCTTCTCCACGCAAGGCTGGCCAGAGAACACCGACGACCTGAAAATGTTCCACCCGTCAGACACGCTGGTAACCGGTTTCGACATCATTTTCTTCTGGGTTGCCCGTATGATCATGATGACACTGCATTTTGTGAAAGATGACCAAGGCAAGCCTCAGGTGCCATTTAAAACCGTTTACGTGACCGGTCTGATCCGCGACGAAAATGGCGACAAGATGTCAAAGTCCAAAGGTAACGTACTGGATCCACTGGATATGATCGACGGTATCGATCTGGAAAGCCTGGTTCAAAAACGTACCGGTAACATGATGCAGCCACAGCTGGCCGCTAAGATTGAGAAAAATACTCGCAAGACCTTTGCCGATGGTATTGAAGCACACGGCACCGACGCGCTGCGCTTTACCCTGGCGGCCATGGCCTCTACTGGCCGTGATATCAACTGGGACATGAACCGCCTGGAAGGTTACCGTAACTTCTGTAACAAGCTGTGGAACGCCAGCCGTTACGTGCTGATGAACACCGAAGAGCAGGATTGTGGCTTCAACGGTGGCGAGATGCAGGTGTCTCTGGCCGATCGCTGGATTTTGGGCCAGTTCCAGAACACAGTAAAAACCTTCAGTGAGCACCTGGACAACTACCGCTTTGACCTGGCGGCAAACACCATTTATGAGTTCACCTGGAACCAATTCTGTGACTGGTATCTGGAGCTGACCAAGCCAATTCTGTTCAAGGGCAACGAAGCACAACAACGCGGTACACGTCATACCCTGATCACGGTTCTGGAAGGCCTGCTGCGCGTGATGCACCCGCTAATGCCTTACATCACAGAAACCATCTGGCAGCGTGTTGCACCGCTGGCTGGGATCGAAGCCAACACCATCATGCTACAGAGCTTCCCACAGTTTGATGCGTCGCAGGTAGACACACAAGCGATGGAAGACCTGGAGTGGGTTAAGCAGTTCATCCTGGCTATTCGTAACATCCGTGGTGAAATGGACATCAGCCCAAGCAAACCGCTGGGTGTGTTACTGGCCAACGTGTCTGAGCAGGATCAGCGTCGTCTTGATGACAACCAGGCATTTTTGAGCTCACTGGCTAAACTGGAAGACATCAAGGTCCTGGCTAGCAAAGACGATGCCCCGGCATCGGCAACGGCCTTTATCGGCGACCTGGAGATCATGATCCCAATGGCGGGCCTGATCGATGTCGAAGCCGAAATGGCCCGTATCGCCAAGCAGCTGGAAAAAGCAGAAAAAGGCCTGGCACAGGTCGAGAAAAAGCTGGCAAACGAGAAGTTCGTCAACAACGCTCCTGCTGCGGTACTCGATAAAGAAAAAGCCAAACTGGCCGAGTACAGCGACGCCAAAGCTAAGCTGCTTGAGCAAAAAGCGAAAATCGAAAGCCTGTAATGGTTTAACCTGAGTCGGTTACCTGGCTCTGGGTTAAATATGAAAAAAAGAAGCCGCTAAGCGGCTTCTTTTTTAACTCTTTGTAATGACCATAATATTATCACTCTTTCTCAGGCACTCAGAACCGTGCCAGAACTTGATATAAGCTGTTCATATCTATAGGCTTGCCAACGTGCGCCACAAAGCCTTGTGCCAGATAGCCTTTCACATGCAGCCTTATTAACATAGAGAATTTCAGAGTCAGACGTCACCCAGAACACTTCATCTGCAACGTATTCCATAGACAATTTAAGAAAGCTGAGTAGTTCTGCCTCATTCATAGATGCTGGAAACGCAGCTAACTCGGCAGCGTAATAAGTCGCTCCATCTACGCTATTTTTATCCGGTAAGTTGCTCATACAGAAATCAAGAAATAATTTATGTTGAAAATGTAGGCGAAATTCAGCGAATTAGAAAGTTTGCTTTTTTGAACATGAGTTAGAACACAAAACAGGCCATTCAGGTAAAAGCCTTCATGTTCTTAGAATCGGTGTCACAAACATCGTCAATAACTGACATTTAATGTTTAGTGGCCAACTTTATATTTCCGTTCAGTTTGGTTTCGGGGACGATTTATGTCATCGCTGAGAAGGATTATACATGTAATGAGTATAACACCAGGAAGTCAGTAGAGTGTTCTCAGGTATTCATTGGTCGGCTCTTAGCTAACAACTAAAAACGCCTCGGTGAGGCGTTCTCTTGGCTATTTAGTAAAGCGGACTACCAAGTCGCCTGACATGTGTCCATACCACAAGTGTGGGCAACACAATTTGTATAGCCTAGTCCACTGACGGTACCATCACCACCGTAACTGCTGTTGATATCTGTACCACCCGCAACAAGAGGTGTCATATTTGCAGGCATATTATTGCTATCAGAAGATAAGCTTTTCATTTTTTTCTTGTTTAACTTTAAGTTCATAGTCATTTCCTTTGTTGTTTAAGTTAATTGCACCCATCTTAGGTGCAAATTTACTGTAACCCAGAAAACCCCATTCATCAAGAAACAATTTATAAACAAATTGATAATACAGCTATTCATATTGAAACGTGAGCAATAAGTGAAAGTCTGTCATGTTTTAGCAGAATATACACTGACCTTGAGCGAAAGCCTGAATGATTTACCTGCTGCACACGCTGACAGGTACCGAACCCAGGCTTTCATAACTGAGCTACTCGTTACTGTGAGAGAGTTCTGGTTTCACATCCTTTATTACATCAAAATTTGGGTAAGAATAGCCGCCTAAAGTCGCCGCAACCAGAAATGGAGTAAGCACTTTCTCTGTGATAATTCCGCACATATCTTTCGTGCTTTCCTTCTGACAGAGCAAAATGGTGATTACTTTTCACAGTATATTTGCATTTAGTTGTTGCTGAGTCGATGCTCACATTCAGTAAACGCCCATCACACCAACATTTATATTTCCCCGCCCTCAAAGTTAACCAAATAAAAACCTTGTACACCTTTCATTTTCAAATATTACAGTATAAGGTACAGGAGCAAATGGGTACAAATGTAAATAAGAAGAAACTAATCTATGATGAGAACTAAACAGACAATACTGGCCGCATGTATCGCGGCCTCATACAGTGTGGCCGCCTCGGCTGCCGACTATCCACTGATGCCAGGCGATCCATTGGTATCTCACCAGTGGCATTTACAAAATACCGGACAGGCTGCCTTTTCAGAACGTGGCGGTAAAGCAGGCGAAGATATGAATCTGTCTCTGACTCATGCGCTGGGCATTCTGGGCACAGGCGTTACCACTGCCGTGATTGACGGAGCCGTAGAGCTGACTCACCCGGACTTACGCGATAATGTGCGGCCGGGTTCGTGGAATTTTACCACTGATACACCCAACCTGGAGCCCAGCGGCCCCACAGATCGCCATGGTACAGCCGTTGCCGGTATTATCGCGGCAAGCGCATTTAATGGCGTGGGGGGAAGAGGTATTGCCCCACGTGCTGGACTTGTGGGCTTTAACCTGATCTCATCAGGTAATTACAACACCGCCAACTGGCTACAGTCTCACGGCATGTACTCAGATGGTTACAGCAAGCACTCTTTTGATTTTCCGAGAGTTTTTAACCAAAGTTATGGCCGTACATTGTCCTCACCTGTCAGCTTTGACTATGACCAAGAGCCCTGGCTTAAAACCTATGAAGATGCACAGGAAGAAATAACGCGTACGACACATGGTGGCCGCGGGGCACTCTTCGTCAAATCGGCTGGTAACGGCTATGCCAGACAAACCTTTAAGGATCCTAATTTAGGTTCCGGCTACCTGCGTTTCGACAATGACAACCATGGTTTACCGCTGCAAAATGTCAACCTGGAGCGAATGGATACGTCATTCTGGAACCTGGTTGTATCGGCCTATAATGCTGATGGTCAGCTCTCTTCCTATTCAACCGTAGGTTCTGCCGTGTTCGTGTCTGCTACAGGCGGACAGTATGGTGTCTATTCCCCGGCGATGATCACCACAGATCTGAGTGGGTGTGACGCGGGATATAACCCGGCATATGGCCGCAACGACCTGCATGGCGGTCATCCACTGGATCCAACCTGTGATTATGGCGCACGTTTTAACGGCACTTCTTCTGCCGCACCCAGTGCAGCCGGTGCCATCGCCCTGATCATGTCGGCTAATCCGGCGCTGACTTGGCAAGATGTGCGCCATATCCTGGCCACCACGGCACGCAAGATTGATGCGGATAACCCGGGTGTCTCACTGTCTTTTAATAATGCACAAGGTGACACAGTCAGTTATCAGGCTATTGATACCTGGCAGACCAATGCTGCAGGCTACACCTTCCATAATTACTACGGTTTTGGTGCCGTGGATGTAGACGCGGCGGTCAATATGGCGCGATTCTACAACCAGACTCTGGGTCAGTTTACTCAGACCGAACGCTTTGTGGTTAGCGCAAACGCTGAGATCCCGGACGGTGATGTGAATGGTGTACAAAGTGCATATCAATCAACAGAAGAGATGACGGTGGATGCTGTCCAGGTGCGCGTCAATATCAATCACACCAGCACCCGAGATCTCGCGATTGAGTTAATCTCTCCTGCAGGTACTCGTAGCGTCATCATGACACCACGCACCGGCACCATTCTGGGTAAAAGTGGTATGGACAACACGCAGATGCTGACTCATCACTTCTATGGAGAACAGGTACAAGGTGAATGGACCCTGCGCGTTATTGATACAGCCGCTGAGGACGAATACTACATTTTTGATCCCCGTGCTGCAGGCGCACCTAACGTTAATATGGTGCACAGAAACAACCTTGAAAATGGCCTGCTGAAGTCGTGGGACATTCGTTTCATCGGTCGTAAATAAGGAGTACTGACATGAAAAAACAACTAATCGCGACCGTGCTACTCGCCTGCGGTATATCATCCGCCAGTGCATCCACCACAGATGTCTATGAGGCACAACCGCTGAGTTCAGCACTTAATCACAGTGTTACACTCAACGGTAAACACTACCTGACCACCAGCGAGACATTACTAAGCGGTGCCACTATCACAGATGCCAAGTCTGGTTCGATCTATATTCTAACAGGTGAGGTGGTAGCAGAGCTGGAACCACTGATTGATGCCCGGGAGTTTGCTGCGGCACATAACCTGAAGCTGGTTTATGTCAGAGCCAACCGCGCTATCTTCGCTGCCGAAGCCAACACTGAGCTGCGCGCGTTTAAAGCGTATATTGCAAGCCTGGCGGGGGTCACCAGCACACAGTTCGGTATTGAAATCGAAGGGTTAGAATCAGAATAACCCAGTCGCGATATCCAGCACAGGCGCTGGATATCGCCCTTCAAAAACACTTCATCACTCAAACACCCTATACCTGCACACAGAGTTTTGATACGCCAGGGGCTGCGACCATATCAGCACAGCGCATAACGCCTTTACTTAATTTTTTGTTCACCCAGCCAGTTGATGCGATAAAGATCCCGTCGTCTGTCCAGATAGTTTCTGACAGATCCCTCATGACGCAATTCATGCAGTTTCTCCAGATCTAAGTCGACAATCAAGGTCATTTCTGTGTTCGGGGTAGTTTCTGCCATGGTCGCATCATGAGGAAACGCAAAATCAGACGGTGAAAATACCGCTGACTGAGCGTACTGAATATCGGCCCCATCCACCTTGGGCAGGTTCCCCACACTGCCCGCCGTCACCACATAACACTCGTTTTCAATGGCACGGGCTTGCGCGCAACAACGTACCCGTAAATAGGCATTTTTAGTATCTGTCCAGAAAGGCACAAACAGGATCTGCATCCCCTGCTCTGACAGCAGGCGCGCCAGCTCAGGAAACTCCACATCGTAACAGATCAGAATACCAATCTTGCCAAAGTCGGTATCAAACACACTCAGGCTGTCGCCACCTTGCATGATCCAGGCACTTTTTTCATACGGGGTCGGGTGAATTTTAGTTTGCGACTCTATGGTGCCGTCGCGCCGACAAAAATAAGACACATTATAGAGTGCTTTGTCTTCAATCACCGGGATTGACCCTGCGATAATATTAATGTTGTAGCTGACCGCCAGATGGGAGATAGCTTCCACCACTTCATTGGAAAATGCAGCCAGTGCTTTGATGGAGTCCAGCGAGTTCTCGTGCGCCTCTATGCCCATCAATGGCGCATTAAACAACTCGGGCAGCAATGCCAGATCACACTGATAATCGGCCAGTGCATCAATAAAGAACTCCACATGTTGAGTCAACTCTGCAACGGAATTAAGCGGACGCATCTGCCACTGTACACAGCCTACCCGAGCGGATTTTTTGACCGCACCAAACAAAGGAGATTCATGGCGCTCGTAGTACAGGTTGGTCCATTCCAGCAAGGTTGCATACCCTTTGGACTCTTTGTCTTCCGGCAGGTATTTATTGAGTACACGCTTTACTTCAAAGTCGTTAGACAGCTGAAAGCTGAGTATGGGGTCATAGATTTCTTTTTTCTTTACCAGCTCAATATACTTTTGTGGCGACATCTCGCTGGCATGGTGTTGATAGTTAGGAATGCGCCCGCCGGCTACAATCGATTTAAGATTTAGGTTTTGGCATAGTTCTTTTCTGGCCTCGTACAAACGACGTCCCAGACGCATGCCCTGATAGTCCGGGTGCACAAAGACTTCGGCACCGTAAAGCACATCTCCCTGCGGGTCATGTGTGGTGAGATAGGCGTCACCGGTTATTTCATCATAGGTATGGTGGTCGCCAAACTTGTCATAATCCACAATCAAGGAGAATGCTGCGGCGACCACTTTACCATGGTCTTCAATACAGATCTGACCTTCGGGAAAGCTGCTGAGCTGAGCCTTGAACTGCTTCTCTGACGGGGCGCCTCCCAGATCAGGGTAAACAATACCCATCACCTCTTTAAGATCTTCATAATCCTCCACCTCCAGGCTGCGCAGATTGAGTTTATGTTCAAAGTTTTCAGTTAAGTTACTGTCGCTCATTATTACTCCTGCTTGCTTTCAACTTTTTTGTAAGACACTCACCTTGATAAAGATAGTCGCTGCTAAATCGGCTCACAAACTGACACACACCAAGTCACCCAGTGTATGCCCTGACGATCACTCGGCGTTTGCCAGCCAACGCATCACATTAAGTAAAAACCCTTCATTGTGCTCAGCCCCTTCTGAAGCCAGCCCATATTTTTGCCCTGATTGTGTATCCACTTGCGAGGAAAACATCATGCCTTCGGCAAATACAGCGACCCGCCCTTTACCAAACTCAAGCACCGCGCCCTGGCTCCAGCCATCTACAGACATACGTGGTGTGTCCGCCGTGATCTGAAAAGGTACCTGAGGGTTAACCGACATAGCTTGCGGGCCAAGCGTAAGCAGTGAAATCGCATCTTCTGGCGCTCTGAATGCCGAGCCTCCAAACGAGCGAACCTGTTCGATTTGACCTGTCGATTGGTCTGTTGCTGCCGCTGAAGCTGCACCACCTACAGCGCCCGTCAGACCAACCCCTGTCATGGATGCCGCACCGGGTAGCTTTCTCAGCGCAGGCACGACCGCTAAGGTAATTGCGTGCTGTGCTAAGGTATTATCATGAGTTGTGAACTGTGCTTTACCTACGTGACCATGGCTGAATTCAAACCCCAGTGCATGGGTCAGGTTTTCTATCACTTTAGGAAACGGCGTATGATCGGCCACTAAAAACAACGCGCCACCTTGCTTAACCCACTCTGTCACCACTGTGACTTCTTGCATGGTAAGGGCATTGCCAAAGGGGGGACTCCAGTCAGTCCGGTCTTTGTCCAGCGCATTGGCTATCACTAAAATATCAGCCTGATTCAGGTGCTCTGTACTGAACGCAACCTTGCTTGCTTTAACCGTATAGCCATCGCTTTGCAGCACCTGCGTAAAAGGCCGAAAACGACCATTCATAGTTAAAAAGTTATGGTGGGCTTCATCGATAAAAACGACCGGACTATTGTCGGATAAAAAGCTGCGCTCGGTGTTTTGCGGAGTGAAATCAGGGTCGGCTTGTTGTGCACTGTCGGAGCAGGCGCTCAGAGCCAGAGCCATCAAACTTGCCATCAGCATGTTAACCAACCTATTCATCTTGCTGTCCTTAATAGCAAATAACGCATGGCCAAGTTGTAGCAAAGATAACGGCAAGTTACCAGAAATAGACGAAAAGATGAGCAGCAGCTCGCCGACATCAATGAATCATATCAGCGAGCAAAGAACAGCTGTGTGAGTTATTGAATACCAATACTTTCACGAATTTTGATCATCTGCTCCTGCAAACTGTGTTGAATATCCCGCACCTGCTGATTTGAGCCGTTCACCTGTTGTTTCATCAGGGCCATCGCACTGCTGAAGTTATCTACCAGCGAGCTTTGTTGCTGAGCCAGCTCCATGGCATGCTCAGCCACCTGACTGGCTCCCTGAGCGCGCTCAGCAACCCCTTCAGAATTACTCTTCAGTTCCTGCGCATGTTCAGTTTGTTGCTGTGCTTCGTCTGCCAGTGCGCTGATCTGCGACGACACCTTACTTGAATTGTCACTGAGGATGTTCAGCTGTTCATTGATGTCTGACAACGAGTCCTGCGTTTGCTGAGCCAGCTTGCGCACTTCATCTGCCACCACTGCAAACCCTCGCCCGTGCTCCCCGGCACGCGCCGACTCAATGGCCGCATTCAGTGCCAGCAAGTTGGTTTGCTCTGCAATGGTGCGGATCATTTCAATCACTTTGCCCACATCAGCTACCCCGTTTAACAGCTCGTTGAGACTGGATAAGCCCTGCTCCACTCGTTGCTGGGTACTGGAACTTGCGCTGAGCATTGACTCGGCATAGCTCACGCTTTGCTTCATCGCAGAGAAAGTTTCACTGGCGTTATCCGACACCTGCTGATTGATTTCACTGGCCTCTGAACCCAACGCTTTGATCTCGTCAAGCTGATGCTGATTCTGCTCCACCTGAGAGGAGGTGGTTTCTGCCAGCTCACTGATACTGGCCAGGTTGGTATTCATATCCTGCATAAAGTCATTGATCACCGCCAGCATTTGCTCCCGCTCCTGCGCTTCACCACGCTGACGTTCAATGAGCTGATTAAAGTAACTGGCTATCTCGCCAATCTCAGTATTGGCATTCTGACTGTCGATGTTTTTCAGCTCATTGCTTTCTATCAGGAACGCAAAGCCATTACGGAGCTGGCGAAGTGGCGTCAGTACCTGACTAAACTGCACGATATACACAGCAATGGCCAATAACACCAGTAAACCAATGGCCACACCAAAAATCGTAAAGACGTTTTGCTTAAGCGTATTTTGCTCTGCCTGCAGGGCTTCTTCAGCACTCAGTACCAAGGCCGAAATCGCCTTAATGTCCCCTCGCAGCTGAGCCATGCCCTGCTGGCGCTGTTCAGCCTGAGCCAAGGTATTTTCCAGGTCGCGACTGAAACGCCTGGGCCAGCTGATCAACTCTGCTTTGATCTCCAGTGCTAAGTCTTCTGCCTCAGCCCCCAGAAATAATTCGTCTTCATCGATCTCACTCATTACCCCCAAGTCTGCCAGGCGATCTATCTGCTGCGCCAAGTCCTGAAGGCGACGCACGCTGTTTAACAGGTTTTGACGTGTTTGCTGCTCAAAGTGGATCACCAGCTGATAGGTGTAAATACTGAGGTTGCTGACTTCCCCATAGTAATCTGATGCCAGCGCGTAATAGCGTGGTGCAAGCGGATGATCCGGGGCTTTGGCCGTATAGCTCATTAAAGAGGACGCCGAGCCTGACATTTGTCTGATGGCGTTGTCCAGCAGCGCCATTTCATTACCCGACAGCTTACCAAGGGCACGATATTTACCATTAATGTCGCTATCAAGTGCATCAAGTTGATTCGTCATATCAGAGGCAAGCACTGAAGGCAACGCTGTCAATTGATGCTGTTTGAGGGTGGCTATTTGTTCGCTGGCCTTGCTGAGCTCCTGGCTGTCACCTGTGCTCAGATAGTCTTCGATCGTACCGGCAAGATCGATCAGTATGGTGTTTTTCAGCGTAACATAAGCGTTGTTTTGTTTATCTAATTCACTAAAGACCTGACTGGCCCAGAACAAGGTGGCAGCCAGCACGATACTGGCCAGGGCCAGTAACACAGCAAGCAACCGAGTAAAAGTAGAAACACGCATTAGATACTACAGCCATATTGATTCAAATTCGGGCGTAGACTATTAATGTTTTATGACAGTTTGATGTAGATTGCTCAGAAATCAACCAGTCAATTTTAAAAACATACTTTTGGCGTAGAAGAAGTAAATACCTTTTACAGGAACTTTACGTCAGACAAATGACAAGCAGATCTGACAGGTGCTTTGGCTATCTATTGCAGCCAAAAATCTATTTGGACACCCATTTTTATGACTATACCTGTGGTTCTGACTGAGGTGCTCTGCCGCTCGCTACTCAGCCGATATACCAGCTCAATAACGTTGCATACGGTATCGATGATTGACCACTTGCGTCACCCCGACCTCTCAGTTATCCCAGCCTCCGAACCTTCATCATCCCGGCCTCCGAGCCTTCATCATCATGGCCTCCAAACCTTCGTCATCCCGGCCCCCGAGCCTTCGTCATCCCGGCCCCCGAGCCTTCGTCATCCCGGCCTCCGAGCCTTCGTCATCCCGGCCCCCGAGCCTTCGTCATCCCGGCCTCCAAACCTTCGTCATCCCGGCCTCCAAACCTTCGTCATCCTGGCCCCGAGCCTTCGTCATCCTGGCCCCGAGCCTTCGTCATCCCGGCCTCCGAGCCTTCGTCATCCCGGCCTCCGAGCCGGGAACCATTAGCATTTTAATATGGACCACCAATACCCCCTGAGCCGCTTGCTGGTAGATCCCGCATCAAGTGCGGGATGACTGGAGGTGGGTTTGGGGTTGGTGCCATTGGTGATCAGCTGAGCCGCTTGCTGGTAGATCCCGCATCAAGTGCGGGATGACTGGGGGTGGGTTTGGGGTTGGTGCCATTGGTGATCTGCTGAGCCGTCTGCTGACAGTTCCCGTATCAAGTACGGGATGACCGGAGGTGGGTTTAGGGTTAGTGCCATGGATGATCTGCAGAGTTGCCAATTAGTAGATCCCGCATCAAGTGCGGGATGACCGGAGGTGGGTTTGGGGTTGGTGCCATTGGTGCTCTGCTGAGCCGTCTGCTGGTAGTTCCCGCATCAAGTACGGGATGACCGGATGAGCCGCCTGTGTCTTAGCGCTCAAACCGGGTGCGAGATAACAGGCAGAGTTTTGGAGATTGGTACTACTTCATTGCCGCTTTAACATACACATCAAAGCGGTTCTTTTTGGTCTCGATCTGCATACTGGGTTTTTGCTCATTCAAAAATGGCGCATAGTCGGGTCGCTTGACCACCACACGTTTCGATGCCAGTGCATGAGCAAACGGTAGTAAGGCATCGGCGTCGGCATCTCCGCCTACCAAAGACTGGAACACCCGCATTTCTTTTTTAACCTGCGCCGATTTCTCACGATGCGGAAACATAGGATCCAGATACACCACATCTGGCTGTAGCTCGCTCTGTGCCAGCAGGTCGTGGCTGGAGCCAAACACCATACGCATATTTTGCTGCATCCAGCTGCCTATCTCAGCGTCCTGATAAGCGCGCTCCAGGCCATCAAACAGCAATGCCGCCACAACCGGGTGACGCTCGTGTAAGATCACTTCACAGCCCAGCGCTGCCAACACAAAGGCATCTCGCCCTAGCCCCGCAGTGGCATCCAGTACTACAGGAGTTGCACCTTTATTTAGCCCCACCGCCTTGGCTATGGCCTGCCCTTTACCGCCGCCAAACTTACGACGATGTGCGCTCGCTCCCGTAACAAAGTCAACCCTGATCCCCCCCAGCTTAGGCTCATCAAGCTTTAATAGCTGCAATCCGGCCTCATCAAAGGTTAAACGAAAATTAGGATTGTCCTGCTGCCAGGTTTGCAAGGCAAACTGTTGTTCAATACGCGCTAAATAAGGACGGTTTTCGGCAAAAGGGGTATGGATGATCAACAGCAGGCTCCGCAAATAGTAACGCAGAGATTATATCTGGATCATCACGGTTATGAAATCTCTGTCTTACGCATGCCGAGCTGCGATTAAAACAGCTCGATATCTGTCTGTGCTGGCACGTCTTCTTCACCCCAGGGTTTGGCCATCTGATTTAAACTCTGGATAAGTTCATGCCGGACTTCGGTGATTTCACCCAGTTTATAGCGAATAATCGAGAATTCATCATTAACCAGTGAAAAGTGCTCATACAATTGTTTTATTTCAGCCTGCTTGCCGTTGGCGTGCTCATCGGCCACATACTCGGAAAACTCGGTCAGCTTGCTGTTAAATGCCGTGGCAACATCACCCAGTTGATCGCTCAGCGATTCAAACGCCAGGCCAATTTGCTCTACTTTGTTCAATGCCACCTCACTGACCTCCATATCCTTGATTTTAGCATTGGTGGCTTCGAGAATATGCGGCAATAGATCTTTGTAACGGCCATACAACCCTACGTCGTCCATCGGCATGTTTTTGATCAGCAAAGATACTTTGGGATAGTTAATAATGGTACGACGACCAAAGTCCACAAAGCGATCGCCATCGCGGTGTTTCTCAAGCAGCTCCTGCTCCAGTGGCTGAATGGCGCCTTCCTGAGAATAAAAGACTTCGCCTTCGTGATACCAAAATGCCACCGCAACCTGCAATTGCAGGGGTACAAAAAACTCAAAAAAGTACTCAGACAGGGTATTAAGGTCATGAGCATGATATGACTGACCCACATAGCGCATGATCCGACCCATATCGCCAGAATCCGACATCGCGATTTCGGCAGTGATCTGTGCTTTTTGCACATCCTGCTTAAGCTTGAGCGATTGGCGACGATACTCATCCAACACCTTAATGCGCGCCAGCATTTCATCGCTGTCGAAAGGCTTAACAATGTAGTCGGCCCCGCCAGCATTGTAGCCGCGCATTCGCTCAGAAATGGCACTCTTAGACGACAAAAACATCACCGGAATATCACACAACTGAGGATTCGCTTTCAGCCGCTCACACACTTCAAAGCCCGATGGGCCGGGCATTTCTATGTCGAGCAATATAATATCCGGCTGTTGCTCCTGGGCCATTTTCAGCCCTTCTTCGCCACTGTATGCGTGGATCACTTTGCAGCTGTGCAATAAGGATTGTTCGACAATGTGATGTACCAGTTTATCGTCATCAATGGCCAGTACTAAATTGCTCATGCAGCGGTCCCTACAAGGTTGGTTCTCTAAAACAGCATAGCGCGAACTGTCTAATTTGCGAATGGAAAACACCACACAAACGACTTATGTGGTGTTTTTAAGTCAGGTCTGGCGGCATGCGGGGAACAGATGTTCAAAAAGCCGCCAGAAAGACGGCTTATGCCGCTTTTTCGATGCCACTGTGACGCAGCAGTGCGTCGACACTGGGTTCACGGCCACGGAAACGCGTGAACAGCGTCATAGGCTCTTCAGATCCCCCTTTCTCAAGGATATGCTGCATAAAATCGGTACCTGTCTGACCGTTAAAGATCCCTTCTTCCTCAAAACGCGAGAACGCATCAGCCGACAGCACTTCAGCCCATTTATACGAGTAGTAACCTGCGCTGTAACCACCAGCAAAAATATGGCTAAAGCTGTGTGCGAAGCGATTGAATTCAGGCGCCTTGACGACCGCAGTCTTCTCTCTGACCGCATTCAAAGTGTGCTGGATCTGACATGGCTTGGCCGGGTCAAAGTCCGCATGGATATGGAAGTCAAACAAAGAGAACTCTATCTGACGCAACATCTGCATGGCTGACTGGAAGTTTTTCGCCGCCAGTAGCTTGTCCAGTAGTGCTTTTGGTAATGGCTCACCTGTCTCATAATGACCGGAAATAAACGCCAGTGCCTCTTCTTCGTAGCACCAGTTTTCCAGGAACTGACTTGGCAGCTCTACCGCATCCCAGGCTACCCCGTTGATACCCGCAACCGCTGATGCATCAACCTGAGTCAGCATATGGTGAATACCATGGCCAAATTCATGGAATAAAGTGGTTACTTCGTTGTGAGTGAACAGTGCAGGTTTATCACCTACCGCTTTATTGAAGTTACACACAAGGTAGGCAACTGGCGTTTGTAACTCGCCACTGGCACGTACTTTACGACCCATGCAGTCGTCCATCCAGGCGCCGCCACGTTTGTGCTCACGGGCATACAGGTCGAGATAGAAGTGACCACGCAGAGTGCCTTGTGCGTCGTGAATTGCAAAAAAGCGCACATCCGGGTGATAAGTATCAAAGTCCTGAATTTCAGTCACTTTAATACCGAACAAACGGTTCACGGTTTCGAACAAGCCGTTTAACACAGTATCTGCCGGGAAGTAAGGGCGCAGTATTTCGTCAGAAATAGCATATTTGGCCTGTTTCAGTTTCTCGCCATAATAGCCATAGTCCCAGGCAGCCAGCTCTGTGGCTCCGTACTCTTTTTCTGCAAATGCTTTTAATTCTGCCAGCTCATTTTCGGCCTGAGGCTTGGCATGTAACGCCAAATCGTTCAGGAAGGTAAATACCTGCTCAGGAGATTGTGCCATTTTAGTGGCCAGTGATTTATGCGCATAGCTGTCAAAACCCAGTAACTGAGCCAGTTCATGGCGCAGTGCCAGCTCTTCGCTCATCAACTCTGAGTTATCAAATTCTTTAGCATTCGGACCTTGATCAGACGCTCGGGTCACATAAGCACGGTACATCTCTTCACGCAGCTCACGATTATCGGCATACGTCATGACAGGCAGGTATGAAGGAATGTCCAGCGTGAACACCCAGCCTTCAAGTTCTTTGCTTTGCGCTGTATGTGCCGCCAGTGCCAGTGCAGACTCAGGCAGACCTGATAACGCAGCTTCGTCGGTCACATGCTTAGTCCAGGCTTGCGTCGCATCCATCACATTATTGCCAAACTTAGACGACAACTCAGACAAACGCGCACTGATCTCGCCGTAACGCTTTTGTTGTTCTGGTGCCAATGCAATACCCGACAGCTTGAAGTCACGCAATGCGTTTTCTAAGGTTTTTTGCTGGGCTGTGCTCAGTGTGGCAAAGGAGTCTGATTCTTTGAGTGACTTGTATGCCTGATATAAGCCCTGATGTTGACCTACATAAGTACTGTATTCTGAGATCAAAGGCAGACAAGCATCGAATGCCTGACGTAATGCATCGTTATTGACCACTGAGTGCATATGCGAAACCGGCGACCACATGCGCGACAGCTTATCGTCGGCTTCTTCGAGTGGCAGCACCAGGTTTTCCCAGCTGTATGAATCGTTTTTCAACACCTCGTCTATGGTGTCTCGGCAATGTGCGATGGCTTGTTTCAGTGCCTCCACAACGTGTTCTGGTTTAATTTTTGAAAACGGTGGCAAGCCTTCCATGCCAATTAACGGGTTAGTCATAACGCCTCTCTGTTGATCTTTGATTATCTTTTGTATTTGGGGTGTTTCTTTAAAAAAAACAAGGTACACCAGCCAATCCAGACAAATTAAATCGGGGTTCGTTCAGTCGGTGTTAGTTTGACCTGATGGACCTTACCTGTGTGCCATCGAAAAAAGCGATGACCTCTATCGGAAAAATTTATCCCACCGGACTTTGCCCCGGCTAATATAGTGTTAAGCTAGTGCCATTTATCAGCATTTATAGAGAATTAATCATGGCACAACATTTTGATTATATCGCCATTGGTGGCGGTAGCGGTGGTATTGCCTCAGCCAACCGCGCAGCAATGCGTGGCGCCAAAGTGGCACTCATCGAAGCTAAGCATATGGGCGGCACCTGTGTAAACGTAGGTTGCGTACCTAAGAAGGTGATGTGGCACGGTGCGCAGGTGGCCGAAGCCATTAAGCTGTACGCACCGGATTATGGCTTTGATGTAGAGGTTAAAGACTTCGACTGGAGCAAACTGGTTGAAAGCCGCGAAGCCTATATTGGCCGTATTCACCAGGGCTATAATAAGTACCTGGCCAGCAATGGAGTGACCGTGATCAACGGCTTTGCCAAATTCGTTGATAACAACACGGTAGAAGTTAACGGCGAGCACTACACCGCCGAGCATATCTGTATCGCCGTGGGTGGCCGCCCGTCGATTCCAAATATCCCGGGTGCGGAGCTGGGTATAGATTCTAATGATTTCTTTGAGCTCAAGGTACAGCCAAAGAGCGTGGCTGTGATTGGTGCAGGCTACATTGCCGTTGAACTGGCAGGCGTACTACACAGCCTGGGCACAGAAACACATCTGTTTGTACGTAAGCATGCCCCGCTGCGTAACTTTGACCCTATCCTGGTCGACACCCTGACCGAAGTCATGGACAAAGAAGGGCCAACACTACACACCCACAGCGTACCTAAATCACTGAGCAAAAACGACGACGGCAGCGTAACCCTGCACTTAGAAAACGGCGAGTTACACACGGTTGAGCATGTGATCTGGGCCATAGGTCGAGAGCCAGTGACGGATAAAATCAACCTGGCTGCCACCGATGTGGCCATCACAGAAGGCGGCTACGTTAAAGTTGACGAATATCAGAACACCTCGGTATCCGGCATTTATGCTTTGGGCGACATTATGGACGGCGGCATTGAGCTGACGCCTGTCGCGGTAAAAGCTGGCCGTATGCTGGCAGAGCGCCTGTTTAACCCGGATATGCCCAACGCCAAAATGGACTACAACCTGGTCCCGACCGTGGTCTTCAGCCACCCGCCCATCGGCACCATCGGCCTGACCGAACCAGAAGCCATTGAACAGTATGGTGAAGACAACATCAAGGTTTACACTTCCACCTTTGCGGCCATGTATACCGCAGTAACCCAGCACCGTCAGCCCTGCAAAATGAAACTGGTGTGTGCCGGCGAGGACGAAAAAATCGTCGGCCTGCACGGCATCGGCTTTGCCGTAGATGAAATGATCCAGGGCTTTGGTGTGGCTATGAAGATGGGTGCTACCAAAGCCGACTTTGACTCGGTAGTAGCAATTCACCCCACAGGGTCAGAAGAGTTTGTTACTATGAGGTAGTTCTTTTCGAAATCAGAAAATAAAAAGCGCGAATTTGTAAAATTCGCGCTTTTTATTTTTTACTCGTTTAATCTGTCTGATATCGAATATTTCTTAACCGTTAGGTTATTTAAAACGAGTTTAATTAGATAAAGTAGAAAAAAGGGAAGTGCAATACCAAAAGTCATCACAACAACTAACTGCCAGAGCAGAATAGGAATAAATACATCAGAAAACTTTAAATTAAGATTGAATTTGTACATAAATTACCGCCATTAAAGACAAACACTTACACTATACCATGCTGAACTTCCACTCACTCTGGTACCCAGGGTGTTTCTGCCTTGCTTGTTTTTACCAGATCACGGTACTGGCTTGGCGTTTTACCAGTATGCTTTTTAAACACCTGGTTAAAGCTAGATTTTGAATTAAATCCACAATCGAAAGCAATATTGATTAACCTGTCACTTGTAGGTCTTTTTATCAGTTCCTCAATCACCGCATCCACCCTTAATTGGTTTATCAACTCATAGAAGCCACCTGAAGAATGCAGAGCCAACACGTCAGACAGCTGATGTCTGCTTATATTCAGTTTTTCTGCAAGTTGAATTTGGCTGAAATCAGGTTGTAAATGGTGCTTGTTCGTCCTGAGTTCTTGCTCGACCAACATTAAAAGTTTTTTCTGTTGTGCTGATACTTCAGGTTTAATTCGCTCTGCGGAGTCTTTATCAGTATCAGTCATCTCCTCCTTTACGAGAGCACGATTAAAGCCAACTGGTCTCCCATAGCAAATCAACAGATAACTTAAAGAAAATATGCCCACCACCGTAGACAAATAACTCAAAGCAATCAGCCAATCTGATTTTTCAAGTTCCATAATTACGGCTGTCACAGAAACGATAAACACACTCAACATCATCAGGTAACAAATCATAGTGACACAAAGCAGCCAACACAGTTGGCGAAAAATATTGCTGTCGCGTTGTTTCAACCAAAACATAAAAATTTGCCAACTACCACAGGCCAGATAAAGACAAAAATGCCCTGCGGTTACCAGGGATATTATGGAAAACCGCTCAGTAAAGGGTCTGCTTGATACCGTTTGTAAGTTTACAGCTTGCTCAGTCAGGAAATCACTTTGCTCATACAGTGATACTGAAATGAAATACCCTACCCACACAAGAAAGGGTAATAGGTGGATCGCATTTTTTTTATCAAACCGATGCGCTGAATTTGTCATTGTCATTACAAACGCCATAAAAATGGGGCCCAACAACAAATAACTGTTTAATCGCTCCCACATCGTTATGAGCAGCATATCCGATTCAAAAAGACCACTGTCTACATAGAAGCCAACACACATGTTGATTGAAACAAGCAGTATAAAAGCGGCAAGCCATCTGCCCGGACCAGAAAACCTCAAGAGATACAAGGATTGAATGAAGGCTTGAATACAGCCTAAGGCAACGATATTACTAAAACTGAACATCAAGACTCCCTTGTATTCAAAAACACGTCCAATCTGGCCTCTTTGCACCTTTCAACAAGAAATTAAAAACTGATAAATCAAAAAGATAAAAATAAACAGTCCATACTGGCCAGTATCACCGAAAAGCGCTCGGCACGAGCTTAACATACAAAACCACACCAACAAATCAGAGGTTAAGTATGAAGTCAAAGGTAGAGTTATTATTAAATTACATTGTTATCGTAATCGCAGTGGCTTATGGCGCTATGGTATTTATAAGCCTTAATTTTAAACTAACGCCAGAACAGATGAGCAACCCGGGCATGGTCATCGCATTTTTGATCTCCTGCACATTCAACATTGCAAGGGTAAAAGAACAAGCAACAAGCTTCAGAATTCACCTTACTTCTCTGTTTGCGAACATACTCACGTTTAGTTACGCAGCAGCGTTCGCGGTGCAAGATCCATGGGTAGCGAAAGTCGTCACGACTATTTTAATGGGAATAATACTGGCGTTTTCTTTATCTGGCACAATTCAGTGGAAAAAAGGCACTGGCAATCAAAAGGCATATAGTACTCAGCATTGATGAGACTCAGGCACGGACAAGCAGAGGCTGATTTAACCTCTGCTTGTTAAAGTTCACATCGCTTTTAAATAGCTGGCGTATCAAAACCACCCGTAATAAAAACCCACTTATTCATTAAAAGGAAAGCCATGAATAAAACTTCAACAAGCGTTTCTATTGCAACAATACAAAACGGCGTCGCCCGCTCTGAAGGTAAACTCTCAGCAACAAAAGAAGCCTTGATTTTCGAGCCGTTGAATAAAAAGTTCGGATTAGGGCCGTACCATATTGAGCGAAGCGCCATATCAAAAATAGAGATGTATTATGGTAAGGGCGCAGGTGTTTTGCCTGTAACGACTGAGGCAATCAGAGTTACGCTGATACACGGCCTTAGCTACGAGTTTATCATTGCCAATGCGAAAGAGTGGCTGGCCTATTTAAATCCATTCACCCAACCGGCACAATCAGCCTGACCGAACCAGAAGCCATCGAACAGTATGGTGAAGACAACATCAAGGTCTACACTTCCACCTTTGCGGCCATGTACACGGCCGTGACTCAGAACCGCGAGCCTTGTAAAATGAAACTGGTGTGTGCTGGTGAGGACGAAAAAATCGTTGGCCTGCACGGCATCGGTTTCGCAGTTGATGAAATGATCCAAGGCTTTGGCGTTGCCATGAAGATGGGCGTCACCAAAGCCGACTTTGACTCGGTAGTGGCGATTCACTCGATGGGGTCTGAAGAGTTTGTTACTATGGGATAAATCTCTTCGTAATCAGTAAAATAAAAACGCGAATTTGTAAAAGTTGCGCTTTTATTGTGTTTGCTAATTTAATCTGTTTGATATTGAATATTTCTTGACTATCAGATTACCCTAGGCAGCCTTGCTCAGATAAAGCAGAAAAAAGAAGAGCAATATCAAAGCTCATCCCTCCAGAGAGGGATAGTAACTAGTTCAAATGAATACAATAGAAAAATTTAAATTAAGATTGAATTTGTACATAAATTACTGCTACAAAAAATACCTGTACAATGCCATGTTGAACTTCCATCCAATCTAGTACATAGGTGCCTGTGTTTATGACATTGAAAGCCCCTTAGCTAGTAAATAATTTGTCTATCTAACTCAAATTAAGCTTGCTCCACCTCAACGGAAACCGAAGTAACGGTATGCGCAGTGGGTTCTTCGATTTCTACCGAGTCATCAGAAAATAAAACAACGTTTTGCCCTGAACCATAAGAGCTATTGAAGACAATTCCATCATATGACTGAGTTCCTTGATATGAGCTAATAGTTCTAAGGTACTCGCAGATAAACTGTGTTGGAATGTAGTCCAATTGTGATTTTTCTGGAAGCACTGGTTTTGATAGCTCTTCGGAAAACTGCTGTAAGAGGTTTAAACACTTCAATGTAAGCTCAATTTCTTCTTCTTCAAATTTTAAAAGGGCAACTTTTTGCTTTGGTGCGGTCAAATCTACTAGCCTCAATTCTCTTGCAGCTATAACTTTCGATACGTAAATTGTTGCACCGTTGCTTGGTCTCACTTCTTGGCAACAAGTATCAAAATCTTCCGCAACATACAGGTATGGAATCCCAACGGGGTTAGCCCTTCCTGCCGAAGCTATTGCGGCTGGAGGGCTTCCCATTTCATGAGATCTCAAGACCCTGTCTGAAACTCTTGCTCGGTGAAATATAAAGCCGTTGTCTCGTGGACGACTCAAAGCGTCAATCGTTCGAAGAAAGACAGCAGCTTCTTTTGTTATTGTGTATTCATTGTTGCTCTCATTGATGAAGATTTTCCCGAAAAGAGAGTTGTTCGGAAAAAAGCGATTTTCTTTAATCAAGTGGTTTTTAAAAGCATTCCATGCATCTTGATACTCAACTATCCCAGCATTAAGAGAGAACTTTTTTTCGTTAAATTCTTCTCCCATTATCTGCGAAATTAAGTCATTAGGACGCCGAACAGTTTCTGATACAATCTTCAATTCATCAACAAATACGTTTTGAATCTCTTCTCCATCTATATCTTCAACAATACAACCAAGCACTAACTCAAACAGACCTGTCAACTTATCAGGAGCTATACACAGGACCTCGTCTGAATCACAAAAAGAACAGCGAGTAAAATCACCTTCCCTCTGAATTAGCTCAATTATCGCCCTATCTGTAAAACACTTTAAGCAACATTGAGCCATTTATTTTCCCTGTAAATAGTTACATACTGTTTCGATATGGTGCTCAATTGAGAGTTTTTTAACCAGCCCTAAACCAGGAAAATGTCCGCTCCTATATAACTTTCTGAACTCATCTATTGCAGCAGATTGGTAATAAATACTTGGTTCTTCATCTGCTTCAATGATAAATTTAGCCAATGCTTCAGCAAACTTACCGGCAGGGTCGGTTGGCGTTCCATCATCTGTAGATGAGTAATGGCGGATAAACATTTCATCAAACATACCTTCATTAATATACGATGCATGGATAGTTACCACATACGCCGGGCCACCAGACTCACTATATTCACTTCCTATCATTGTATAGTCACCAAAACCAGCAACATTTTTCTGAGATGAATATGTTGCATGCAGATGTGAAAATGAAGATTCTTTTAGGTAGTCCGCATTTCTTTTCTGTTTGCGAAAGAAATCGCCTAGAAGCACTACATTGTCGAGCTTATTTATCGCGTTCGGAGGAAGATCATAGTCAACTACGACCAACTCCGCACCTTGTGCGAGAGCAATTCCCTCCTGGTCAATCCCTTCCGTAATACGTATTGCGAAAGGCTGTTGTAACCGTTCTAAACTTTCACGTGCAGAAACTGATTCTCCACCTCGTAATACTACGCAAGGTAAGTATTCAAGTTCTTCACCCTCCAACTCTTCTAATAAATGCTGACTATCACTGGATAATTCACCGACTGTGGGGTTTATAACAATAAGCGGAGTAAAGTCTCTTTCATTGAGGTGTTTAACTGTTCTTATTAGGGGGGATAAGTTGAGTTTGACTGGCTCGATTATCGGTCTAAGGTAATCTGTTGAAATGAACTCTGATAACTCTCTAAGAGCTATAAGCTCAAACTGCTTTCCTCTGAGATATGGGAAATACATCTACTCTCCTTACAAGCCCCAAATATATTTTTTAACGCCTCAATTTGGGGACTAGAAAACTGATAGCTAATCGCTGCATTTATCAAGGAACTAGGTAATACGTTCAATAAATCGCCATCATTAAAACGCTTTTCCTTTAGAACTTCAATGAAACTTGTTGCAATTTTTTCTGGCTCTACCGTTTTGAGAGCTGACTTACAAAAGTTAACTAATTTGCTATTTGGGATAGTGGGCACTTCACCCGTATTTCGACGAGTTAGCTCTAAATACTCTTCTTTGCGCAAAGACTTGATCAACAAATCAATGTCTATGGGTTCAATACGAGGTGTTGCTACACGCTTTTCACTAAAGTAGTTTTTCTGAGTAAGCTCCAGAACACCAACTCTTTCATCAGCCGTTTTCAATACACTATCGAGATTCTTCGCGGAACATACTACATAAACTTCATCAAACAACTTGAGATAATCATTCAATTGCTCTTCTAAGCGGTTTAGCGTGTCGTATTCCGATTTAATTTCATAACATGTAGACTTTCCATTTAGGATGACACAATCAGCCTTGCTTCTACCAACTCGAAACTCAGACAGCATCGTTGCAGTCTTTAAGGAATGACGCCCCAGTAACCTTCTACGAGCTATCGTATTCTTGAAATAATATTCCGAACGATATTCTTGACTTAACCGCTTATAAGTAAGCTGATAGACTTCACACACATCAAAATCAGTAACCTTTTGATTTAAAAAGCCTTTAGCTACTTTTTCGACATGCGAATAGTCACCGTCAGCCAACGCTGAAAGTTTATTGCTATTAAATAATTTTGATGCCTCTCTAGCTGTGATTGTCATAACTTTCAATTAGGGCTCATAAAAGATGCGCAACTATACCTTGTACGTATAATGATAAACAATAGCTCATATGACACTCTTTATGTAATCCCGCCCAACCTTGTACAACATCTAAACAGTCTGCCGTCTCCACTCGGATATGTGATTACTATTTGCTCGCAGGCAGTCCTAATGTCTCCGATAATGCCTGGCACATCCACCCAAGATGGTAACCAGACATTCCTCATCACTCCAGAGCTCTACTGCGAAGACTTTACTTTCCCTTTATCCGCAACAGAAATATGGTTTTCAATATGAAATGCGCTGTACTGGTTCAGGTCCTGAACGTAGACCGCACCGGACTCTTTGCCATTGGCATCATGATGTGGGGTGGCGATCACAGCTTTACCGTCGGAGAGACCGACATTCCAGCCGAGTTGATCGCCTGGCTGCGCATTTTTTGCGACCACTTTGGATGAATAGTACCAGCCATCAGCGTGCTTTTTATAAACATATAACGCGCCGGTGTCTTTGCCTTGTGCGTCATGATTCATCGCGCTGATAATCGCCGTATCACCACTGAGTGCCACACCGCGGCCAAAACGATCATCAGCTGCGCCATCTGGCGAAGTGAGTTTTTGAGCCTCGGTCCAGCGTGTGCCTTTTCGCTCAAAAATATAAGCAGAGCCGGCATCTACCCCCAGATGTTCCACATCATCTCTGCGTGCGGAGATAAGCGCCGTATCACCGGAAATCGCAACCCTGACGCCGAAGATATCGGTTTTACCGGCATCAGCGGCCATCAGCTTGGCTTGTTGTTGCCACTGATTATCTTTGAGCACATACACGTATACGGCGCCGGCGTTTTCTGCGGTTTTATCATGTAAGTCAGCGCCAACTACAATGGTGTTACCGTCTATCGCGACGTCGATGCCAAATAAGTCGCCCGCAGCGCCATCGCTGGCGGTGATTTTGCTGTGATAGCGCCAGCTATCCCCTGTGCGCTGAAAAATATAGGCCGCGCCCGCGTCATTCGCTTTTGTATCGTTGCGTGGTGCGCCGATGACCAGTGTCGTGTCTGTTAATGCCAGGCTCTGGCCAAAGGCATCTCCGGGTTTGGCATCGGGAGCGGTAAAAATCTGCGTCTGTGTCCATGTATCGGCATAGCGCTCAAAGGCCACCACCGCGCCGGCACCTTCGCCTTTGTCATCCCGCCTCATACCACCGAGCATGGCAATATTGTTGTTCAATACCACCTTGCCACCCAGCGTATCATCGGCAAACAGGGGGGAGGCGATCAGCTTAGCCTGTTGTTGCCAGCCTTTATCACCCAGCACATACACATACCCGACACCGCCATCTTTGATGCCATTCACATCAGCCTGATGTGCGCCCACCAGCACAGTATTGCCGTCAATTGCCGCGCCGTAACCAAAATAATCTTGCGCCTTGCCATCATTGGCCAGTAATCTGTCTTGGGCAACGCTGTGGCCAGCCAGTGCAGTCAGTATGACGCAGACGCTCAACTTTATCGTTGTTCTTACTGTCACGTTCCTTCCTTCTTCTTTCCCGTTAAGCCAATATAATCTGTCTGACTTTTGATTATTTTTCAATAGTCTGGTCCAGTATTTTGACATGTTCAGCTTGCTCAAACAGCAAAAATAGCACCGCTAAATCTATACTCTGCGTACCTTAAAGTGCCCCGCATCCACACTCATTGGGCCATTCCACTTTATCTGCTTTGACCTGAAGCGCTGCACAAGATAAACCTGAACACGAGAACCACATTTGCAGATCCAGAATAATTGACCATGATTAGATAAACCGACCAAGTTGATCTGCTCATGAAAAGTCTCAAAGCTCAGATTGCACTTTACCTGACTCTCCCCACCCTTATTGTGATCTTTGCGATCATCGTGTTGTTGGCATCAATGTCTATGGATCTGACACGGCAGCAGGCCGAACACTTACTGGCCCAAACAGTGAGAAACGTGGCGCTTGAGTTAAACCAGCAAAACGCAATCGCCTCCAGAACAGCTAAAATGTTAGTACTGGCGCAGGAAAATGGCCTCTTTGGCAAAAGAGCTAATTCACTGGCACTGAGCAGGAGAACCTTGACTGAATTTTCCGAGTATACAGGTGCCTATTTTGGCTATGAACCCAATGCCGATGGTCAAGATCAGCAGGCCCGCAACACCGCACTGGTCGCGCAGAGTATGGATCAATCCGGGCGCTTTTTGCCCTACTGGTACCGCGATGGTAGCAGCATTGCCATTGCCCCCCTGGTGGATATGGAATCCAGCCTTTATTACAGTGGCGTGAAGCAACGCTTTTTACAGTCCGGCCGGGCCACAGCCATGATCACCGAGCCCTACATCTACGAAGGTAACATGATAGTGGAGTATTCCTATCCAATCATAGCCAGTGGCGAATTCCAGGGGATCGCGGGGGTAGACAAAGCGCTGGATGAAGTCAGTGACTATCTGGACGGCGTGAAACAGCGCACCGGCATCGATCTATTCCTGCTCAGCCAAAGCGGTAAGGTAATCGCAGCAACTTTTGAGAATCAGTCACTGCGTACCAAAGCGCTGAACCAAACCCCATATGCAAATGTATTTGGCCAGTTGTTTAAAGACAAGCGCAATAGCCAGATCACACTGACAACGGATCCACTGCTCAATCAATCTTACTATTTTGCATCTGCCTATATTTCATCTGGTGAGTGGCAAGTAATTGGCCGGGAGTCTGAAGATACGGTGCTTTCACAAGTACAGTCGATGTTTGGAAAAATGGCCCTGTTCAGCATCTTGTGTATGGCAATTCTTATCGCCCTGTCGGTCTGGTTTATTCAAAAAATTAGCCAACGCATAGAGCGAGCAGTGGCAATGGCTGAACAAGTGGCGCAGGGGGATATTTCAGGGATCACACAGCACACGAGTACTCAGGAAGACGAAATTTCAAAAATGGAAGCCAGCCTGAGTCGCGTCGTCGACTCCTACCGTAGCATTGAGAGAGCCTGTGTATCTATTACTCAGGGGAATTTCGATATCAATATGCCGCAGCGCAGTGACAGAGATCACGTTGCTATTGCAATTAAAACCATGGCGAAACGCCGTAAGGAAATTGGCCAGGCACTACGCAATCACAACCAGGTAATCTGTGCCAGCACCCGCAAGCAAAACCAGGAACTTGAGAGCGTTGCCGCGTCTACCAATGAAATGTCTGCTACTATTTCTGAAGTCGCCAGCTTGGCCACCCAGTCCGCCGATAAGGCCCATGCTGCTTTGCAGGCAGCGAAACACACTCAGGGCGACCTGACTCGTACAGTCAGCGAGATCCGAGCTTTATCGGACGAAGTTAACTCCGTTAAGCAAGCCATTAGTGAAGTGGCTACAAGCAGCGAAAACATAGGTAACATTGTGAATGTGATCAACATGATCGCTGAACAAACCAATTTACTGGCCCTGAATGCTGCCATTGAAGCCGCAAGAGCGGGCGAACAAGGCCGGGGCTTTGCTGTGGTTGCCGATGAGGTTCGTAGCTTAGCGTCTAAAACACGTGCTTCAACGGAGGAAATTAATGAATTGATCAGCCAGCTTAGCATTGGGGTGAACGCGGCGGTATCAAAAGTTCAAAACAGTGTGGAATCCTCCCAAACGACAGCCGAACAAAGCCGCGAAGCAGTCGCCACGCTTGAAGACATTGTTAGTTCAATAGACGGTATTAGCCAGGATATGACACAGATAGCCGCAGCGGTAGAGCAGCAAAGTGTAACCTGTGAAGCGATCAACGAAAATATAAACGTGATCCATGAGGAAGCCAGAGAATTAACAGCCCTTGCAAATCAGGATAAAAGCTAAGCAATTTGCTATAACGAGCTGGCTGAGTGAAAAATATGGCCAGCCCTATCGCGATCTTATATAGCTAAATAACCTATCAATTGCGTTCCAAACTCCATATTCCGTGCAGATTTTTCCGCTACCCTCGCAATATAAAGTACCTAAAACAAGAAACTAAGGATTTCACAATGAATACCAAGTTAAATGCGCTCTGTCTGGCGGTTGCGCTGGGCGTCTCGGGGCAGGCGATGGCGGCCTGTAGCGGGCTTGCCGGTGGCGCCTCGGCTTATCTGGACGGCGATACGCTGAAAGTTGCGGGGTCACGCCACAGCGAACAGTTCACGCTCAGTAAATCGGGCGACACCCTGACCGTAACCCGTAAAGTAGGAAGCAGTAGTAGCTGTGAAGTCTTCTTTATGAGCCAGATCAGTGCGCTTGAAGCGCGCCTGGGCAATGGCGCTGACTCGTTCAATGCCAGCAGTATTTCGGTGCCGCAAACCTTGTACGGTCAATATGGTAATGACACCCTGATCTCGGGCAATCAGAACGATCGTCTATACGGTGGTCGGGGCAATGATACCCTCAAGGGCAACAGTGGTAACGACCAGCTGTTCGGTGAAGATGGCAGCGACACCCTTCACGGCGGCTGGGGTAATGACCAGCTCAAGGGCGGCAACCATCACGACAAACTGTTTGGTGACTATAATGACGACACCCTATGGGGCGATGATGGCGGCGACTTATTAATGGGCGGTCAGGGAACCGATGTGCTCTATGGTGGCAACGACAACGACTACCTGGGCGGTGGCTGTCGTCTGGCCAATGCCAACAATGGTTATATTTATGAGCAGAGCAGTTGTAACAGTAATCGCGATGGCAACGATAAACTTTACGGCGGCGCGGGTCATGACGTGCTAAGCGGCGACAAAGGCAACGACACCCTGTATGGCGAAGATGGCAATGACTACCTGACCGGTAATGGCGGCCGTGAAGATCGCTTACATGGCGGCAACGGCAATGATGCCTTATATGAAAATGGCGATGGCAATCCAAACAGTCTGCGCTGGCACAAAGCCTGGGGTAACAATGGCGATGATATTCTCTTTGCCAATGGCGAAAACTCCAATCAGGAAGGCGGTAAAGACAACGATGTGATCATCACTTCTTCGAGTGGCTATGAAGCAAAAATTCATGGCGGAAAAAGTGCCGACTACATCTGGACTGCCGATGCTGCGCCTCAGGGTACCTGCGGTAAAGGCAAAGATAAGGGCATGGTATTCCTGAACAGCTGTGAAGGCACCACCTGGGTAAAAGACTATCAGGGCTTGTTGTCTAAGGTAGATAACCGCAGTAACTTTAATAACCCCTATTACGAGGCAGCCAACGCAGTAGTTGAAATGTCTGGTGAGTACTCAGGCTACAACAATGGCTGGCGTAGTCTGGGTGTGCGCCCAACGCCGTTATACGACATTGTATCCAGTGCCGTCTTTGGCCGCTGGCTGAGCGATCAGTCAACTCTGCCATACTCTTACTATGAGTGGCGGGTTGATTATAATGTAGGAAACTCAGGCATTTACGGCACTTACTTCAACTGCATGGAAAACAATGTGGCCTATATGTGCCGTCACATTATTCAGCAAACTGAGACCTGTTATAACAGCAGTGGTGACTCTATTAGCTGTAGTTAATTACGCTTTGTTCTCACTGGCAGGGACGCCAGCCAAAGATGTTTGTTCTGACATTCTGGCCTGTAAAACATAGCCATATCCGAGTAAATAAGGTACAAAGAAAGCCTGTTGAGCCAAGGATTGTGACCCTATGAACGCCCACTCCGGATATTGCCTGCTCCCCGCTTTGCTCAGTGGGTGCATGACCTCACCTGCACGCGTTATTCAACCAGACACCGAACGCTACACTGAACCTTTTATTCGTACCCAGGTGGTGATGCCCAGTTACCAATTGATCTGGCGAACTTGCAGAAATCACCTATCGACAGGAGACTGGCCAACCATGACAGGCCTGGCAGACCGTTCTGTTTTCAGCGAGTTAACGACCATTCGAACAACAGACAGGGAATACCAGCAGTCCTTTCAGTTATCCGGTGTAAATACGCCAATACAGTTCAGCCTTACCCGTGAAAGCCCGACGTCTGAAGCATACCAAGTACTTATCCAGGCCAGATTTGAGCAGGGAGACTATACGCACAGCGTAAATATTAGTTGCAGCTATGATGGCCTGACGGAAGAAGCGTTAACGCAACTAACACACCATACAACTTCAGTCTTCAACTTATATCAAACGGCGCAAAGCGAATATGTCTTCCCGTCACCGAAGACTCCGCCGGTAACAGATGACATGATCAGAGCAGCTCTGTGTACCTTACTGAGGCTGACACCTGATCAATGCCGGGTTTAGCCTCGAAAGAAAATTAATGTAATAAACTACAAATCAGGAGTTTGTTTATGACTGTACTGCTTTACCTTGCCGCTGCGTTGTTAATTTTAGTTTCGCTGGCCCACTCCTACCTTGGTGAGCGCTATATTCTCATTCGGCTGTTTAAGCGCGATAACCTGCCACAGCTGTTTGGCAGTAGCGATTTTACCATTCGCACACTGCGTTTTGCCTGGCATCTGACTTCCATCGCCTGGCTGGGATTTGCCACACTGTTGATTACACTGGCATCACCTGAATTTACCGCTGCTGCGCTGCTGAAAATCACCGCGCTGACCTTTGCGCTTCACAGCGTGCTGGCGTTAAGTCTATCAAAAGGAAAGCACTGGTCCTGGCTATTGTTTGCTGTGGTGAGTGTGCTGCTGGTAATGGCCGCGATGTAGCGATAAGGCAATTCATAACTCAAAAGCGCGGCTAATTGATGGCGCTCGAGGTAAATAGTACGTATGGCTACTTCAGTCACTCAGGAGCGATTCCTAATACTATGGAATTAGTCAACAGTTCGCGTAAATTATTACGCTCAGTTGCGATTACAAACACACCTTTATCCACCCCAAAAGGCTCCATATCATTTTGACTTAAAATAACATTTACTCTAATTTATTGCATACACTCAACATCAATTTGAGTACAATAAGCTGGCTTTAACTGTGTAGAAAAACAAAATAAAAGGACGCTTAACTGTGCATTCACCGGTAAAGGAACTCACCCCTTCGTCTGATCAGAAGCGCTTGCTGTCAAGTAATCAGGCTTTTCTTGCTGACCGACTGCCCGATGCATTAAATCAGCAGATAACCTCATTCAGTCTGGCCGATAGTCAGCAGCTCAGCGATGATTTTTATGGTGCAGAGGCACAGGCTAGTTGCCGGGCACAGGTCAGGCTCTTTTTACAACACCCTCAACACCTGAGTGTCCACTTTCAGAGCGATGCAAAGTCAGCTAATGCACACCAGCAAGCCATAAACCGGCTCAATGAACATGCCACTAAGCTGGGGTGGCGGCCAAACTCCAAACCACAGCGCGGCACGTTAATCATATTAGGAAGTGGAGCGGGCTATCACATTAGTGAACTACTTCAGCGTATCAATTACAGCGATGTGATAGTGATCGAGCCGCATGCTGAGCAATGGGCAATGACCTGTATACACAGTGACCTGCAAGCATTACAGCGCCTCTGTCAGCAGCGTAACGGCACCTTGTCAGTGCTGAGTTGCAGCGAGTTTACACACTTTGAGCAAGCCTTCAAACAACTGATAAAACAACATGGTACACAAGTGGTTGCAGATATCAGTGTATTCAGGCATTACTCACACCCCTTGTTTGACCAACTTTTGGCTGAGTTTAAAGCCTGGCGCAACAGTGCATTAAGTATGTGGGGCTTTGTTGAGGATGAATTGATGGGGCTCAGGCACACCCAAAGTAATAGCCAAAAGCACCGCATCACAGGCCATGGCGCTGCATTGTCAGGCGTTGGGGAAGTGCCAGTGGTTGTGGTTGGTAATGGCCCTTCACTGGACCAAGATATCGCCTATTTAAAATCGGTGCGTAATCGAGTGCTGGTTGCATCGTGCGGTACGGCCTTAAACGCGCTGCTGCACAACGATATAGTGCCCGATCTGCAAATCGAGATGGAACGTACTGCAGCAACTTTTTACTTAAAAAAGGATCAACTGACCGACCCCAGGCTCAATGATGTAGTGCTGATAGGGCTGAATACACTCTACCCGGCTTTTGTCGACCAGTTTAAATACCGTATCTTGTTTGCTAAAGGTCATGACCTTGGTGCGCACGCACTGGCCAGCCGACAACCTGGGTTAACCCCGCTCTTTCACTGCAACCCGACAGTGACTAATATGGCCACGGCTGCGCTGTGTCGGCTTGGATTTCAGCACCTTATTTTACTTGGTTGCGACTATGGCTACGAAACAGCTCAGCACCATCATAGCCGGCACTCGGGGTATTTTAACCCAGACAGTGCACTCTCTCAGGCCAGGTTTGCAGCTGAGTTTAGTGTACGGGGTAACTTCTCTGATAAGGTCTATACAACAAGGATTTATAATGAATCCAGGCTGGCACAGGAAGCCCTTCTTCGAACCCAACCCCACCTGCGCGTCGATAACACCAGCCATGGCGCGTTTATTGAGGGCACTCGTACTATTCGACTTGCCGATATCACACTTGGGGAACACTCGATTGATACAGCGCGCACTACCATAAAGACTTATGCCTCAGATCACACGCCATGCGGCATTGATATCGCTTCATTATTACACCCTGGCACAGAGGTAATACAGCAATTGCGCAACGCGCTGCTGCGTGCCAATTCAACCCTCGAGGTGCAAAATACCCTGATAAACACATTGACAGATTTGACCCATAAGCCCGAACTGATGCTAAGCCACGTCATCCTCAGTGGGTCAATCAAATACCTTAATAGCCAGATAGCAAGCCATATTAATCATCTGCCACCAGCAACCAATCAGGATTATTTCACTGAGCTGAAACCCTGTTTAGATACATTCTGTGAGTCTGTTTTAACAAAATTGTCCCTTGGACAATAACCTCCAAAAAACATAAGGATAGAAAATGAAATTCAATATTATGACCGTACTGCCCGTTGCACTTGCGGCAACCACAGCAGGTAAATCCATCGCAAATACCGTTGACGCCATTATGGATGGTCAGCAAACACCCTATCACGAAACGGGTTTTGAGCAGCAAGCGTTTGACGACACTCTGATGGCCAACGACTCATTTGCAGCGAACGACTCATTTGGTGCGAATGATTCTTTCGGCGCAAACGACTCATTTGGTGCGAATGATTCTTTCGGTGCAAACGACTCATTCGGCGGAAGCGACTCATTTGGTGCGGGTGATTCATCTGGTTCAGGCACTCGCCCTGATGACTTTACGCCATTCCCAACCAACGACACAAATCCAATGAGTGGTGATTTTATCCACCTGGGTGTGCTTTACATGGAGATCAAACGCGATCCATTGGGCGAGTTCGAGGAGTATCTGCGAGTTTGTGTGAAATCAAGCAGACACATGATCATCGGTGCTAACTCCGCGTTCGACGCTAATCAGTATTCGCGCAGATACATTATGAAAGGCCACTATGGCAAAGACGCACATGGTGAAAAGTTCCAGGCATTAAAACTGAACCTGAATGATTACCAGAGCAATAAACAAGAACGGATCAGACTGTTGAAAACAGATGCCAATGCGGGAGAGTACGAGTTTTACGGTACAACCTCACTCAGAAAACAATATCAGGGTGAGATCCGCGCCTACTATAAAGGAGACAGCGCTTACTACAGTGAGTACTGTGCAGACTCCTTAGGTTACGACTACTAAATAGCTCTGTCGACCTTATCTCAGCCTGGGCGAACCTGCCCAGGCTTGTTATCACCTTCAAGCCATTCATCCCTGTTATGTTTTCATCCTGGTTAAACTATTCAACCCCTTCAAAATGATATAATATAACAAACCAAATGCGAGACTGATTGTTTGCTCACTCAGCGCAAGCACCTGCGTCAATAATCAAGGTAAAGAAACCATGCGAAACCTGTCTGAAAGGCTGGACAAATATGCCATTGGCTTATCTGCAATGTGTGTCATGCATTGCTTGTTTGTACCTCTGTTGGTTGCTCTGCTTCCGGCATTTGGTGCGACCTTCCTGTCGGATGAGGCATTTCATCGCTGGCTACTTGTCGGTGTGCTGGTGACCAGCAGTAGTGCGTTATTTTTAGGATGTAAAAAGCACAATCAGTGGCGCATTCTAGGCTACGGCACCGCAGGTATCGGCGTGTTATTCTTCGCCGCATTTTTTGCCCATGACTTAATGGCTGAGGAAGGGGAAAAGCTGTTGACCATTTTGGGCAGCGTGTTGCTGGTGATCAGCCACTATAAAAACTTTAACCTGTGCCAAACTGGGCGGTGCCACTAACACCGTCTGCATGGCCGCACAGTGCACTCATTGTGCGGCCAAAACCTGAGTGACAATCTCATTCAATTTGCCAGGATCACTCCCCGGGCCAACGACCAGCAATTTACTCCCCGTAACCGGCTCCCCTTTAAAGGGCCTTATCGACACGGCACCATCCGGGCATCGCTCAAAGTAGGTGTAATCAGAACTTGTACCAATTTGTGTGCAGCCTTTAACGCGCAGAATGGTCTTGGGAATGCGCTCACACAAAGCCTTAATACTGGCCTCGTCTGGCAAAGCAGGTAACGCCACAGAGCAAGATGCCCAGTGAGATTTTTGATGCTCAAATGCATCAACACTGCCCGACACCGGCGACAGCTCTGGCAGTTGCCAAAGTGCAAGCTCATTGACGCGCTGAATTGTGGCGTGCGGATTCACCTGGTGAAGTTCATCCTTAACAGTCTGTATGCGCGCTTCCGATAAGCCTTTGGTATGTGTAAGCTCAATAAGCGAAGAGACCTGAACCTGGTTGGCTTCCAGTGCATTATGTTCACCTCGACGTTGCCAGTTTTTGGCATCGACCACCGCAATTTGTACCGGTGGTTTAAAACGAGTATCCAGCCCCACACCCAGAAATCCCATTAAACGGCAGGCATCGGATGTGCCATTCGCTTCAATCAGGGTGATCCCCTGTTTGCGCTGTGGAATGCGATTAATACTGTCACGCAAAGCCGTGATGCCGCTGCAACAAATGCAGCTACCATCAAGCGGTTTTAGCGCGCCCTCACTCAACTGTCCGGCCAGCTGCCTTGCATCCAGTTCGGCATGCTCATAATCATTGAGGATCACATAGGGATCCCAGTCGGCTTGCTGAGCTTCAAGCAGCAAGCGCTTCAACAGCGTGGTTTTGCCCGCGCCCAAAAAGCCTACCAATACAAGGATAGGTTCCATACTTACTTTGCTCTCCAGCTAACTCAAAAACAGTCATTACCTGATATGCATCTGACGATAACCCAGTACACTAAAATAGTCACACACTGTGACTTTGCCACTCAGTCAATAAAGTCCAGGGTAAGCAACAGGCGTGTTTCACCCGCAGCAGGTGCCGGAGAACGATGTACCAGTGCGCCTTGTTCATTGCCAAGCCAGCCGGAGCCTTTTAACAGGGCAACATCGCCGGTGTTGAGTTGCTGAATGTCCGAACCACAGCTGTAAATACCCGACTCGTGGTCCTTTTTGCCTTTGCTGCCCAACCCCAACTTGCTGCGATCCACTTTGTCGTGGGGTAACCACTGAGAGGCAACACCGCCGAGTGTACTCACCAGCCGACAAGGGATGTGATCAACATGGAATTTAGGACACATGGCTTTATTGAGTAGGGTGAGCCTGAGCCCTGCGCGCTTGAGTTCAAACAACGTACAGAACATATCCACCAGCATTGCCAGGTGAGCGCACAGCGCGGGCTTATCGGCGAGCAAAGCTGATGCGCCGTGCAGCTCGTCTATCGTTTGCTCGGGCGTCAGGGCAATCGACAGCTGCAACTCGCTGGCAGTATTCAATAGATCCGCCACTTCTGAATTAAGTGCTTGGCTCAGCGTACATTGCCAGACGCTCAGGTTGATTTCTTCGCGATAGATATCCGTCAGAATGTTCGGCTCAGAGGATATGGCTGCAAACCGATTGGCCGGGATTACTGGATTGTCATTGGCGGCTAAAGCATTAGTCATGGTCTTCTCCTACATCTGCGCCTGATTGGTCGCTACTCACAATAAAAGTTACAGTATAACATATCCAAAGATTGTAAGCTGGTAATACCAATCCGCATAATTAAGTATGCCAATCTTGAGACGAGTAAATCTCGGCGATAACGAGGCAAAAATTTTGCTGTTTAGTTGTTCTAAATGAGAAATTTTTAACACTGTTATCGGCAGATTTAATCTCTCCAATTGGTTATGTATTAATGTGAATTGGTATTAGGACTGCCTGATGGCAGTCCTTCAGTCGTTGGCTTTATGGTGCGACGTTGAGACCACGGCGTTTAAGCAGCGCTTCGGTGGTTGGCTCTGCGCCACGGAAGGCTTTGTAAGATTCCATCAGGTCGCGGGAGTTACCCACTTCAAGAATATTCTTACGATAGTGAGTGCCAATCTTGCGATTGAGCCCGCCTTGTGACTGTACATAGGCAAATGCATCTGCCGCCAGGATCTCACTCCACATGTAGGCATAGTAACCTGCTGAATAGCCGCCACCCATTGAGTGCGCAAAGTAGGCCGATTTATATCTGGGCGGTACATAATCGATGTTCACACCGTGCTTGCTCAGCGCAGCTTGTTCGAACTCCACCAGATCCTGCAAAGGCGCGTCCGCCGCCAGTGCGTGCCACTCCATATCCAGCAGCGCTGCTGCTACATATTCCAGTGTATCAAAGCCCATATTGAAACTGCGGCTGGCAATGACTTTGCTCAGCAGGGCCTGTGGGATCGCTTCTCCGGTTTGGTAATGTTTGGCATAGTTTTGGATAACTTCCGGGTGAATTGCCCAGTCTTCTTCAAACGTTGACGGGAACTCAACAAAATCCCGGGATACAGACGTCCCCGCTAAGCTCCGGTAAGTTACCTGAGACAGCATGCCGTGCAGACCATGGCCCAATTCGTGGAACATAGTAGTCGCTTCGGAGTAACTCAGTAATGTTGGCTGGCCTTCAGGGGCTTTTTCAATGTTCATCACATTGATAACAACCGGGCGTTGTTTGTCCAGACCGGATTGTTGTACAAACGAGCTCATCCAGGCGCCACCGCGCTTACCGTCACGCGCAAAGTAGTCGGCCATAAACAGTGCCAGGCCGGTGCCATCGGCATCAAAGACTTCATAGGCTTTCACATCCGGGTGGTAAACCGGAATGTCATTGCGTGGCTTGAAGGTTACGCCATACAAACGCTCCATGGTAAAAAACAGGCCGTCTTCCAGTACGCGATTAAATTCAAAGTAGGCTTTAACCTCAGACTCATCCAGGTCGAACTTATCCTGACGAACCTTGTCGGCATAGTACAACCAGTCCCAGGCCTGTAGTTCAAAGTCGCCGCCCGTGGCGCGAATTTTGTCTTTGATGGCTTGTGCTTCGGCTTCCACGTTTTTCAACAGCGCAGGCACCATGCTGGCAAACATGTCATACACTGCGGTGGGTGTTTTGGCCATTTGCTCATCCAGGCCATAATGTGCCCAGCTCTCATAGCCTAGTAGCGCCGCCTTTTTTGCTCTGAGCTGTGCCAGCTGGGCGACAATTTCACGATTGTTGTTTTCACCTTTTAAACCACGATAAGCGGATGCGCGCCATACTTGCTCGCGCAACTGACGGTCTTCGAGCTTGGCCAGAATAGGCTGTCGCGTGGTATTGGTAATTTTGATCAGATACTGCCCCGGATGTCCGGCTTGTTCAGCCGCTTGTGCCAGCTGCGCGATATGTGTATCTGTCAGGCCTGCCAGTTTTGCTTTGTCTTCAACCAGTACCACATTGCTCTTAGACAGTGCCAGCAGGTGCTGCGAGAACTGCGTGGTTAATGAAGACAAAGCTGCATTGATCTCGCGGATCTCTGTTTGCTGCGCGTCTGTCAGCTTGGCACCCGCTCTGACAAATTGCTTGTAATAGACTTCTGTCAGGCGTTTTTCTTCTGCGCTGAGATTAAGCGCATTACGCTGTCCGTAAACCTGGGCCACGCGCTCGTACAAAGCTTTATTCAGGTAGATGTTGTCGTAGTGACCGGCCAGTTTGGGAGCCAGTTCAGACTGCAGTGCCCGACGCTCTGGGTTAGAATCGGTGCCTGACAGGTTAAAGAATATCGCCTGGGTCCGCTTTAGTAATTCACCACTTCGCTCCAGCGCAACAATGGTATTACTAAAACTGGCAGGATCAGTTTGGCTGATAATCGCATTCACTTCCGTCATTTGCTCAGCCATGCCCTGTTCAAATGCCGGCGCGAAGTGTGCGTCGCTGATGGTATTAAAATCCGGTGATTGATATTGCAATGTGCTTGATACCAGTAGTGGGTTGCCTTCAGTTACCGTCGCAGAGGCTGCGCCTTTTTGCAAGCCTGAAGTACGATCCCCACCCGTGCAGGCCGTTACAAGTAAGGCGGAACTCACCGCCAGTGCTAGCAACTTTTTCATCGTTGTTTCTCTCATCTGTAAAATAGAACAGATATGTTATAATATAACAAAACAATCAACAATCTTTGTTGCGCTAAACAGGCCCATATGTGAGTTGGGTACGCAATGAATGGCGCGCGAAATATCAATTGGGCCTGCGTCGAGGCCCAGCGCAGCAGCCTTAAGTTTTTGTTTATCTGTATAATTAATCAGGATACCAATGGCACGCTTAATAAAACACGCCACCTTAGTGAATGAAGGTAAGCTTTACATTTCAGATCTCAGAATTGAAAACCAGGTTATTGCTGAAATTGGCCCGGATTTATCCGCCAAACCCAGTGAAGAAGTCATTGATGCTCAGGGCATGTGGCTACTGCCCGGTATGATAGACGACCAGGTACATTTCAGAGAACCGGGCCTTACGCATAAAGGCTCCATTGCCAGCGAATCAGCGGCCGCCGTTGCTGGCGGGATCACCAGTTTTATGGAAATGCCCAATGTCTCCCCTTCCACCACCACCCGCCAGGCGCTGGCAGACAAACAAGCCATTGCACAACGAGATTCAGTCGCTAACTACGCATTTTACCTCGGCGCCACGCCCGATAACTTAGATGAAATCAAAGCCGTTGACCCACAATCAGTGTGCGGTGTGAAGGTGTTTATGGGCGCCTCAACCGGTGATTTACTGGTAGAGCATCCCGCGGCCCTGGAAGCAATTTTCAGAGAGTGTCCCACACTGATTGCGACGCACTGTGAGCAAGGTTCAGTGATCCAGCAAAATAACGCACGCATTGAGCAACAATACGGCACACCGCAAATCATTCATCACCCGATGATCCGCGATGACGAAGCCTGCTATCAGTCGTCTTCTTATGCCGTGGCGCTTGCTAAAAAATACCGTACCCAGCTACATGTGTTGCACTTAACCACGGCAAAAGAGCTGAGCTTATTCAGCAGCGTCCCTTTAGCAGACAAGCACATCACGGCCGAGGCCTGTGTTCATCATTTATGGTTTAACGAACAAGATTATCCGACGCTTGGCAATCTGATCAAATGTAACCCGGCCATTAAAGCCGAATCCGACCGGCTTGCTTTGCTAAAAGCTTTGCATGACGGACGCATTGATATCATTGCCACCGATCATGCCCCGCATACCTGGCAAGAGAAAAACGTGCCCTATCCGCAGGCCCCTGCAGGCCTGCCACTGGTTGAGCATGCCTTGCTAACTCTTTTGGAGCAGGTCAAACGCGGCACAATGACGCTTGAGCAAGTAGTTGAGAAAACAGCACATAACGTTGCAACCCGCTTTGCCATCGACAAGCGTGGCTATCTCAGAGAAGGGTATTTTGCCGATCTGGTTTTAATTGATCCAACTCGCTCAACCTACGTACAAAACGAACAAACCCGCTACCTGTGTCAGTGGAGTCCGTTTCATAACACCACTTTCTCTCATCAGATCTGCGCCACCTTTGTAAATGGCAAACTGGTATTTGATGGTGACAAGGTCACCACACATCACAATGCTGCACAGGCATTACGTTTTAACCGTTAAGTGAGACTCATAACCTATGATGCAACTTCCCGATATTGCAACTCATTTTGAGCCAGACAGCCAGAGCCCGCTAAAGTGGGTTGGGATGGAAAAAATTGCACTGCCGATGCAGGTACGCTGCGATCAGACCAGCGTCAACATCAACACGCTTATGGACGTTTTTGTCAGCCTGGATACAGGCGCAAAAGGCATCCATATGTCGCGCCTTTACCTGCTTGCCAACGAAGCACTGGTGGGGACAGAACTCACTTTCGCACAGCTCGATAAAGTACTCAAAGAGATAGTCGCGTCTCAGCAAGGTCTCAGTCAGTCTGCCAAGTTAGTACTGAAGTTTGAGCTGCCATTGAACAGACCGGCTCTGAAAAGCAGCTACAGCGGCTACAACGCCTACCCAATAGAGCTGCACTGTGAGCACCTTGAAGGTAAAACCCACTGCAAGCTCATCAGTACCATTACCTACAGCAGTACTTGCCCGTGCTCAGCGGCTTTGTCTCGCCAGTTACTAAGCGAGACAGTGGCACAGCAATTTGCCGGTCATGACAACATAGATAAAGCTCAGCTGCTGGAATGGCTGAAAGGACCGCACGGCTCTGTCGCAACACCGCACAGCCAGCGCTCTTATGCCTATATCGAAGCCGACCTGGCTGGCGGTCACTTGCCGGATCTGGCGCACTGGCTTGCACTGTTTGAAGAAACGCTGGCAACACCAGTACAAACGGCGGTGAAACGCGAAGATGAGCAGGCGTTTGCTGCACTGAACGCGAAAAACCTGATGTTTTGTGAAGATGCGGCAAGGCGTATTAAGACAACGCTGGAGTCCATTTCAGAGGTGACGGACTACCAGTTTAAAGTGGAGCATCAGGAAAGTCTGCATGCCCACAATGCGGTCGTTTACGACCGAAAATCTTAAGTAAAACAGCACATCCACGTAGCATAGTGCGCGGATGTGCTGTAAGGGTTAGAGACGGGTAAATCTCATTTCCCAGTTGGTTTCCCAGCTCTGGCCACCATCTTTAGAAAAAGCCTGTGCCCAGGTTGGTTGCTCAGGGTTAGTCGCGTCCCAGATAAAGCGCACTTTAATGGCTTCACCGTTATACTCCTCGTCCGCATAAAAACGCCCTACACCATCGTTAAACTCGCCTACCACCGGGGTATCCATCATGCCTGGGTTGCGCCCATCCAGCCACCAGATTGACCACTGCCCGGTGCGCTCGTTATATGAACGGATCGCCTTTGCTCGCACAGAGCCTTCTGGAAAATGCAGATGATTGTCTTCCACGTTGCCAAATCCGCCCAGCGTGTTGAGCGTTGATGACTCCCCGGTGAACTCTATCCATTCATCGCCGCCATTAAGTATGTCCTTCAGACGGCGGTGCTGTACCGACCACTGGCCAATCATAAAATCGAAGTCGCCGGGTGCACCAGGTGCATTGGATTGAAGCATAGTAATCTCTTGTTTTATTATCGTCATTGGCAGCTACTCTAGCATGGGCACTGTATAAGTAAACAGTGCATTTATGACGAAATCCCGACAGTTTCAGACATGGCAATGACTGGTTCTGGCTTGGCGCAAAATGCCAGTAACCGGCCCATAAACCAGCTGAACACTTCGCTCTGGCCGCTCAAGTTGCATTCACCGTCGCATATGCCCTGTAACACCTGCTGCACATCTGCGCAGATCAGAGCAGCAACCGCCTCTGGTGTTATAAGACGTATACGGCATACGGGTAACTGCGCCCTGATTTTACTGTCCTCGCTGACTGTGCCCTGCAACAAAGTAAGCGTATGTTTACTGGCTGATGTGCTGATCTCCAGTCGTAAGTCAGGTCCATTGCCAGGCTGCGTCTTTTGCCACCTTTGCAGATAGGCTAAAAATTCAGCCCACCAATTATCCAGCGCCGTTGCCTCAATCGACCTTTTAGGCTCGGATACCGATGCTCTGGCAAACAATGCTTCCACTTCTTGCACCGCATCTTGCAATGCCGCCAAGGTCGCATCTACATCGTCTTTGGTGTGCGCTGCGGAGCAGATAAAACGCAGCCGCCCGCGACCGGTTTCGACTATCGGATAAGTCACGGCTGAAGCCTGAATGCCTTTTTCAAACAAGCGCTGCACAATCGCATATAGTTTATCTTTGTCGCCAAAATGTGGGGTCACAATCGGTCCGTCCCCACTGCCCAAATCAAACCCGGCGGCACTAAATTGAGCCCGCATATAACGGGCAGTGTCCCACAACCGTTCACGCAGTGAGTCATCCTGACTGATCCGCTGCAGTGCCGTAAGCGCTGCGGCGATATCTGCCGGACTCACTGACGCCTGAAAAATGTAGGCTCTGGAAGAGGCTTTTAGCAGCTCAACATACTCAGCACTGGTTGCAACGACGCCACCCAGGCTGCCCAGCGATTTGCTCAGCGTGGTCATGATAAAATCAACATCCTCGCTTATCCCCTGCTCAGCACAAATCCCGGCCCCCTGCTTACCATAAAAACCAAAGGAGTGTGCTTCATCGACCAGTACCAGTGCCTGATAACGCTTTGCCATGCGGACAATCTCTGCCACAGGCGCGGCGCCCTCTCCCATGCTGTAAACACCTTCGATAACGACCAATACGGTACGATAGGGAGAAGCTTCAGTCTCAAGCACAGAGGCCAGATCGTTAACGTCATTATGTTTAAAAGTACGTACTTTGGCACCACACAAACGCGCGCCATCAACGATGGACGCGTGGCAGAGCTGATCGATCACGACGACATCGTTTTCACCCAATAATCCAGCTACCGCACCGACATTGGCGGTATAGCCCGTTGGAAATAAACAAGCGGCGGGTTTGCCCACCAGGCTGGCAAACTGTTGCTCAAATGCCAGGTGCAGATCTGTTAAACCAGACGCCGCTGCGGAGGTCCCCATGCCAGTGCCAAACTCTGCCACAGCCTGACGTGCAGCTTCAATAACGGCAGCATCGCGATTCAGCCCCAGGTATAAGTTAGTGGTCCAGATAATCGCCTCACGTGCATCGCTGTGCCGGGCATCGGCTACCGTGCCACGCGTCCCGCTTCCGGTGCGCAGCACCTTGCTATAGGGGTTAGCACGACGCTTACTCACCATCTGAGTAGCAGCCTGAACCAATTTACTTTTATCCGCGGCCGACCACGACTGGGCCTTAGCCAAAGCAAAGGGGGGATGACTGGCACGCATTTGAAATTGTAACTCTTTAAGCGTATCGCGCAGTGGGCTCTGACGGGCACTTAATGATTCTCCAGAGCCTAAACTCAGCAAGTGCTGAGCCAGGCGCTGAGGCGTATTAAACTCATAAATTGCCTGCACGGAACAAGCGACATCAAATACATTGCTCAGCCGATTGCTTAGTTCCAGCGTCGTTAGTGAGTCCAGCCCGGCCTGCTCAAAGGTTTGCGACAGCACCGTATCAGCAGGGAGGCCGAGCAAAGTACTCAGCTCATCACAGATCATCGCAACCACAGACTGTTCAGAATCGACTGTTTTGCTTGCTCCGCGTGGCTCTCGATCCGCTGATACATCAGGCAAACGACTACGATCCAGCTTGCCGTTGGGCAGATAAGGCAATGCATCAACAAAGCAAACATTGTTTGGAACCATATGGTTTGGCAGATGACGGGCCACAAAGGACAAAATCACATCCGGGCTGAGTACCTCACCCTGCTGACAGACAACACAGGCTTGCAATCTGGCCTGTCTGCTTTCTCCCTCCAACACCTTAACAGCGGCCGCAGAGATACCCGGCATGGTACTCAGCACCGTTTCGATTTCTTCCAGCTCAATGCGAAAACCACGGATTTTGACCTGCTGATCCACCCGGGAAATAAAGCGTAACTCACCATGTTTGGTCCACTGACACACGTCACCGGTTTTATATAAACGCGACTCTTCAATGCTACTGTCTGGTGCAGGGATAACGAAGCGCGCATCTGTGCGTGGTTTGTCAAACAGGTAACCCGCCGCCAGCTTGTCTCCCGCAAGGTAAAGCTCACCCGCCTCGCCTTCTGGTACCGGCTTTAGGTCTTTATCCAGCACATAAGCGCGGGTATTTGCCACAGGCTTGCCAATGGTGATTTCAGCCATGTCCGGGTGCAGTTGTACAGCCGTCGAAAATACAGTGTCTTCGGTTGGACCATAGACATTGATCACCCGCAGGCCCGGCTGCTGACGATACACTTGTTTAACCAATGCAGGACTTAGCACTTCACCGCCAAAAACCACGCAACGCAACGTATTGGGCAAAGTATAGCCACTGAGCATGGCCCGGATGGCTGAAGGCACGGCAATACAGGTTCTAACCTTATCTATGCTCTGTAAATCAGGCAATGCCAGAATGTTTTTTGCCAGGATCACCGTCCCCCCGAGCAACAGCGTGCCTATGATCTCCATCACGGATGGGTCAAAACACACCGAGGTGGCCGCTAACACTCCGCTCAGCTCTTCCTCACAAAGCAACTCGCCCATAGCATTACACATCGCAAGGACATTGCTTTGCGTAACTGCGACACCTTTTGGCTCACCTGTCGACCCCGAGGTGTAAATCACATAAGCCAGAGCCTGTGGATCACATTCAGGCGCTGACAGAGACAATGGCTCATCGTTTATGTCGGCCAGCACAATATGCGTGCTGACTCTTTGACATAACTCCGCCGACGCTGTGCCATCTACAATCACCGCAGCGGCTTTGCTGTGCGCCAGCATATAGTTAATGCGGACACGCGGATAGGCCGGATCCAGCGGTACATAAGCGCAACCCGCTCTGAGCACACCGAGTAAGGTTGCCACCAGCTCCCAACTGCGCTCCATACACACGCCTACTAATGCACCGGGCACAACGCCACCTTTTGCCAGTTTAGCGGCAATCGTCTCTGCTCGGTGCAATAATGTCTGATAGCTTATTTCCTGCGTGCCATCAATCAGCGCGATTTTGCCGGGGTGGCGCTGCGCCTGGGCGGTAAATACATCAGCGACCGAATCTGTGGTAGCCGTTGCATTACGGGTTATATCTTTTCTTTGTAAGTGCGTTGATTGATAAGGTGAGACTAACGAGTCCGTTAACTGATCCATATTGATTTCCTTTGTTGTTATTATCAAGCTTGTCGATACTTTATTGGGCGCTGAATGCGTTACGTCGCCTCAATGACCTTGCGGATGTTGGATATAACAGCATACGTTGCAAACCCCGCAGTTATTCATATAAATTCAACACCAACACTAACACTTATTAACACAAGGAAGCCAGCAACCAGAAAGACCCAGATACGGCGGACTTTTGTCTGGTTGTTTTTTACGCTCAACGGGGTAAGGTGGAAGGTTCATAAAAAGCGCATATGGAATGAGGATATGAGTATTGTTTTAACCACCCAATGTCGTGATGATGTGGGATTAATTGCCAAAGTGACCGGGCTGTGTTTTGAGCATAACCTGAATATAGTCCGTAACAACGAATTTGTAGATAAAGCTGGTGAGCGCTTTTTTATGCGTACAGAACTGACTGGTGATGTCGGTGAACAGTTTTTGCCGCAACTACGCAGTGTGCTGCCAGACGGTGCTCAAGTGCATTTACATGGCAATGAAAAAACCAAAGTGGTGCTGCTTGCCACCAAAGAAGCCCACTGCCTGGGTGGCATGCTGCTAAAACAATACGAAAATGCCTTTAACGTTGAAATTCAGGCGGTGGTAGCCAACTACGATACCCTGAAGCCGCTGGTAGAAGGCTTTGGCGTGCCGTTTCATCTGGTATCACACCAAGGGCTGACACGTGAACAGCATGACGATGCCATGGCTCAGGTCATTGAGCAATACCAGCCCGACTTTATCGGCCTGGCCAAATATATGCGGGTGCTCAGCCCACAGTTTGTTGCCCGTTTTAGCAATCAGATCATTAATATTCACCACTCGTTTTTGCCCGCCTTTATTGGTGCAAAGCCTTACCATCAGGCGTTTGAGCGCGGGGTAAAAATCATTGGTGCGACGGCACACTTCGTCAACGACGAATTAGACGAAGGTCCGATCATCATGCAGGACGTCACTCAGGTGAGTCATGCCGATAGCGCAGAGGCCATGGCGAAAATGGGCCGGGATATTGAAAAAGTGGTGTTCTGTAAAGCCATTCAACTGGCCGCGGAACATAAGCTGTTTATTAATGGCAACAAAACCGTGGTGTTTGCCTAGCATCCAATAAAAACGCCAGCACCTTTGTGCTGGCATTCTATTTCCATGAGGTGACAGTTAGCTCTGACTGTCGAGGGGCTCCAGTTGTAGCTTAGCTGCAATCAATACCGCCTGAGTGCGGTTGTAGACCCCCAGTTTTCGGAATATCGCCGTAATGTGTGCCTTGACCGTCGCCTCTGAGATATTCAGTTCATAAGCAATTTGCTTGTTAAGCAGTCCTTCGTGCAAATATTGCAACACCTTGTATTGTTGTGGTGTCAGTGACGCAATTTGCTGTGCCAGCTGTTTGTCTTCTCCGTCGAGCTCAGCAATCTGATCTTTAAGGCTGGCTGGCAACCAGACATCGCCCTCGAGCACCTGGTTAAGTGCCTCGACAATCTCCTTTGATGAAGACGCCTTGGGAATAAAGCCCATAGCACCATAGCCCATCACTTTAGAGATCACATTGAGGTCTTCACTGCCCGAGACCACCACAATAGGCAAACTCGGATAATCCTCACGGATGCGGATCAGGCCATACAAATCTCCATTGCCCGGCATATGTAAATCCAACAACAGCAGATCCAGCTCGTCCTGTTCGGATAATTGTTGCAACGTTTGCTCGAAGTTTTCAGATTCGAAAATCTCCAACCCGTCAAACTGGTTTTGCAGCGCCCCTTTTAATGCTTCGCGAAACAAAGGGTGATCGTCCGCAATTAAAAACTGGTTCATGCTTGGCTCCTAAAAAATCGGCTGTCATCTCGACAGCCGATATAGTAGGTCAATATTTTGTCATAATTCAAGCGATTAACGCTCAATTAACGGTTTAGTCTGTTTTCGATCAATTCATCGACCACACTTGGGTCAGCCAATGTCGAGGTATCACCCAATTGCTGATATTCATTGGCAGCAATTTTCCGCAAAATACGACGCATGATTTTACCTGAACGTGTCTTCGGCAGACCGGGAGACCATTGGATCATATCCGGTGAGGCAATTGGGCTGAGCTCTTTGCGTACCCAGTTACGCACTTCTTTGGTTAGTTCTTCTGTGACTGCGACACCCTCGTTTGGAGTAACGTACACATAGATCCCCTGACCCTTAATATCGTGCGGGTAACCCACCACGGCTGCTTCCGCAACAGCTTCGTGCGCAACCAGTGCACTTTCAATCTCGGCGGTGCCCAAACGGTGGCCAGAGACATTCAGCACATCATCTACACGGCCCGTGATCCAGTAATAGCCATCTTCATCGCGACGACATCCATCACCGGTAAAGTACACCCCCGGATAGGCTGAAAAATAAGTTTGCTCAAAGCGCTCGTGGTCGCCGTACACAGTCCGCGCCTGAGAAGGCCAGCTATCCAGGATCACCAGATTACCCTCTGTTGCGCCCTCAAGCGTATTGCCCTCAGCGTCAAACAGGGCTGGGGCAATACCAAAGAAAGGACGGGTCGCCGAGCCCGGTTTCATATCCGTTGCCCCTGGCAATGGCGTGATCATAATGCCACCGGTTTCAGTCTGCCACCAAGTGTCCACAATCGGGCACTGGCTGTTACCAATTTTCTCGTAATACCAGCTCCAGGCTTCCGGGTTGATCGGCTCGCCCACCGATCCCATGATCCGCAAACTGGTGCGTTTTGAGCTGGCAATTGGCTCATCGCCTTTCGCCATTAAGGCACGGATAGCAGTCGGTGCCGTATACAGAATGGTGACATTGTGCTTATCCACAACTTCACCAATACGTCCTGAACTTGGATAAGTCGGCACCCCTTCAAAAATAACCTGAGTGCAGCCATTTACCAGCGGGCCATAAGCCATATAACTGTGGCCGGTGATCCAGCCTACATCGGCAGTACACCAGTAAACGTCATCGGCTTTAACATCAAACACATACTCGTGCGTCATGGATGAATACACCAGATAACCCCCTGTGGTATGCACCACCCCTTTTGGCTGGCCTGTTGAGCCGGACGTATAAAGGATGAACAAAGGGTCTTCGGCATTCATTGGCTCTGGCTCGCACTCGCTGGCGACATCTGCCACCAGCTCATGCCACCAGACATCATGCGCTTGCCATTCTACTTCACCACCGGTGAGCTGATGTACAATCACATGTTCAATGCTGACGCCATCCTGGCTGACTGCCTCATCGACATTGGCTTTCAGAGGCACACAGTTGCCGCCGCGACGTCCTTCATCAGACGTGATAACCACTTTGGCGCCTGAGTCTTTGATCCGGTCCGCAATGGCCGATGGCGAGAAGCCACCAAACACAACAGAGTGTACCGCACCGATACGGGCACAGGCCTGCATGGCATAAATCGCCTGAGGTGTCATTGGCATGTAAATGGCTATGCGGTCACCTTTTTCTACACCCAGCTTTTTCAGGCCATTGGCAAGCTTAGCCACTTCATCGTGCAACTGCTGAAAAGTAATGTGCTCACTTTGTGTTGGGTCATCACCTTCCCAGATCAGCGCAACTTTGTCTGCGTTATCTTTGAGGTGGCGGTCGATACAGTTATAAGAGGCGTTGAGCACACCGTCTTCATACCATTTTATGCTGATATGACCTTTGTCAAAAGAAGTGTTCTTTACTTTACTGTAGGGGGTAAACCAGTCAAGGCGCTTTCCGTGCTCGGCCCAGAATGCCTGAGGATCGTCAATGGATTGTTGGTATAGTTTTGTATATTGATCGTTATCTACCAGCGCTGCGCTCCTGATAGCTTCAGGAACCGGATAAATGCTCTGTGACATAGTCATCTCCATGTTGATTTTTGGCCAGACGGCGATGCACCAAGGATCGCCCACTCTTTTTATATTAAGTATTAGACCTTAGTTGTACTTGCACCCATATTGCAAACATAGTAGATAAGAGTGCTCCTTCTCAAGGTGTGCTGCCAGTACAAGTACCGCAATCCATACACCCCCTCCATCCACATCCCACCTTAGTCGTATAGACCAAAGGTTAATTGAGTAAAAAGCCGCCATCAACAACATTGAAGGGTAAGAGGCACATTCGCTGATCTCCGCCGGGGCATGTCTGCGCAACCCGGAGCAATGCAAACAGGAATTCAACTATGACAACAGCAAAAAAAAATCATTTAACGCTCAGCGCTCTGGCTGTGCAAAGTGCACTACTAAGCGGCCTGTTCGTTTCCAGTGTCAACGCAGCAGAACTGGGTAGTACCGAAGTAAAATATGGTGGATACATAAAACTGGATGCCATCTGGAGCGACTTTTCTGATGGTAGCTTGCCTTCTCAGCACATTGGCCGAGACTTCTATATCCCCGGTACAACACCGGTCAGTGGTGGCGAGACCAAAGATGCAGTATTTGATATGCATGCTCGCCAGTCTCGATTTAACTTTGCAACGGATACTAAGCTGGATGACGGCAGCAGTATTCAAACCAAAATAGAGCTGGACTTTATCGCTTCTACGGGCGGTAACGAACGGGTGACGAACTCATACTCCCCTCGGATCCGCCAAGCCTATGTAACCTATAAAGGCTGGTTGTTTGGTCAGGCCTGGTCCAACTTCCAAAACGTCGGTGCATTACCTGAAACTCTGGACTTTGTCGGTCCGGCTGATGGTACTGTGTTCGTGCGCCAGGCCATGGCTAAGTACACAATTGGTAACTGGTCCTTCTCGGCAGAAAACCCGGAAAGCACCATCACCTCGGAAGGCGGAGCCCGTGTTGTTACCGATGATGCCAGTATGCCCGACTTTACCGCCCGTTATACCTATAAAGCGGACTGGGGTCATCTGGTGGTCGCCGCGTTAGGCCGTGAGCTGACCTATAAAGTTGCGACGGCTGATGAAAGCGAAACCTCTTTCGGCATCAGTGCGTCCGGTCGGGTCAACTTTGGTAAGAATAACCTTAAATTTATGCTGACTCAGGGTCAGGGGTTAGGTCGTTATGTGGGTCTCAATGCGGCACACGGTGCAGTCTATGATGGCCAAGCGTTACACGCGATTGACTCGACGTCAGGCTTTGTTGCATACCAGCATTACTGGAATCCACAATGGCGCTCTACCTTCCTTTATTCGTTCTTCTCAGCAGACAATGACAAAGATCTCTTAGGCGTCACCGTAGATCCTACAGAGTCTACCACCAGCTATAGCGCAAACATTCTTTACTCGCCAGTGAAGAAACTGACTTTTGGCGCAGAATATAAGGTCGCAACCCGAGAAACCGAAAGCGGTGCTAAAGGGGATCTGGACCGACTGCAATTCTCCGTGAAATATGTTTTTTAATACCAATTTGCTTAATTAAGTGTTCTATTTTGAGGCGAGAAAATAGGGTCGATAACCAGGCGAAAATTTGCGAACTTATACCTTAGGTAAAGGTTCTAAATAAGAAGTTTTCAACGCCGTTAGCGCCATATTTGCTCCTTCAAATTGAACAGGTATTAAGTGAAATTGGTATAAACTCCCGTAGCAAAAAGCCCGCAGCAGCGGGCTTTTTATTTTGTTTGTGCCTTGTCGAGCGAGCTTATAAGGTCGCTTTACGCTCGTTGTAATACTCAATCAGCTTATCTACGGCTTCCTGACAATATTCACGCACGCCTGCAACCACCATATGTTTCTCGCCCTGGCCAACTTGCTCATCACCATGGAACAGGTTGAATCGCAGTACAATTTTTCCGCGCTTGCCTTCAAAGGTAAACTCAGGCTCTGCTGGCTGAAGTGAAACTTCTTCAATATCCAGTCTGTCCAGGTGGATGGACATAGATTCATAGATCACCATGGGACGAGCCGGGTTAATCATCACATCCTGCTTTGCCATCAGTGGAATAATCACATGAGGAAAGGTGGTTCCAGAGAACTCGACGTAGTTTCTGATCAGGCTAGAGGTCAAACTTTCGCATTGCTTGCGCTCACCATCTCGCTTTACAGACAGCATGACCTTATCCTCTGAGGTGATATCAAAGGCATCGCTCAGTGGTGGAAATTGCAGGCGACTGGTTTCATCCACCATGCCCACAAAGTCAAAGTGCATATTCTCACTTACACCGTAGCGTTCAAGCACTAACGAGAACAGCAAGTCACCCGGTACACAGAATTTCTTAGCATCGACATCGTGCAAAGGGTTAAAGTCATCCGCCACCTGTTTAGCAAACTGGCTGGCCTGCTCGCGGCTAATCGCCACGCTATCCATTTCTTGCTGGTAATAAGGAGTTAGCATAATTCACTTCTGTATTGCTTTAAAACCGCGCTATGTTAGCAGAATTATGACTCTGAGAGGTCATATCTGTTTAACTTTCCTGAAAAGGACGCTTTAAGTTATTAAAAGTTTAGCCTTTGCAGTAACTTAACTAAATTAAAATAAAGCCATCAGTGGCTCATAGCCCCATGTGAACAACAACACCGCGCTCAGCGCGACAAAAATTACATAGGCAATCAGCCCGCTGCGCATAGCAGGAGCAGATGATACAGGCTCTGCTGTTTTGCCCGTCAACAATGGCTTAACCAGATTCTTGCCTCTCAATCGGTAAATCACAATCGCACTAATGTGGACGGCAATGGCAATTAATAAAATATCGATATTGGTATGATGAATATCTCCGGCAAGCTCGGCCCAGCTATAAGGGACATGCGCCACCAGCGGTCCTTCGACCAAAATATCATCCGTTGTAAACAAACCAGAAATGAGCTGCACACTGATTAAGACAAAAAAGGCAAGTACCATCAGGCTGCCAGCCGGGTTATGACCAACATAGGACGCTGACGCTTTTAACGAAGCCAAAATCGCTTTAGGTGAATGGAATAAGCTACTGAGTTTTGCCGTCTGACTACCGATGATCCCCCAGATCAAACGTGTTGCCATGAGCGCCAGTAACACATATCCGGTTACAAAGTGGATCTCCAGCCAACCTTCCTCGCCGCTGAAATACAGCACAGCGATACCGATGACCAGTAACCAGTGAAAGCCACGTATGAATCCATCCCAAACTTTAGTTGCCATTTTACTACCCCGAGTGATTTTGCTTTTAACCTTCGCAGAGTATCACAGGCAGGTAAAATACGTGAAGACAGGGCGATGATTTGCGCTCACCGCCCCAAACTGTGAGATTAACCTTACAGGCACGCTTGCAAGATGGCGCGTGATTTCGCCAGGTCAACCTGCTGATGTTCACCCAGGGCAACCATGCCGTGACGTTCAAGCTGTGCCACGATTTTATCGGCTGCATCTGCGCCTACACCATAGTCACTCAAGCGGGTTTTCATGCCCAGAGACTGGAAAAAGGCTTCTGTTTTCTCAATGGCCTGGTCAATGGCCTGATCTTCATCGCCGATTTCTAACCCCATGACACGCTCGGCGTATTGCAGCAGTTTGCCGCGCTTAGCATCGCGCTGTTCATGCATCATGCGTGGTAACACAACCGCCAGTGTCTGAGCATGATCTAAGCCGTAAACCGCAGTCAGTTCATGACCAATCATATGTGTACCCCAGTCCTGCGGCACGCCTGAACCGATCAGGCCATTAAGCGCCATGGTTGCTGACCACATTACATTGGCACGGACTTTATAATCCACTTGCTCAGAGAACAACTTAGGCCCCTCTTCCATTAAAGTCAGCAACAGGCCTTCGGCAAACCGGTCTTGTACTTTTGCATCAATGGGGTAAGTCAGGTATTGCTCCATGACATGGACAAACGGGTCGACCACGCCATTGATAAGCTGGCGCTCAGGCAGTGAGGCCATGACCTGAGGGTCCAATACCGCAAACTTGGGCTGCACCTTTGGCGACGCAAATGGCAGTTTGTCATTAGTTTCTTTGTTAGAGACCACACTGAAGCTGTTCGACTCCGAGCCAGTTGCAGGCAGGGTTAATACAACACCCAAATCCAGTGCAGACTTTATTTCAGCGCCTTTGGCAAGAATATCCCATGGCTCACCATCAAACTCAGCCGCCGCAGCAATGAACTTGCTACCATCAATGACCGAGCCACCGCCCACAGCCAGCAAATAGGTATAGCCTTCCTGACGGATCAACTCCACCGCCTGCATGCAGGTCTGATAGCTGGGATTTGGCTCAATGCCACTGAACTCGCCCCAGTTGTGGTTGGCCAGTGCCTCACTCACCTGCTGGTAAATCCCGTTACTTTTAATACTGCCGCCGCCATAGATGACTAATACTTTGGCATCCGCTGGAATACTGTCGGACATTGCCCCTATCTGACCTTCTCCGAATAGGATCTGCGTTGGATTGTGAAAACTGAAATTCAACATGCTCTGTTCCTGTTAATTTGTGACTCGATATTAAACGACCTTCAGTCTAGCCTGCCTGCGGGTGAGGATCATTAGTTGGCTGGCAAATTAATTTTGCCATACAGCAACAATGCAAATATTATATTGCCATTACTTGCACTGGAGAGATAAAAATGTGGCAGGGTCTGGATATCTTTCTCGCCGTTGTAGAACATGGCAGCTTTAGCCGGGCCGCGCTGGCGCTGGATGTATCAACCTCTCATGTCAGTCGTCAGATCCAGCAGCTGGAACAACGACTGGGCACCTTATTACTGCAACGCACAACACGCAGTATTAACCTAACCGATGCGGGCAAGCACTATGCCGCCAGGCTCAAGCTGATCCAGCAGGAGCTTAGCGAAGCCAATGATCAGCTGCTCGGTGGCCAACAGATCCCCAAAGGGCACATACGTATTACCGGTGCCGGAGATTTTGTGGCCAACAGCGTTGCCCCGGTGATAGCAGAGTTTTGTCTTCAATATCCGGAAGTCACCGTAGAAATTGATTTTAATAACCGCAATGTCGATTTGGTTGAGGATGGCTTTGACCTGGCCATTCGCTTTGGCCGAATGCGCGACTCCAGTCTGATAGCCCGAAAACTCACCCCCAGACCCATGACTTTGGTTGCCAGCTCTGACTATCTTAATCAACACCCGGCACCCACACACCCCCACGAGCTGAGTCAGCACAACTGCCTGCTGGCAGCTAATAACCGCTGGCGCTTTACCATCGACGACAACATTGAGGAAGTCAAAGTCAGCGGGAACTGGCGGACCAATCACCCGCACGCGCTGTTACAGGCCTGCCTGCAAGGTCTTGGCATTTCACACCTGGCGCGCGATATTGTTGAACCGCATCTTGCTTCGGGCGCGCTGCTCACCCTGCTGGATGAGTTTCAGGTCACGGACAATGCCTCCTGGCTGGTTTACCCTCGTAAAGATTTGATGCCGTATCGAGTGCGCTTACTCATTGATTTTCTGTTAGATCGCTTTAATACATCGATTGACTAAGGAAATCCGGCCGGATAAAACTTGATCTATTCGCAGTGTTATACTAAATTAAATCGTACACGATATAGTCACAAGAGATTTAAAATGAACAAACTATACGAGTTCAGTGCTAATACATTGCAAGGACAGCCCTTTGAATTTAGCTCATTGCAAGGCAAGGTTGTGTTGGTTGTTAATACCGCCAGCCAGTGTGGACTGACACCTCAGTACGAAGGGCTTCAGGCGCTGCATGAGCAGTACGGGTCGCAGGGCCTTACCATTATAGGCTTTCCCTGTAACCAGTTTGGTCAACAGGAACCTGGCAGTGCTACTGAGATACAACAGGGCTGTCTGATAAACTACGGGGTTGATTTTCAGATGATGGAGAAAATTGAGGTCAATGGAGACAATGCCCACCCATTGTATGGCTACCTGAAAGACGCTCTGCCCGGTTTGTTCGGTAACAAAATCAAGTGGAACTTCACCAAGTTTTTGCTGGGTAAAGACGGTCAGCCATTGGCACGCTATGCGCCAACCACAAAACCTGAGAAAATAAGCAAAGATATTGAAAAAGCATTAAGTGCATAAAATGAAAGAACAGCCGACGCAATTGCGTCTGGACAACCAACTATGTTTTAGCTTGTATGCCGCATCACGTCAGGTCACACGGCTCTATCAACCCTTGTTGAAAGCCCATGGCCTCACCTATCCACAGTACATAGTCCTGATGATCCTGTGGCAACAGGACGGGTTATTAGTAGGAGAGATAGGCAAGCGAGCACAGCTGAACAGCAACACGCTCACCCCATTGCTCAAACGACTGGCACAACAGGAGTTGGTGACACGGGTGCGCTCTGAACGTGATGAACGCCAGTGCCATATCTATCTGACCGATGCAGGTAAAGCACTGGAGGCCGTCTGTAGCTGTATTCCCCAGCAGATGCTGGCACAGACCAATATGCCAATGGCAGATCTGCAACAGCTTAAGGCACTGCTGGATACCTTTTTAAGTAGCCAGCTCAGTGATAATTAGGCAATAAAAAAGGCTGAACCAGAGTTCAGCCTTTTTTTCCATGCACATCATTAAGCCCCGACATTATGGGGTTAATATGAGGCAGGACCCCATTACCCGATGCTGGGGTATTCGCGGTATGCTTTCTCAAGCTTCTTAGCTTGTTTCTTAGACACACCCAGGTGGTTCAGTGCCACACGTAAACGCGCACGCGACAAGTCTGAACCAAGAATTTCCATGGCATCAACCACTGAAGTCGATGAGGTTTTGCCAGTAATAGCAACGAAAATTGGTTCCAGGAAGTCTTTGATCTTCAGCTCATGGAAAGTCGCCACCGATTTAGCCACCGCAAAGACTTCACTCTTGTTCCACTGACGCAGCTTATCCAGCTCCCAGATGAAAAATTGCAGTGCCTGACGTACCGTTTCTTCCTCCGCCTTACCAGCGGTCAGTAGCGCAGGATCATACTCAGGAATTCCACCCACAAAGTGACCGGCAAGGCCTACCAGATCTGACAAAGTGTTAATGCGAGTCTTGGCTTCAGGCAACACACGCGCCAGCATCTGACCATTCAGTTTCCAGTCAACGAAGCGTTCAATTAGTTGCTCGTCACTTAGATCTTCACGGATCCATAGACCATTCAACCAGCTCAGCTTATCGATATCAAATACCGGTCCACCCAGAGACACACGCTTCATGTCGAAGTGTTCAATCATCTCGGCCAGAGTAAACTTCTCGCGCTCATCCGGCATAGACCAACCCATACGGCCCAGGTAGTTCAGCACGGCTTCAGGCAGGTAACCCATTTCTTTGTAGTAGTTAATAGAAGTTGGGTTCTTACGCTTAGACAGCTTAGACTTATCTGGGTTACGCAGCAGTGGCAGGTGGCCCAGTACTGGCGCCTGCCAGCCAAAGTCTTCGTACAGCTTCAGCAGCTTAGGCGCTGAGTTGATCCACTCTTCACCACGGAAGATATGGCTGATCTGCATGTGGTGATCGTCAACCACATTGGCCAGGAAATACGTCGGAAACCCGTCCGCTTTTAGCAGCACTTGCATATCAACGTTTTCCCACGGGATCTCAATCTCACCGCGCAAGTAGTCGTTAAACTTAAAGCTGCCTTCTTCGGGGATCATCATACGGATCACGTAAGGCTTACCTGCATCCAGATTTGCCTGAATTTCTTCCTGACTCAGCTTCAATCCACGACCGTCATACTTAGGGCGTAACCCTTCAGCCATTTGCTGCTCGCGCATTTCGTCCAGCTCTTGCGCCGTTGCGAAGCAGTAGAACGCCTTGCCTTCTTCCACCAGCTGATGAGCATACTTTTTATATAAATCGCTGCGTTCAGACTGACGGTAAGGGCCGAATTCACCGCCCACATCCGGTCCGTGATCCCACTCAAGACCCAACCAGCGCAAGCTGTCCATAATCGCCTGCTCTGATTCCGGGGTACTTCTTTGCTGATCGGTATCTTCGATACGCAGCACGAATTCACCGCCTTGCTGCTTGGCAAAACAGTAGTTGAATAACGCAATATAGGCCGTGCCTAAGTGGGGATCGCCCGTCGGTGACGGGGCAACACGCGTACGGATAGTCATGTTTTTTCTCTTAAATTGTGTCTAATGAGGTCATGGGGCTAATGCTAGCATAGCCCCTTGTGCGGGCAAACTATTGCAACACAGTTTACCGGATGTGGTGATTAAGCTGCCTGTTCAAGCTTTTGCAAATACGCCACAATGTCGTTCGATTCATACAACCAGGTCACCTGGTTTTGTTCTTCAATGCGAAGACAAGGCACCTTAATTTTACCGCCCTGCTCTTGCAGCTCCTGACGATATACCTGATTATTCATCGCATCACGGGTTTCCAGCTTCAGCCCTTCGCGCTTAGCGGCACGGCGTACCTTGACGCAAAACGGGCAGCCCTTGAACTGATACAACTTCAGCTTAGCAGTTTGCGCATCCAACTTCGCCTGTGCATCTGCCGGGCGTTTTTTACTGCGCGGGGTAAAGATAAAATCAAACACTAAGATCAGACTGCCAAGCAGCATACGGATTAATTTCATAGTTAGACTCCAGGATTTTCATGGCGCGTAGAATACCACAAACTTCCCAGATAAGTTGGTACATATTGGCTTAAAAAAGTTCGATATCTGAGCTTACTACCTGTTCAGATTCAAGCCCCAGAGCACCGAAAAAGACAACTTTATTCCGGCCATGCTGCTTGGCGTGATAGAGCGCCCTGTCTGCCTGGTTAACTAACTCAGAGACTTGCATCACGTCCGTGACTTCGGTGTAACCTCCACTCAGCGTGACAGTCTTTACCTGAGGAAACGTAGCCTGGCCTACGACATCGCGCACCCTGTCCAACAATGACAGCGCCTCTGTATCTGAATGTGCCTGAAACAGAATGGCAAACTCCTCTCCACCGTAACGAAAGACATAGTCTTCCGCGCGAAAATTGTCTTTGAGGTATTGTGCAGTCAGCAAGATCACTTCATCACCAATGACATGGCCGAAGGAGTCATTCACACGCTTAAAGTGGTCGATATCAAACAGCGCCAGATACCAATTGCGCACATTATGTGCTTCCCTTGGCTTTAAAAAACCCTGCCCTGATGCTATCTGAAGCACTCTTTCATCGAACGTTTGCCTGTTGAGTAACTGAGATAAAGGGTCAATTCTGGCCAGTGCCAACGTATGCCACTGATGAAAAAACACATTCATCAGGTGTGCCGTCAGGTTACAGTTGGCTGGGGTGAGCGCCTCGTAGACCCAAAGTAAGCCAATAACCTGGTCGTCAAGTCGCAAAGGCATACAGGTGTAGGATTTGCTGATCAACGCGGGCTTGCCTCTGCACAACTGCGCTTTTTCCAGCATATCTTCTAATGCCAGCGCCTGTTCCACATGCTGTTGATAAACCAGCTTCAGGGACTCTTTGCGCGACAAACTGGGCCGAATAAAAAAGCTCAGCGCCGAATCTGGCAGCAAAGATGCCAGAATGTCACAAAACTGCTGATACAACGCCTGCTCTTCTTTGAGCTGCAATAAGCTGATGGTGTATTCGTGTCCGCAAGTGGATGTAGTCACGTGGTTGCCCGGTGATCAGATTCACTCTAAAGATTAGCGTTTATTTACCAGCTTTCAATAATCCCTTGCAAACATGCCTGCGCAATGAACCTTGTGCAATTGACGCAGGCGGAGGGTGAAGTCTTAAACTGAACCGGCATACACATCCAATAACACCAAGTCATCGCGGTGCACAACAACGTTGGACGCAGGGTAGCCCAGTGTCAAGGGGATCTCACTGCTGTGCAAGCGTTTAATTTGATCCATTTCCTGATGATCAAATGCCACTAACCCTTTTGCTACCAGCTGACTATCCAGGTCTCGTATTTCTATCACATCACCGCGAGAAAACTCTCCTCCGGTAGCAACTACCCCTTTGGCCAGCAAGCTTGCCCCCTGGTGCGAAATGGCCGCCACCGCGCCGGGATCACATTGTATATACCCCGTTGATTTAGGACCTGAAAGCAGCCATTTTTTACGTCCCTCCAGGGGCGCATCAAAGCGAACAAAGGTCGTACTTTCTGCCGTGCCTGCCATTACCTGTTCGATTACCTGCGGCTCAGCACCTTTAGCAATAATGGTCTCGATACCGGCACGTTGTGCTGTACGCGCAGCTTCGAGTTTTGTATACATGCCACCTGTGCCCAGCTTGCTACCCGCGCCTCCTGCTAATGCCATTAAAGACTGGTCGATAAACTCGACTTCCGAGATCAGCGTGGCAGTAGGGTTGCTACGAGGGTCGGCGGTGAACAAACCCGGCTGATCCGTCAACAGCATAAGCTTATCAGCGTTGGCCAGAATAGCCACGAGCGCTGACAAGTTGTCATTATCACCGACTTTAATTTCAGATGTGGCAACGGCATCATTTTCGTTCACAATGGGGATCACCTGATGTTTTAACAACTGAGTGATAGTATCCCGAGCATTGAGGTACCGCTCCCGATCTTCAACATCTGCGCGGGTAAGCAACAGCTGAGCCACAGGCTGATCATACAAGGAAAACAACGACTGCCACAGATGGATAAGCTGACCCTGACCAATGGCGGCCAGCATCTGTTTCTCTGCAATCGAAACACCCACACTGTGTGCGACAGCATCTCTTCCGGCTGCGACTGCACCACTGGACACCAGCACGGGTAAATACCCCTGTTGTTTTAGTGCCATACACTGGGTGACGATATCGACCATGCGCGGCTTGTTTAGCTTATCGGTACCTGCTGTTAATACACTGGTACCCAGCTTGATCACTACTACCTTACTTTTTTTCATTCCTCATTCCTTCACTGTACAAATGACAGGCATTGAGCCCTGTTATAACACGAAGGTGGACGCAAAAAAAATCGGTGACCTTAAAAAGCGCTGGATCAAAGAAAGGCCCACTATCGCTTGCGTTGTAAGGCTAACTCGTTTAAAAAGCCAGTGACATTAAGTATTGAATGGGGCTGACACCATGAGCAAACCAAATAAAGAACTGAAAATGCTACCTTTACTCTTTATAAGTATCGCACTGTGTATTGGTGGGCATTTTATTTTGCAGCCCAACTACCAAGATAGCCACATCGCAGAGTATGCCTTAGCGGCCCTGCCTTTTCTGATGTTTGCCATCGTCATTATCGCCATAAAAATCGCTATCAAAGCAGATAAAGAGGACTGAATAACGGGGCTTTGACGGTCACAGTTTGTGATAACCAAACCATTGTGGGGCAAGCGATTGTGACTGGCCACTGGGTGTCAGACGAACATAGTGCTGGCCATCAATGAGATCTAACATCATACAGTCGTCTACCTCATACAAATCATCTTTATGGCGCAATTCCACCTGAGGCAGCAAAGTGTCTAAAGCACGTGCCTTTGCAGCCTGTGCTGAAGGTGCAACAAACAACCCAAATGCATGCTGCTCTGCCAAAGTGTCGCGCTGATATCCACCCAGATTAACGAAATAAAGGTTAGGCTGTTGTGCAGGCGGTTCGCTGACCAAATCCACCTGATATCCATCGATATGCTGAAGGGCAACATAGCTGTCCATATGTACTTTGTCCTTGTCCCCAACCCATTGTTGCTTCAGGGCGCTAAAGGTTTCTTCGATACGCTCACCAACAACAAAACGTATGTCGTGCATTTCAATATGACAGCCACTCAACCGCCCGCCCAGGTACACCATAAATAACTGCATGTCTGACCCCATTAACTGTATTTGCCATCATTTTATAGTAACACAGTCACTTTTTGGTCTCAGTTCGATGTCTTTTTAAGAGAAAATACGGTATTGGTGGATAAACGAATAAAATAACACAAGGAAAACCCTGTCATGATCCGGTTAATTTACCTGGCACTGTTCTTGTTCAGTGGGATCAGCATGGCTCAGTTCACACTGATACACAATGTCAACGGCTACACACCAACCCGAAGCGGAGAAATCAACACCTTTTCCACCCTGGTTATCAAAGATGGTAAAGTCGTCAGAACCGGCGACAAAGAACTGGCTAACCAGTACCCAAAAGCCAGTAAATTTAATGGACAGGGAATGGCTTTACTGCCCGGTCTGATTGATGCGCATGGCCATGTTATTGGACTGGGAAATAACCTCTCCCGACTTGATATTCGTGAAGCAGGTTCAGTCGAAGAAGTCGGCAAATTATTAGCCGCTTTCAGCAAAGAAAACCCCAAAGGCTGGATCCTGGGACGAGGCTGGGATCAAACTCGCTGGACACCCAGTACATTTCCAACGGCTGAGGATCTGGATAGATTTGTCAAAGACAGACCTGTTGTGCTTACTCGTGTTGATGGACACGCAATCTGGGTGAATAGTCAAGCCATGGCGCTGGCCGGGATTGACGCCCAGAGTCAATCTCCCGCTGGCGGAGAGATCATTCGCCACGCTTCAGGCAACCCAACTGGTGTATTTATCGATAAAGCTGAAAGCCTGATAAGAAAATACATCCCCCCTACTTCATCTGCACACTTAAGTCAGTCTCTGAATAAAGCCGGCGCACATCTGCTCAGCCTGGGGATTACCAGTGCGCACGATGCGGGCATAGGCAAACAAACCTGGAAGCTGTACCGAAGCCGCGCAGAATCCCAAACCTTACCACTGCGCATCTATGCCATGCTCAGCGCAGCGGATCCGCAGCTGGATAGTATGCTGCAAGCCGGTGTCTACAAAGATAAACGTGACATGCTTTCTATCCGCAGTGTCAAAATCTATGCAGATGGAGCATTAGGCAGCCGTGGGGCTGCGCTGCTCAAAGATTATAAAGACCGTCAGGGATATCGGGGACTGATGCTTGAGCAACCCCAGCACCTGGAACAACTTATTTCACAGGCAGTCAGGCATGGTTTCAGTGCACATACTCATGCAATAGGTGACCGAGCCAACCGTTTGGTGTTGGATAGCTACGAGAAAGTCTTTAAAACAACCGGCGGGAAACTGTTAAGGAATCGGATCGAGCATGCCCAGATCATTGAACCGGGCGATATTCCCCGCTTCAAAGCACTGGACATTATTCCGTCAATGCAGCCTGTCCATGCAACATCGGATATGCACATGGCTGAGCAGAGGCTCACCGACGAGCAATTACAAGGTGCCTATGCGTGGCAAACTTTCTTGCAGCAAGGTAGTAAAGTTGCAGCAGGGTCAGACTTTCCCGTTGAACTGGCTAATCCTTTCCATGGTCTGCATGCAGCCGTTACCCGTATGAATGCCCAACAATACCCACAACAAGGCTGGCGCAATCACGAACGACTAACCCGTAAGCAAGCCTTGCAGGCATTCACTCTCGATGCAGCTTACGCTGCTTTTCAGGAATTCAAATTAGGCAGTCTGGAGCAGGGGAAATGGGCTGATTTTATCTTACTGGACAAAGATTATTTTAAAGTGCCGGAGCAGGAAATAAGAGATATTCAGGTCATGCAAACCTGGATTGCAGGTCAGTTACGTTATTCGAAAGATTAATTGATGATGATAAAATAAATACACAGCGCGGTCGTGTAACCGCGCTCGCTCTTTATGACTGAGGACTGTTATCTGCCTTGTGCAGCTTAGCCAGATGATAAATGTTCACCAGTGCCAACAAACCATTGGTTAAGGCAACGGGCCAGGCCGTGATCATCACCCCATATATGGTGAAACATATACACCCTGCGAGGTTGAACCAACGTAATTTAACCACATTGGACATCATCAGAGAAATGACTAAAAAAGCAGACGCAACATAACCTAAAAGTTCCCAAGTCATTTGTTCTCTCCTCGCAAGTGAGTTAGCATTATTCAGTGTAGACGCCAAGGCTCAGAATGCTGGATAATGATATCAGCTTAGCTGGCGTCGGCCTGCGTTAATAACAACCGCGGTTGCCATCAGCACAGGCTACACGAATAAAAAGGCTAACTCACTAAACCCCACAGAAATTAGGACCTGAAATAAGCTCTAACACGGGAACGGGGGTGAAAAGCACTTAGCCTCTCAATCGGGTGAGTTAGCGTGAAACCGATAAGTGTCATGCTATCTTCATAACAAATTAATAAATAGGACAATTGTCCGAAGAGCCATCCAGATGTTTCAATATCATTTTTCAACCACTTTGGTGGAACAGCTGCTCAGTTTTGCAGGAAACAGTTTTCAGCACACAAAAAAAGAAGTGCTAATCCATCAGGATGAGCCACTCACAAAGCTGATTCTGGTGAGAAGTGGTACGGTGTCTTTCAGTTACGATGTCGGTAATGGTCGGCGCCTGTTGCTTGGCCAGCTGGACTGCAATAATACTTTGATAGGTGAAATTGAAGCGCTCAATAATCAACCCTGTATATACACTGTAACGTGTCTTAATGATGTCCAATATAATTTGATTGAACTCAAACATTGGCGACAACTATTGCTTTCTCAGCCTGAATTGAGCCTGTATACCGCACAAACCATTGCAGCAAAATTCACTGAGAACCAAAAAATAAACCTGGATAAATTGTTACTGCCATTAAGCTACAATATTGCTAAAGATTGTCTGCTCAGAGCCGAAAACAATCATCCAGCATTGTTACGTGCCTATTCAACGGTCAGTGCTGAAGCTGAACGGTTCGCCACAACTGAGCGCGCATACCGTCGAGTCGTTACTGAGCTTGTTGAAAAAGGGTTAATTGTAAGAACACCAGACGGCTTGAAGCCGGTTGACCTGACTAAATTGCAAGCATTTATAGACGCATTTGCACAAATTTAATCGTTCATTATTCTTCAGAAAAATGGATTATTAACACATATGGCGTAATAACTCAAAAGTACATCAGTAGGTTATTATTTTATGTGAAATTTTGGATAAAGTTCGAGCACTTCACTTGACGAAAAATTAATGTCGGCTTATCCTCTAAACACTAATTTGCATGCGGGGCAAGGCTCTCTTACATCTGCAAGGCATTAGTGACTACTCTCAGTTTACTTGGATTTAAAGGAAAAGGTAAAAATCATGGGAAACAAACAATTCAAACTAACTAAACTTGCCCTAGCATTGGGTTTATCAGTTAGTTTAGCAGGCTGCTTTAGCGACAATGACAATAACGTTGATATCAAGCCGCCACCGGAAGACAAAACAGTTGCAGTTTTACCTGGCGACATTGTTGTTGAAAAGCAAGCGGGTTCTTTCTCAATCGTAGTTACAGACTCCAAAGGTGTGCCACTGAGCGACGAAGTTAGTGCTACTATCAAATTCACTGGCAACAACGCTGCGAGCATCCTGAACACTGCGGGCGAAGCACTGACAGACGAAGATAAAGCAGCAACAGGCGGTTCATTTGCATTTACTGTAAATGCAATTCCTGCTGACGGCCTGTCTTTTGATTTCGTGATCACAGCTGACGGCTTCCTTTCGAATTCAGGTACTGTTGAACTGACAAGCACAGATGCAGACGTTGCTGATCAGGTTCGTCTAACCGCTCGCACTCTTGAGCAAGCAGATAACGCAGCACCTATCATTGCGACTACAAGCACACTTGCTAACCTTGCTGGCGATGGTGTAACAACGTCCTATACTGCTGCAGGCGGTCTGGCTCTTGAAGGTGCGGATAGCATCACTCTAACCAAAGATCTTGACGCAGCTAAGAACACTAACAAAGCAGCCGGTGGTGTATCGGTTACTTTGAATAACGGTACTAAGTTCCGTGACAAAGATAATAAAGAGCTTGAATCAGTTCCAACTCTGACTGTTGCTTACTTCGGTAACGAAGCGACTCGTTCAACTTCTGAAGCTGACGATGCTGCTACACAAGAGTCTTCTCTTGATGCTTTCCCTGGCGGCCTTGGCCTGACAGTCTCTGAAGACGAAACAACTAGTCGTGAAGGTTCATTCGCTACTGGTGGTTTTGTTGCAATCGAGCTAGTTGATGACAACGGCACTAAAGTTGACAACTTCGCTGATGGTGACATCAAAGTTGCAATGAAAGTTGACAAAAACACGTCAAACACCTGTCCGATGACTTTTGACGGCGACGCATCTGATGCAGCAGCAGTTAAAGCGGCAGCTGAAGCAGGCATGTTCAAAAACGGTGTATGTACTCAAGCTGTTGCACCACGTCAAATCGCAGTGAATGACATCTTCCCTGTGTGGAGCTACGACGAAGATGCAGGTAAGTGGTCTTTCGAAAGCTATGGTGTAGTTAAAGCAGATGCAAACGCAGAAGCAACAACACACAACGTAGCGGTATCGGTTAACCACCTGTCTTACTGGAACCTGGATTTCTTCACTTACATCCTGGATGCTGAAAAGTGTACTAACCGTCGCCTAAGCTTCGACATCAAGGATTCAAACGGCAATGACAGCCAGGTATATGCAGATGTACTGGTTGAAGCTAACAGCTACCGTCTATTGATTGGCGCATACAACCGTACCAATCTTGCAAAAGGTACTTTCAGAAACCCACCTTCATTCCCAGTTAAACTGAAAATGATGAAAGACGGTGTGAACATTCTGGATGGTGTCACGCTTGCTGATGGTACAACAACGCTTAACCTAGATGATGATGGTGCAGCATCAGGTGTACAATTCACTAACCTGTGTGACCTTAATGGCGGTACTCTACAGCTGACTACAGCGCCTGCTACTAACATTGTTAAGCCACTAACACCTCAGTTTGTGTGTGCAAGCAATAATGCAGACGAGCAGCCAACACCTATCTCTACACCAACTATCGCTCAGCTGTTCCGCGGTGGTCGCTTCGTTAAGACTTTCTACCCTTCAGGTCAGTTTGAAGTAAGCCTGGAGAGTGGTGATTCGGCGGCTTACACAGTTCGTTATAAGAACCCGAACAACAACACTTGGTTCACTCAGGCCATTGAAGCTAACACAACAGCTGCAACGCTTGATATTCCAGTTACTTGTACTGTTCAGACCATAACTGGTACTGGCGGTAGCTAATTACTAGAGTAAACTGAATTAAAGCCGCGTTTACGCGGCTTTTTTATTATCTCTGCCATAATATCAATTTCATGCAAAGCTTGTTCAACTTGAGCCAGCAAGTATGGCTAAAAAATTTCTTTTTTATAATCTATGCCTTAGGGCAAGCTCGCAGTTTTATTCCCTTCTTTATCGATCTAATTGTCTCAGCGGCATGGACGCATCATCAGCCTTCTCTTTTCTCAGAATAGAACTCTCAATCGTTCAAACTGGTACAACTCGTACGATTGTGGTCGCTAAAAAGGATGTGAGAAAATCGCAACGATACTCAGACAAAATCCTATCATCACTAGATATATTCCGAACTCATCGATACCATTTACCACATTAAATGAGTTGGAAGATTAATCATGCTAAACCTGTGAATTACGCTGCAAAGTGGAACAAAGAATTTGAGTACAGGTCCCATGTAATCCATACCTATTCCAAATCGGATAATTTTCACCAACCTATATACAACCCCTGCTTGCTGGAATGACAAGGTGAACATTTTAGGTCCAATACTCGTGCCTCTGCACAGGCTTGCATTGCCGGCCACAATGGCGATTTGCAAGTTGATACAGCAACCGAGACGAGACTACACGCAAGGACAACAGTATGCCTATAGCCTTAGCAGAATGCAGTATCAGTCATACTGTATACGTTTCACAATACGATCTGTCATGCCTGTACAACCGTGACAGCCTGCCAACGTGGGTAAAAGTTAAATCTACTTTGTTGAAAGGCGTTCTATGATAATAAGGCTGCTTTGAAGATTTGATGAAGTGATTCAGGCCGCTGTTCATCAATATGAAAAAGAATAACTTGGTCAGAAATGAGAGGGAATATCCTTTCAATAGCGCTACACAAGCATTCAGACACATCGAAGGGGGGAGTCGTAACGGCCGGCAGTACACTAAACAATGGCAAAAGGAGCACCCATATGAACTGCTGAGTGCTCCGCTACGCTAGTAGTCTTTATAGCTCCAGATCTTGCGTGTCAGCCAGACCTTGATCTTCACCTTCTTCCGGCTTAATGGTTGCCTGAAGAAGTAACATTTCACGTAACTTGCCTTCGATTTCATCAGCAATTGCCGTGTTTTCTTTCAGGAACTTAATCGAGTTCGCTTTACCCTGACCAATCTTATTACCATTATAGCTAAACCAGGCACCGGCTTTATCAACCAGCTTATGCTTGACGCCTAAATCAATCAGCTCACCCTGCTTAGAGGTACCTTCACCATACATGATGATAAATTCAGCTTGCTTAAATGGCGGAGCAACTTTGTTCTTAACAACTTTAACTCGGGTTTCGTTACCGATAACCTCATCGCCCTCTTTCACAGAGCCGATACGACGAATATCCAAACGCACAGAAGCGTAGAACTTAAGCGCGTTACCACCGGTTGTAGTCTCCGGGTTACCAAACATCACACCAATCTTCATACGAATTTGGTTGATAAAGATGCATAACGTATTTGAACGCTTAATATTGGCCGTCAGTTTACGTAGAGCCTGAGACATCAGACGTGCTTGCAAACCTACGTGGGTATCACCCATCTCGCCTTCAATTTCAGCCTTTGGCGTCAGTGCTGCAACAGAGTCCACTACAACCACGTCTACCGCACCTGAGCGTACCAGCATGTCACAGATCTCAAGAGCCTGTTCACCCGTATCAGGCTGAGACACAAGTAAATCGTTTACATTGACACCCAGTTTCTCTGCATAGACAGGATCCAGCGCGTGCTCAGCATCCACGAACGCACACGTTTTACCTTGCTTTTGCGCTTCCGCAATAGCTTGCAGCGTCAGCGTTGTTTTACCTGATGATTCAGGACCATAAATTTCTACAATACGACCAGTTGGCAAGCCGCCGATACCCAAAGCAATGTCCAATCCCAGTGAGCCTGTTGAAACGGCTTCAATGTCCAGCGCCTGGCTGTCACCTAGTTTCATGATAGAGCCTTTACCAAATTGTCTCTCGATCTGAGACAATGCAGCGTCGAGCGCTTTTTGTTTGTTATCGTTCATTTGCTTCTCCAATCTAGCGTATTGACGACAAGTATACTGTATAGAATTACAGTATCAAGCATATTTTAAGCATTTAGCAGAGAAATTATTTTTCTTATTGAAAATTCAATAACCTGCTCTCTAACTTCCGCTCTATTACCGCTAAAACTCCCCCGTTCACACAGTACTTTTCCCTGTAAATAGAAGCCAAACCATACAGTACCCACAGGTTTTTCCAATGACCCTCCTCCAGGGCCAGCAATACCGGATACCGCAATCGCTACATCTGCTTGTGCCGCAGCGGCTGCGCCCTGCACCATCTCATAAACCGTCTGCTCACTGACTGCGCCAAACTCTGCCAGGGTCTTCTGTGCAACGCCTAATAACTCTGATTTTGCATCGTTGCTGTAAGTAACAAAGCAACGTTCTATATAAGCTGATGACCCTGGTGTATCTGTTAACGCATAGCTAATGCCACCACCAGTACATGATTCTGCAGTAGTGATTGTCATCGCGTTATTCGTTAGAATAGTGCCCAATTGTGCCGCCAGCCCGGCTATCTCAGTATGAAGCTCCATACTCATTTCCTTTAGGTATAAGTAATGTCGTTAGATCTTTATTCCGAACATACTATAAAACAACAAACCCCCATGATGCAGCAGTATCTTAGGATCAAAGCACAACACCCGGATATTCTGCTGTTTTATCGTATGGGTGATTTCTATGAGCTGTTCTTTGACGATGCCATCCGCGCCGCCCAACTGCTGGATATTTCCCAGACTCATAGAGGTAAAGCGGGCGGTGCGCCCATTCCAATGGCTGGGGTGCCTTATCATGCAGTTGAAAATTACCTGGCTCGATTGGTCCAGATGGGCGAGTCTGTGGCGATCTGCGAGCAGGTCGGCGACCCCGCGACCAGCAAAGGCCCTGTTGAACGCAAAGTCGTACGTATCGTCACCCCAGGTACTGTGACCGATGAAGCCTTGCTGCAAGAACGTCAGGACAACCTGCTTGCGGCTCTGTGGCAAGATAAACAACGCTATGGCGTGGCTTACCTGGACATCAACTCCGGACGATTTAACATAGTTGAGCTGACCACCGACGAAGCGCTGAGCTCTACGTTACAGAGGTTACAACCCGCAGAGTTACTTTACCCCGAGTCATTTAGCAACCTGTTGGTGCTAGAGCAGGTGAAAGGCGCCAGACGGCGCCCGGACTGGGAATTTGATCTCGACACCGCCACCCATCTGCTTTGCCAGCAATTCGGTACACAGGACCTCATCGGCTTTGGTGTTGCAGAAGCCAAAACGGGGTTAGTTGCAGCTGGATGTGTGATGCAATACGTCAAAGACACTCAGCGCACTGCACTACCCCATATTCGAGCCATTACGCTGGAGAAAAACGAGCATGCAGTTATTCTGGATGCCGCCACGCGTAAAAACCTTGAACTGACTGTCAACTTGTCTGGCAGTATAGAGAATACCCTGGCACAAGTACTGGATAAAACAGCGACCCCAATGGGCTCACGATTGCTAAAACGACGCATTCACACACCGGTGCGCAACCGTGACGAGCTCAATGCCCGGCTCAATGCCATTGCCAGCCTGATCGAATCCCAGCTTGCTATCGAGGTGTACGACGGTCTGCGTCAGATTGGTGATATTGAACGTGTGGTTGCTCGCCTAGCGCTGTGCAATGCGCGCCCAAGAGACCTCACCCGGTTACGTAATGCATTGCAGGCCCTGCCGCCGCTACATCAACTACTTGGAGAAAGTCGCGATCCAAGACTGCAGCAGATCCGCGCACATTCTCCGACTTTGCCAAAACTTCAGGAATTGTTAGAGCGTGCCATCATAGACAACCCACCCGTACTGATCCGCGATGGCGGTGTAATTGCACCCGGTTATAATAGTGAGCTGGATGAATGGCGTGCGCTCAGTGAAGGGGCTACAGATGTGCTGGATCAGCTCGAAGAGCGTGAACGTGAGCGCACCGGGATCAGCACACTGAAAATTGGCTACAACAAAGTACATGGCTTTTATATTGAGATCAGCAAAGCCAACTCACACCTGGCGCCGCCTGAATATATTCGCCGTCAGACACTGAAAAACAACGAGCGCTATATCATTCCTGAGCTCAAAGAGCATGAAGACAAAGTCCTGGGTAGCCAAAGCAAGGCACTGGCGCTTGAAAAGCAGCTGTATGAAGAGCTGTTTACTTTGATTGCGCCCTATATAGAGCAGCTACAAACCATGGCGGCGGCGCTGGCCGATTTGGATGTACTCAATACTCTGTCAGAGCGGGCGCAAACGCTGGATTACTGTAAACCTGAATTGAGTAATGGCGATGAGATCCACATCGAAGCCGGTCGTCACCCGGTCGTAGAGCAGGTCAGTAAAGAGCCCTTTATTGCCAACCCGGTCCACCTCAATGCGGATCGCAAGATGCTGATCATCACAGGTCCCAATATGGGCGGTAAATCGACCTACATGCGTCAGACAGCGCTGATCGTGCTGATGGCACACATTGGCAGTTATGTCCCTGCCAGTGCAGCTCAAATAGGCAAAGTTGACCGCATTTTCACCCGAATCGGCGCCAGTGACGATCTGGCTTCCGGACGCTCAACCTTTATGGTTGAAATGACCGAAACGGCCACCATACTGAACAACGCAACGGCACAATCTCTGGTCTTAATGGACGAAATTGGCCGGGGTACCAGTACCTACGATGGTCTCTCTTTGGCTTATGCGACCGCCGACTATCTGGCTGGTAAAATAGCCGCCAAAACGCTGTTTGCCACCCATTATTTTGAGCTGACAGAACTGGCTGAACAGCAATCAGGCCTGGTCAATGTGCATCTGGATGCCGTTGAGCATAACGACACCATTGCGTTTAAACACACGGTCATGGAAGGCGCCGCGAGTAAAAGCTTTGGCTTGCAGGTCGCCGGACTCGCAGGAGTACCCAAAGCGGTGCTGGCCATGGCCAAGCGTAAACTGGCCTTGCTGGAGCAACACCAAAGTGTGGTCGAAAGCCCGCAGACAGCCCCGGCATCCCAAATACAGCAAAGTTTGCCTTTGGTCAGTGAACCGTCTGAAGTCGAACAAATGCTTGCAGAGATTGACCCGGACGAGCTATCGCCCCGAGCAGCTCACGACCTGCTTTATCAATTGAAAGCACTCCTGTAAGCAATAAAAAGCGGCTCTCTAGCCGCTTTTTTATTACGCATATGTTCAGAAGCTGTGATTATACTGAATGCCCACAACCGTAGCATGACCTTTGGACTTAAAGCCCCACTCGCTACCAAGGCTGTCTTTCTCAACAAAGGTCTGAGTTTTACCACGCAGAATACTCAACCCTAAGTCCACGCTCGCCGCTTCGCTCAGTTGATACTCAGCACCGAATGAGTACCAGGTACGGTCAGTGTCCGGAATGGAGATAGACATATGCGACTCATTGGCCGGTGAGCTGTCATAAGCCAGACCTGCACGCAATTTCAGAGACTCACTCCACTGATAATCGCCCCCAACAGAGAAACGCAATGAGTTATCGAAAAGCTCCTGTTTATTAAACACGGGCTTACCGGCCACTTGCGCTTCAAGCTCCTGAAAGCTGTTCCAACCCGTCCACAGCACGCTGTAGTGCAACGTCATAGGCTCGGTCAGTTTATGTGTACCAGAAATTTCAGCCATCGCAGGAAGCGTCAGATCCAGTGTACCAGCCAGCGCAGCCCCATTGGTTCCACCAAGTACCGCCGGGATCTGGTTACTGAAATGACCGTCAAAGGTAATATCTGTTTCGCTGCGATAATGAAAACCCAAACGGTTGTCAGCATCAATTTGATAACTCAGACCCAGGTTCCAGCCATAGCCACTGTCGTCCCCTTCCAGGTTAACCACTTCTGTGCTGGCCGGGGCTTGTAAAGGGTTTGCACCCAGATGACGGATCACTTTTGCGTCGGCATAAACATGATTCAGGCCCAGTGCCAGTGTCCATTGTGCGTCAATTTCATAGGCCACAGAGACACCCGTATTGATCGTAACTATTTCAGTCTCACCTGCCAGCTGGCCGGCAACATAGTCTTTATCGAACTCAGTTGCCAGACCAAATTGAGAGTAGATCCCCGCACCGACAGACCACTGCTCGTTCAAACGTGCTATCATAAATACGGCAGGTACCACGGCACTTGGCGCAATGCTGTTATCGTCCAGCAGGTTTGCAGGTAACCCATTGTTAGTAGATGTACCTTCTAAGCTAACATCCGGTTCAACATACATAGCTGCAGCACTCACCTGAACGCCCTCGAACTGGCCCATTAACGCGGGGTTACGTGCCACAACCGACGCATCATCAGCGGCACTGGCTTCGCCAGCATAGGCACGGCCCAACCCGGAAACATTTTGCTCAGCCAGCTGAAATGCCGCTGCCAGTGACTGCGAAGACGCCGCCATCAAACCTGTCGCTACCAATGCGCGTAGTACTGTATTCATTCTCAACCTCAAATGTTATTCAACAAGAATAAAAAATTGCCCACACAGTACATAAAAGACGAAGAAAAATCCGCAACTTAAACACTTTTAACCACCCAATTGAGCAAAATTGGAGCATTTAACGCAATTTATTAACACATCAGATCAGGGCAAGAGCAATTACTCTAACCCTATTGCCACAGACTCAAATGATATTAATTCTCATTACTATTGAAAAGAGGTAGATGTTTCGCATATACTCTTAGCCACATTCACAGCTCTGAAGATTCAGGGTATTTGTAGGGAGGTTAGGGCTATGCTGGCAGTATTAATGATCGGTGCACTGACATTCTGTGGACTTAGCGTCTACAGTCTATGCAAAGCAAACTATTGTGCTTGTCAACGGGCCGGGCAATGCGACAACCCGCTCAACCAATACTGGTTAGCAGCAATACTCAGTGCCCTGCTTGCCTTAATGTTTAGCTGTCTGGCCCTGCATACTGAAAAAGGCACTCTGGTATGGATCCTGATGATGGCCAGCTGCCTTGCCGGAGCCTTGTTATCTGCGCAATGGCAAAAGCGTAAGCTTAAACGAGCAGATGATCTTTTAACAGACGGGATAAATTGATTTGATAATCTAAAGGTCGAACGGTAGATGCGATCTTGATTTTATCTTGCTCGTTTAAATCAATATCTTTGGCTGTGATATGGTGCATATGCTTGGTATTGTAAAAGACTCGTACTTTGGGTGCGGTCGGTGCACCTCGATTACCTTCCAATACGAGCGCCAGGCGCTCATTACTGAGCTTAACAATCGTGCCTACCGGATGTACACCAATACACTTGATAAAATGTTGTACCAGCACAGGATCAAACTGTGCCTTGTTAGCCAGCAAATACCGCAATGCTACCAGGGGTTCGTCGCCATCTCGATGAGGGCGCTCTGCGGTCATCCCCTCATACACGTCCACAATGGCCATTATGCGCGCAGCTTTGCTGATCTGCATACCTTGCAGGCGGCGAGGATAACCACTACCATCCAGGCGCTCATGGTGGCTGACAATCATATCGAGCATCAGTGGAGTGATCCCTGGCGCGTCACGGGTAAGCCCGAGAGACTGCGCAACATGGCGTTGCATGGTTTTCATTTCCAGCTTGTTTAGCGGGCCATTCTTATCAATGATCCCCTGAGGTATCTTGGTATGTCCGACGTCGTGTAGCATGGCACCAATTGCCATTTGTTCAATTACCTTCTTACCAAGGCCCAGATACTTTGCAAAGACGGTGACCAAGATGGCACAGTTGATCATATGGCGCCAGTTAAACCCCTCTTTGTCTTTGATCCGGGTAAGGATTGCCATAGCATTGGTATTTCTCAGCACAGAACCGACGATTTCCTGACTGATATCATTGATCAGTGTCATATCAACCTGCATGCCTGCCGTTAAATTACCATACAGCATTTGCAGTTGCTTATTGTGCTGTTCAAACTGCCTCGCTGCGTTGGCAAACTCATCTTCAAGACTGATTTCTTTGTCTTTAGTGAGCTGTGTCTTTGTTTCCTTAGCAGGTTTTTCTTTTGGCTTCGCTTCTGGCTTGTCTTGTTTTACTTCAGGGGCCTGGTATTTTTCAGGTACCGGAATATCACTTTGAGCAAAGTCAATATTCAGCTCAACCACCCCGTTCGCGGCCAGACGGGCAATGATAGCTTCATCCCGAACCATGCCTCGAGATTTGATTTTAACTTCAGCGCCTGACTTTTGCTTGTGAACGCTGTCCACAAACATGCCGGGTTTTAACTCTTCAATAGGGAGGGTGACTCGCATATCGCTCGCATGATGCCTGACGGCAGTGTAAATTGCACTAATATGCATAGGCCAGACTAAATTGTCTAGTAAATGGTGTGAGTTTAAGAAAAAAGAATGAGTGTTTATTAATTAATGTGCAGTCAGAGGCTAAACAGCACTCTGACCTATTGTTGCGATGCTGAATTACTCCTGGAAGTAGGTGCCCCAGCCATCATATTCAACGCCACAGTGCGTAGCAATTTCAACCAGCTTGGTGACATCTTCCATAATCACTTCAGCATCTAGTTCAGCTTCAACCACTACATCAAAACCCCAGATTTTGCTGCCATCTTCCAGTTCAAGTTCCGCTGGATCTTCTACATCATAACCTAGTTTAAAGGCAGCGAGCGCTGCTTGTTCAAGTTTCTCAAAGTCTTCACTGACAAAATGATGCTCTACTTCATACAATACATCGGGGTTCGATCCATCTTCTAACAACGACTCAACGATGTCTTCACTGATCTCTTGCCAATTTTCCACGTGCTGCTCTCACTTTTTCGTCTAACTGTGCAATATGTTCCGCCATTTTAGCATGGATCTGCTTAGCATGCTCTCGCGCTGGTGTGTCTTTATCTAACGGAATTGGCGCCAGAATATCAATATAGACAGTGCCATTATCCCAGCGATTGAGTTTGATCTGACCTGCAGTGTTGTTCATACACACAGGTACGACCGGCACATCTGCACTCATCGCAGTATGAAACGCCCCCGTTTTAAAGGGTAATAAGCCTCTGCCATAGCTACGCGTGCCCTCCGGAAACATCCATAGAGACATTCCCCGTTGTTTGATTTTCGCGATAGACTTGCCCAATGTATTCACCGCTTTAGTGCGATTGGCTCGGTCGATTAAAATGTTGCCGGACAGCCAATATAGTTGCCCGAAAAATGGTACCCATTTCAGGCTTTTCTTACCCATACTTACCGTGTTGTGCGGTACAACAGCAGGTAAAGTGAACAAGTCATAGTTGTTTTGATGATTGGCAATGTACATGGCCGGGCCAAGATCTTTGGCACCGGGATCAATCGAGACTTCCAGTTTAACCCCGATCACACGGGACATCTTGCCAAACCAGGAGGCAATCACATGCACATTATTGGCATGGAATGGACGGATAAGGCTTAATGTCAGGCCTGCCAGACAACTGAGGATAATGAACAGCGCCATTGCCAGAATTCGAACTACAGCTAACAAAATAGAGACTCCTATTATCAAGTCGGCGCATTATAATCAAATAGGCGTACACTTGTAAGCTCAATTTTATTACAGTCATAAAAAATGCCGCTCTATTGAGCGGCATTCTACAATTTCTTTATACAGCTTAAATAATTAGCTCATTGCTGCCTGCAACTTCTTCATTGCAGATTTTTCCAGCTGACGCACTCGCTCCGCTGACACCTGGTATTTATCCGCCAGGTCTTGTAACGTGGCCTTATCTTCTGATAACCAGCGCGCGGCAACGATGTCCTGAGAACGCTCATCCAGCGTCTTCATGGCCGCAATCAGGCGGTTTTGTGATTGCTCCTGCCATTGCTCTTCTTCAATCACTTCTGCCACATCACTGCTGGCATCCGTTAAATACTGAACCGGTGAGAAGCTGCTGCTCGGTGCATTGTCGTCATCGTCTGACGTCAGGTCAAAGCCCATGTCCTGACCACTCATCCGCGATTCCATTTCACGTACTTCTTTTTCGCTCACACCCAGCTCATTAGCAACTGTGGTGATCTCTTCCTGGTTAAACCAACCCAGACGCTTTTTGTTTTTGCGCAGGTTGAAGAATAGTTTACGTTGCGCTTTGGTCGTCGCAACTTTAACAATACGCCAGTTTTTAAGCACGTATTCGTGGATTTCAGCCTTGATCCAGTGTACTGCAAACGACACCAGACGCACACCCACTGTCGGATTGAAGCGCTTCACCGCTTTCATCAGACCGATGTTGCCTTCCTGGATTAAGTCTGCCTGTGGCAGGCCATAACCAGAGTAGCTTTTGGCAATATGCGCAACAAATCGTAAGTGAGAGATAATGAGCTGCTTTGCTGCGTGCAAATCCCCATCCTCGTGTAGGCGGGTTGCCAGCGCTTTCTCCTGCTCAGCATCCAGCATCGGAATAGAACTTACCGATTGTAGGTAGCCTTCTATACTCGCGCTTTGTTGCCCAGCGGTCAGTGCCATCGCATAAATGTCTTTACTCATTTTTCACCTCAGTGATAATTCGTTTTGCCAATTTTAGCACTCTTTACCTTAGAGTGCTAAATGCAATCTACTACTTTTCACCCTCAAAGATCAAGCCTTTTATTATTACACTTTAATTAATAATTAAATCCTTGATTTATATGGGTTATTTTAACTGTAAAAAAGTGAGCTTGCTAAGCCTGTATTCAGATAAGTCTAAGTAGCGATATTTTGGAGTGCTAATTTAGGGGGTAAAGGTGCTAAAATTGTTTGCAAGAGTGCTAAGCCCAAACTCAAGTTAGCACTCGGTTATCTCAGCGGACGCGCTGCCCGGGTGCTAAACCTTATCAGGTTCAATGTCCTTTATGTACTTCTGTACCGATAGAAAGGAACCGACAAAGCCCAGGGCAACAGCCAGAAGCAGCAAGCACATCAGTTCGCTTCCCGATAAGCCCTGCAATACGAAGTTACTCTGATATACCCCAACAACCATAGCAACCGCAGACTCAAGCCACCATAACATCAGCATAACGCAGATAAACGCAATCAGGCCGCCAATAATGCCATACCAGATCCCAGTCCACAAAAATGGGGTATGAATAAAGGTGTTCGTTGCGCCCACGAGTTTAAGCACCTGGATCTCTTCTTTTTTATCCATAATAGACAGACGGATTGTGTTACCGATGATCAACACAACTGCGGTAAGCAATAACAGACCAATGGTGATCACGCTTTCTTTAAGCAGGCTGAGTAAGGCATTAAGGCGTTCAAGCCACTCAATATCCAGTTTGCCAAACTCAATTTCTCTTTCCTGCTCAAGTTTATTTAGCAAGGCATTAGCCGCCTGCGCACTGCGATGGCGTACCGTCGGTGTCACGAGGACCACGCTAGGCAACGGGTTTTCTTCGAGATAATCCAGTGCCTGGCCGAACCCGGAAATAGATTTGAACTCTTCCAGCGCCTTATCTTTGCCTATGAAACTGACAGTTTCAATTTCAGGATATAGCGCTAATCGTTTAACCAGAGTTTGCGTCGCCTGCTCACTCACGGTTTCTTTGACGAACAAAGAAATCTCTGCTGCCTCCTGAAAACCGCTACTGACTTTCTGAACATTCTTGACCACCACATAAAGTGTGGTGGGTAGTGTCAGACTCAAACCTAACACCAGAATGGTCATCATCGACGCCATGGGTGTGCGCCACATTTCGCCTAAACTGTGCACGCCCTGACGCAGGATAGTAATAATGAAGAAGTAACACTTCAGGATCACTGATTTGCTTTGCTTGTCGTTTTGCGAGCCGCGGCCTTTGAACAATAAACTCATAGCGTGTCTCCCGGCAGCGAAGACCCTAACAAAGGATCCTGAATCAAGCGGCCGTGATCCAGGGTCAGGCTGCGATATTTCATCCGTGCGATCAACCCCAGATCGTGGGTGGCAATCATAACCGACGTACCATGGCGGTTGAAGTCTTCAAACAATTTGAGAATTTCCATCGACAATTCAGGGTCCAGGTTACCGGTCGGCTCATCTGCCAGTAATAAAGGGGGTGAATTCACAATCGCTCGTGCAATACCCACTCGCTGCTGCTCACCGCCGGACAAAGTGCTCGGCTGACACTTTACTTTATCCAGCAGACCAACCTTATCCAGCGCGGCATGGACGCGCTTGGTCATATGTTTGTGATGTGTGCCTTCTATAACTAAAGGCAGTGCCACATTATCAAATACGTTATAGCGCTCCAGCAAGCGATGGTTCTGGAATATGATGCCAATGTCGCGGCGAATATAAGGCACCTGGCTATTTTTGATTTGATTCAGATCGACGCCATTGATAGCAACACGCCCTGCAGACGGACGTTCCATCAGGCTGATCAATTTAAGCAGGGTACTCTTACCCGCACCACTGTGACCGGTCAGAAATGCCAGCTCACCTTTGGCGAGTTCAAAACTGACCTTTTCCAGCGCCCGGTGGCCTCCGGGGTAAGTTTTACTGACTTGCTCAAACTTGATCATTGCCTGCCCTGCTTTCGTTATACTGCTTCCGATTTACCTGATCCCGACCAGCAGGATCAGAACAGCACTTGGTTATTAGCTTTCATTATCCTGACTAAAAAGTGCTTCGATAAAGTCATCGCTCTTAAATGTTCTCAGGTCGTCAATACTTTCGCCTACACCAATATAACGGATAGGTACCTTAAATTGATCTGCAACCGCAAAGATCACCCCCCCCTTTGCCGTGCCATCCAGCTTAGTCAGGGTAATGCCAGTCAGACCCACAGCCTGATCAAATAGTTTCACCTGACTAATCGCATTTTGGCCTGTGCCGGCATCGATAGTGAGCATCACTTCGTGTGGCGCATCCGGATCCAGCTTCTTCATAACCCGTGCAATTTTTTCAAGCTCCTGCATCAGGTTATCTTTATTTTGCAGGCGGCCTGCGGTATCTGCAATTAATACATCGACATCACGTGCTTGTGCCGCCTGGAAAGCGTCAAATACCACCGAGGCACTGTCCGCACCGGTATGCTGAGCTATCACGGGAATATCGTTACGCTCACCCCATACTTGCAGCTGCTCTACCGCTGCTGCACGGAAAGTATCACCCGCAGCCAGCATCACAGACTTTCCCTGAGCCTGGAACTGCTTAGCCATCTTACCGATTGTGGTGGTTTTACCGACACCATTAACTCCTACCATCAGGATCACAAATGGCTTTTTATTGGCCGGGATCTCAAGTGGCTTTTCAGCATCTTTCAGAATGTCTGCCATTTCCTGTTTCATCAGGTCATACAGGGCATCACCGTCTTTCAGCTGTTTACGATCTGCCGCATCGGTCAGGTTGTCGATCAGCTTCATGGTGGTATCAACACCTATGTCCGCCATCAGTAATTGTGTTTCAAGATCTTCGAACAACTCATCGTCGATCTTCTTGCCACGGAAAATATTGGCAAAGCCGGAGCCTATGTTGGTCTTGGTTTTTAACAAGCCCTGCTTCAGACGTGCAAAGAACCCTTTCTTTTTAGGCTTCTCTTGTTCCTGAGCCTGACGCTCCGCTTCTTCACGTTCCGCCTGCTCTTTGGCTAAACGCTCTGCTTCTTCACGCTCAGCCTGTTCTTTGGCTAAACGCGCTGCTTCTTCACGCTCTGCCTGTTCTTTGGCTAAACGCTCAGCTTCTTCACGTTCCGCCTGCTCTTTCGCCAAACGCGCTGCTTCTTCACGTTCCGCCTGCTCTTTGGCTAAACGCGCTGCTTCTTCACGTTCCGCTTGTTCTTTGGCTAAACGCGCTGCTTCTTCACGTTCCGCCTGTTCTTTCGCCAAACGCTCAGCTTCTTCACGTTCTGCCTGCTCTTTCGCTAAACGCGCTGCTTCTTCACGTTCTGCTTGTTCTTTCGCTAAACGCTCGGCTTCTTCACGTTCCGCCTGCTCTTTCGCTAAACGCGCCGCTTCTTCACGCTCCGCCTGCTCTTTGGCTAAACGCTCGGCTTCTTCACTTTCCGCCTGCTCTTTCGCTAAACGCGCCGCTTCTTCACGCTCAGCCAGCTCTTTGGCTAAGCGCTCGGCTTCTTCACGTTCCGCCTGTTCTTTCGCTAAACGCTCGGCTTCTTCACGTTCTGCTTGTTCTTTCGCTAAACGCGCTGCTTCTTCACGTTCTGCTTGTTCTTTAGCTAAGCGCTCGGCTTCTTCACGTTCCGCCTGCTCTTTGGCTAAACGCGCCGCTTCTTCACGTTCCGCCTGTTCTTTGGCTAAGCGCTCGGCTTCTTCATGTTCCGCCTGTTCTTTGGCCAAACGCTCGGCTTCTTCACGTTCCGCCTGTTCTTTCGCTAAACGCGCTGCTTCTTCACGCTCCGCCTGCTCTTTAGCTAAGCGCTCGGCTTCTTCACGCTCCGCCTGCTCTTTAGCTAAACGCGCCGCTTCTTCACGCTCCGCCTGCTCTTTGGCTAAACGCTCGGCTTCTTCTCGCGCAGCCTGTTCTTCGGCCAAGCGAGCGGCTTCTCGTTCAGCTTCTTGCTGTTTTTTGTCTGATTTTCCGAACCCTAACCAGGATAGAATTTTGCTCTTTTTACCCATAACTCGCTAAATACCGTTTTAGTGTGTAATCAAATTAGTGAGAACTTATTGGCGCAGATAATCCATGCGCATGAGCGCTCTGGTGGAAGACCTGACAGGCCATGTACATGGCTGATAACAAGCTCTGTCATTGTTGGGGCGACAGTGTACCATGTTCCAATAGGATGAAAAATCACAGCTTAATGATATCTGTCTGATAACGGCATCAGGCAGCAATAAATCTTGCTATACTCCTGCCCCGATGCGGTATACTGAGCGTCATATTTTGCACGCAGTTGGTAAAAAATGAGAAAGCAACAATCTAAAAAGCCAGTGTCAGGGCATATTCGTGTGATCAGTGGCCGATTTCGGGGTCGTAAATTACCAGTCAAAGACGTTGAAGGGCTCAGACCAACCACCGACAGAGTTAAAGAAACCCTGTTCAACTGGCTGATGCAGGATGTCAGAAATGCCAAAGTATTAGATTGCTTTGCAGGTTCTGGTAGCCTCGGGTTTGAGGCTTTATCGCGATTTGCGCACAGTGCTACCTTTTTTGAATTCGATAAACAAGTTGCCCAGCAGTTGCAACAGAATATTGTTACCCTCAAGCTGGATAATGCCCAGGTCGAGCACGGTGACACCTTGGCCAGACTGGCCACTGAAGCGCCACACGCTTATGATCTGGTTTTTGTTGATCCGCCGTTCAGGCGCGATATGGTGCAAACCAGCTGTGCTTTACTCGAAGCCAATCACTGGCTGAGTGAAGATGCTCTGGTTTATGTCGAGTTTGAACGCGAAAGTACACCCACCTTCCCCGAAAACTGGACCATCTTAAAAGAAAAGTTGGCGGGTCAGGTTTGTTGTCGACTCTTCCAACGCACTTAACTATCCGGCAACAGCAAGGCTAAACAGCTGAAATAATAGGCCGTTTAGTATAAATGCTGGTGTTCAACCTCGTGTCGGGCTTTAGGCATGACAGTTGCTGCAATTTTAACTATAATTTGGTCTTTACATGCGGTGATGCTTCGGCTTACAATACCGCACCATTTTTGAACCAATTGACCGTTTTTTGGTCGGTTAGAGCAAAGCTCACTAATTAGGTAGGTGAATTTTTAATGCCAGTAATTAAAGTAAGAGAGAACGAACCGTTTGACGTAGCACTTCGTCGTTTCAAGCGTTCATGTGAAAAAGCAGGTATCCTTTCAGAAGTTCGTCGTCGCGAGCACTATGAAAAGCCAACAGCTGAGCGTAAGCGCAAGAAAGCAGCTGCTGTAAAGCGTCACATGAAAAAGCTTTCTCGCGAAAACGCACGTCGCGTTAAATTATACTAATCGCTGCGAGTCTTGCATATGAGCCTGTTAGCTACGTTAAAAGACGCGCAAAAAGCAGCCATGAAAGCCAAAGACAAACCTCGTCTTACAGCTATTCGTGCTGCCCTTGCTGAAGTTAAGCAACGAGAAATCGATAACCAAACGACACTGGACGACGCAGGTATTACCTCCGTTCTAGTGAAGCTGGTAAAGCAACGCCGCGATTCTTATACTCAGTATAAAGATGCTGGCCGCGAAGACTTAGCCGACGTAGAAGCTGGTGAGATCACTGTGCTGGAGTCCTTCTTACCTCAACCTTTGAGTGAAGAAGAGATAGCAACATTGATCGATTCTGCAATCGCCGATACCGGCGCCGCTGGCATGCAGGACATGGGCAAAGTAATGGGCGTGATTAAAGCAAAAGCTGAAGGTCGCGCTGATATGGGCAAAGTTTCAGGTTTAATTAAACAGAAGCTTAGCGCATAAGCCCCGCATCAAGTATGATTATAAGTAAACCGAGCCTAGCGCTCGGTTTCTTCGTCTAAGCGATAGGGTAAAAATGGCAGGAAAAATTCCAAGACAATTTATTGACGACCTGTTGGCCAGAACCGACATCGTTGAATTAATCGATAACCGCATCGGTCTGAAAAAAGCCGGCAAAGATTATCAGGCCTGCTGCCCTTTTCATAACGAGAAATCTCCCTCTTTCACCGTCTCTCGTGACAAGCAGTTTTATCACTGCTTTGGCTGCGGTGCCAATGGCAACGCTATCTCCTTTTTAATGGAATACGACAAGCTGGAATTTGTCGATGCCATCGAAGAACTGGCGGGACAATTCAGCCTGGAGATCCCCCGAGAGCAAGGCCTGGGTGGGCCACAACGTAGCTTCGAAGAGAAAAAGTCCGACTACGATCTGATGCAGCAAACTGCGCGCTTTTATCAGCAGCAACTTAATCAGCATCAGAAATCCGCAGAGGTTAAAGCCTATATTTCTGGACGTGGTTTGTCCCAGCAAACCATCGATAAATTTCAGATGGGCTTTGCGCCGCCCGAGTGGGATCAGCTGATCCGCACGCTGGCACGCAACCCGGCTCAGCGCCAGCAGCTGGTTGAATTGAAACTTGCGACAGAAAAGTCACCGGGGCGTCAGTTTGACTTTTTTCGCGATCGACTGATGTTCCCCATCCGTGATAAACGCGGTCGGGTGATCGCCTTCGGTGGCCGAGTCATGGGGCAAGATCAGGGACCAAAATATCTCAACTCGCCGGAAACCCGAATCTTCCATAAAAGCTTTGAGTTATACGGCTTTTATGAAGCCAAGCAGGCCCATCGCCAGCTGGCACAAGTGCTGATAGTCGAAGGCTATATGGACGTCGTAGCCCTCTCGGAGTATGGCATCGATTATGCAGTTGCCGCACTGGGCACCGCCACTACGGCAGAGCATATGCAGACCTTGTTCCGTAACACCGATCAGGTTATTTGTTGTTACGATGGCGACCGGGCCGGTAAAGATGCCGCCTGGCGTGCGCTGGAGCATGCCCTGCCCAATCTGAAAGACGGTAAGTCGCTGCGTTTTGTGTTTCTTCCGGATGGTGAAGACCCGGATTCCTTAGTACAAAAAGAAGGCAAAGATGCTTTTGAGCAGCGACTGAAAGACGCCGAAGACTACAGTAAAGTGCTGTTTGCCCGGCTATCGGAGCAGTGCGATTTAACCACGGATGCCGGTAAAGCTAAACTGCTCAGTGAGGCGCTGCCATTGATTGAAAAAATACCGAGTGAGTATTACCAGGAGTCGTTGCTGAGTACGCTGGCACGCCTGATCGGCCGCACCCGTGAGCAACTGAGTGCCAAACTGGCGACGCCACGAAAACAACATGCCATTGAGCGCAAGTTTAAAGTGACACCAATGCGTCGGGCCATAGGTCTGTTATTGCAACACCCGAGTCTGGCATCTGTGGTTGAGCACTTACCCGAACTGGCAGAATTGCCCTTGCCCGGCATGCGCCTGTTCCTGACTTTACAGGCGACCTGTTTATCGCGGCCCGATTATACCACCGCGCATATCCTTGAAGCTTTTCGGGACACGCCGGAATACTCAGCGCTGAACAAACTGGCAACCTGGCAGCACAATATAGATGAAGAAAAGCTGGTTGATGAATTTAAAAATACTTTTCAGTTTATTGAAGATCAGTGTTTAAATTTACGCCTTGAGACCTTATTAATTAAAGACAAAACCGAAGGCTTAAACAGCGATGAACGACTGGAATGTGCGCTTCTGACTCAAGCGTTAGGTGCGCGAAGAACTGGTCAATAATAATTTTTGCTGTTATAATGTTCTATTCACTGCGTCAACCAAAATAGTGTGGTTTTTAGCTGACGCCCGTTGTAACAACTTTATCAGAGTGGAAGCAATAATCTCTATGGATCAATCTCCTCAGTCACAACTCAAACTTCTGATTCAGAAAGGTAAAGAGCAAGGTTACTTAACTTTTGCAGAAGTTAACGATCATCTTCCACAAGACATCATAGATTCGGATCAAGTAGAAGATATCATTAGCATGATCAATGATATGGGTATCCAGGTAGCAGAATCTGCACCGGACGCCGATGAACTGATGATGCAGGAAACCACGACCGACGAGGATGCAGCCGAAGCAGCGGCTGCCGCATTGGCAACGGTAGAAAAAGAAATCGGCAGAACCACAGATCCCGTACGCATGTACATGCGCGAAATGGGCACGGTTGAGCTGCTGACACGTGAGGGCGAGATCCAAATCGCTAAGCGTATTGAAGAAGGGATTAACCAGGTACAGATCTCTGTTGCCGAATATCCCGAAGCAATTACCTACCTGCTTGAACAATGGGACAAATACGAAGCCGAAGAGATGCGCTTAAGCGACATCGTTTCTGGTTTCTTTGACTCGTTAGAAGACGATGAAGCCCCGATTTCAGCAACACACATCGGTTCAGAGCTAAGTGAAGAAGACTTAGACGATGAAGACGATGATGGTGATGAAGACGACGACGATTCAGAAGATGCAGATACAGGCCCGGATCCTGAAATTGCACGCGAGCACTTCGAAGAATTAAGAACCCTATACAACAACGCACGTAAGTGTTTTGAAGTAAAAGGTCGTGCACACCCAGATTCTCAAGCGGCCATCGCCGAGATTGGCGAGCTGTTCCGTAAGTTCAAGCTGGTTCCAAAACAGTTTGACCGCATGGTAAATAACATGCGCGACATGATGGATCGCGTTCGTGTACAAGAACGTATCATCATGAAGCAAGCCGTTCAGATTGCAAAGCTGCCGAAGAAAACCTTCATCAAGCACTTTGCTAATAATGAAACAGACATGGCCTGGGTGGATGCAGAAATTGCAGCAGGTGACAAACATTCAGCTAAACTGGCAGACGTTAAGCCAGAGATCGAACGCTGTGTCAACAAGTTAACTGCCATTGAAGAAAGCACTGGCCTGAGCATTGAGCGTATTAAAGACATCAACCGTCGTATGAGTATAGGTGAGGCGAAAGCCCGCCGTGCGAAAAAAGAGATGGTTGAAGCCAACTTACGTCTGGTTATCTCCATTGCCAAAAAGTACACCAACCGTGGCCTGCAATTCTTGGATCTGATCCAGGAAGGTAACATAGGTCTGATGAAAGCGGTTGATAAATTCGAATACCGCCGTGGTTACAAGTTCTCGACTTATGCAACCTGGTGGATCCGTCAGGCAATTACCCGCTCAATTGCGGATCAGGCGCGTACTATCCGTATTCCGGTACACATGATTGAAACGATCAACAAGTTGAATCGTATCTCTCGTCAGATGCTACAGGAAATGGGTCGTGAACCCAGCCCGGAAGAGCTGGCAGAGCGCATGATGATGCCAGAAGATAAGATCCGTAAAGTGCTGAAAATTGCCAAAGAGCCTATCTCCATGGAAACACCTATCGGTGATGATGAAGATTCGCATCTGGGTGATTTCATTGAAGACACGACGATTGAGTCGCCAGTGGATTCAGCCACAATGGAAAGCTTACGTGGTGCCACCAATGAAGTACTTGCTGGCCTGACGGCACGTGAGGCCAAGGTACTACGTATGCGTTTCGGTATCGACATGAACACCGACCATACTCTGGAAGAAGTAGGTAAGCAGTTTGACGTGACACGTGAACGTATCCGTCAGATTGAAGCGAAGGCTTTGCGTAAGCTGCGCCACCCTTCACGCTCTGACTTACTTAAGAGCTTCCTGGATGTAAAAGGCTAAACGCTCATTCAGAATCATTAAAGGCCGCATTTGCGGCCTTTTTAGTTTACTCTGGGATCGATAGACCCAATTTAGAAATAGGTAAGAACTATGGCTTGGATCCAGATCCGCATTGATGCCGATAAAACCAGTGCCGACCATTACAGCGATCTGTTGATGGAAATCGGCTGCCCGTCTGTCACCTATATTGACGGACAAGATAACCCCATATACGAGCCTAAGCCTGGTGAAGTCCTGTTATGGCCACAGACCATAGTCATTGGTTTGTTTGAAGCGAATCACGATATGCAGGCTGTGGTTGATTATTTAAAAACAGCCAGTGATCATCCACTCAAATACAAGCTGGAACAGCTCGAAGACAAAGACTGGGAACGAGAGTGGATGGATAACTTCCACCCCATTAAATTTGGTGAGCGCTTGTGGATCTGTCCTAGCTGGCGCGATGTGCCGGATCCGGACGCTGTCAATGTGCTACTCGACCCAGGCCTCGCCTTCGGTACAGGTACCCATGCCACCACAGCGTTATGTCTGAAATGGCTGGAGCAACAGGACCTCAGTGGTAAAACCGTGGTAGACTTTGGTTGTGGTTCAGGGATCCTGGGGATCGCAGCGATCAAATTGGGCGCAGAACGGGTGATCGGCATCGACATCGATCCACAGGCTTTGGTTGCAAGCCGAGACAATGCTGCACGCAATGGCGTAGCCGATCAGCTGGAAGTGTACTTACCTGAGAACCAACCCGAGTTTTCTGCGGATATTGTAGTCGCAAATATCCTGGCACAGCCGCTCAGAGAGCTCCATGAGGTGATCCTCGGATTCCTCAAACCCGACGGTGAAATTGCCATGTCAGGCATTCTGGAAGAACAGGCGCAATCGGTTGCCGATGTCTATGCCCCTTTCCTTGCACTTGACGCCATTGCTCAGGAAGGTGAATGGACCCGAGTGAGCGGAAAAAAAGGTTAGTGCCTTATCACGCGTAAAGCCCTTAGTTAACAGGCTTTACGCATTTTTTACAGTGCTCCCTTCACCTCATCAAAATGAAAAGCGGTTAATTTTAAAGCAATTCTGACCTTCAGTCAGTTTGTTATAAAAAGTCAACCCGTCAAGCTCAAAAAAAAAGCACTTATGTTCAATTTATAGCCTTTGATTTTTGCAAAAAAAACCGTAAACTTAGCGCCCCTTGAAAAGAGGCGGATTGAACTGCAGTGCGTATTGGTCCTTACCAACTTGAAAACAACTTAATGGTCGCGCCAATGGCGGGGATCACCGACAGACCTTTCAGACAATTATGTCGGCGCTTAGGTGCTGGACTGGCGGTGTCAGAAATGTTGTCTTCAAATCCTAAGGTATGGAAAACCGATAAGTCGATGAACCGCATGGATCACAGTGGTGAGTCGGGTATTCGTTCTGTGCAAATTGCCGGGGCAGATCCCGAGTTGATGGCACAGGCCGCACAGTTCAATGTCAGCAATGGCGCGCAGATCATAGATATCAATATGGGCTGCCCCGCTAAGAAAGTGAATAAAAAGCTGGCAGGCTCAGCATTATTGCAATATCCGGAACTGGTGGAAGAGATAGTCCAGGCTGTGGTCAACGCAGTCGATGTCCCGGTCACCCTGAAAATTCGCACAGGATGGGATCCGGAAAATCGCAATGGAATTGAGATTGCCCGCATTGCCGAGCGTAATGGCATAGCTTCTTTAGCCGTACATGGACGCACTCGTGCATGTATGTATAAAGGCGAAGCCGAGTATGCCACGATCAAAGCGATCAAGGCGGCGGTTGGCATTCCTGTTGTGGCCAATGGAGATATAGATTCTCCACAAAAAGCCAAACAGGTGCTGGAATTTACGGGCGCAGATGCCATCATGATTGGTCGAGCAGCCCAAGGTCGTCCCTGGATTTTCCGGGAGATAGACCATTACTTGCGTACTGGAGAAACGCTTGCAGCCCCGGAGTTATCCGAGGTTCGCAGTATTTTGATGGAGCACTTAGTGAACCTTCATCAATTCTACGGTATGCCAATGGGTGTACGCATCGCACGCAAACATGTGTCCTGGTATTTGCAGGCCCATGACCAAGAAGGTCAATTTAGGCGAGTATTCAATGCTCTGGACGATGCCACTGAGCAGGTCGAGACATTAGAACACTATTTTGAAACACTAGCAGCTAACTAAGAAAGAGACATAAAGATGTTCGAACAAAATGTGACTTCTCCATTTATCACTAACGCTCATGTTCAGTCACAAGAGAAACCGCAACCACTTCGCGATGCAGTGAAAAAAGCTGTACACCACTACCTGAAACAGCTTAACGGTCAGGACGTACAAGACGTTTATGAGTTGGTTCTTTCTGAGCTTGAAGCACCACTACTTGAAGAAGTAATGACTTACACCCGTGGTAACCAGACTCGTGCTGCGATCTTACTGGGTATCAACCGTGGTACGCTACGTAAGAAACTGAAAAAGTACGGCATGAACTAATCAGTTCCTGTCAGAACTGAAAAAAGCACCTGTGGGTGCTTTTTTTGTTTCCCCGCTCTCTGGCAGATTATTGCTGCAAACAAAACACTTACCTGCAACTAAAGACACACAGCGAAAAGCAACTCTGTTTTTCTCAATCTCACTCACGCATTTTCAATCGTTTTCTGAGCCAAGTTAGGCTAAAATACAGCACTTCTAAGCTAGCCCTTAACTTATCATTGAGGAAACCTGAACCATCATGGATATACATCGTCCAATTCGTCGCGCGCTGCTGAGCGTGTCTGACAAAACCGGTATCGTTGAATTTGCCCGAGCTCTGAGCGAGCAAGGCGTTGAACTCCTGTCAACTGGCGGCACCTGTAAACTCATTGCCGAGAACGGCATTCCTGTTACTGAAGTATCTGACCACACCGGTCACCCGGAAATCATGGACGGCCGGGTCAAAACCCTACACCCGAAAATCCACGGTGGTATTTTGGCTCGTCGCGGCCAGGACGAAGGCGTGATGGCAGAAAACAACATCTCAGCCATTGATATGGTCGTAGTCAACTTATACCCCTTTGCACAAACCGTTGCAAAAGCTGACTGCTCTTTGGAAGATGCCATTGAGAACATCGACATCGGCGGACCGACTATGGTGCGTGCTGCTGCGAAGAACCACAAAGATGTGACCATTGTTGTGAATGCAGCTGACTATGATCGTGTTATCAACGAGATGAAAGCGAATAATGGCTCAACTGAGTACAAGACGCGCTTTGACCTGGCGATTGCAGCTTATGAGCACACAGCGCAGTATGACGGTATGATCGCGAACTACTTCGGTAAAATGGTCCCAGACTATACCGAAGAGGCTGCTGAAGACTCTAAGTTCCCGCGCACCATCAATATGCAGTTCACCAAGAAGCAGGATATGCGCTACGGTGAAAACTCGCATCAGGATGCGGCCTTCTACGTTGAAAATGACATTGAAGAAGCATCAGTGGCAACTGCGAAACAGATTCAGGGTAAAGCACTGTCTTACAACAACATCGCGGATACCGATGCCGCCCTTGAGTGTGTTAAGAGCTTCTCAGAACCAGCTTGTGTGATCGTTAAACACGCCAACCCGTGTGGCGTGGCAGAAGATAAAGACATTCTGAGCGCCTATGACCGCGCTTTCAAAACCGATCCAACGTCTGCATTTGGTGGCATCATTGCTTTCAACCGTGAACTGGATGCTGACACGGCAGAAGCCATCATCTCACGTCAGTTCGTTGAGGTGATCATCGCGCCAAAAATCTCTGATGCGGCAGCACAAATTGTGGCAGCGAAGAAGAATGTGCGTTTGCTGGAGTGTGGTGAGTGGCAAATTGCAACAACCGGTGTCGACATCAAGCGTGTGAATGGTGGTGTCCTGATCCAGGACCGCGATCAGGGTATGGTTCAGGCGAGCGATTTAAAGGTCGTCTCTAAGCGCCAACCAACCGAGCAAGAGCTGAAAGATCTGATGTTCTGCTGGAAAGTAGCCAAGTTCGTTAAGTCGAATGCAATCGTCTATGCACGCGACGGCATGACCATAGGTGTGGGTGCCGGCCAAATGAGCCGTGTGTACTCAGCGAAGATCGCAGGTATCAAAGCCGCAGATGAAAATCTGGAAGTCAAAGGCTCTGTCATGGCCTCTGACGCCTTCTTCCCATTCCGCGATGGCATCGACGCTGCAGCCGAAGCTGGGATCACTGCGGTGATCCAGCCTGGCGGCTCAATGCGCGATGAAGAAGTCATTGCCGCTGCCGACGAAGCGGGCATGGCGATGGTCTTCACCGGCATGCGTCACTTCCGTCACTAATCGATAAGCGCGAAACCTTCACCGTTTCGCGCTTTTTGTTTGCGCTAATTTCCAGTATTGTGATTCACAGACAATCACAATAATGACAGTGAAGGAACTGACTATGAAATTTGCCATTAAATCTATCATCGCAGCAGGTATTCTGACCGCCCTGAGCGGCTGTAACAGCACGACTGACAGCGGCGTATCCAGCAAGATCACCTCTGCCGTTGCAAACGCAGAACGCAAAGCGGATAACCGTGCTCGAGATCAGTATCGTAATCCGGAGCAAACACTGGCGTTTTTTGGCCTTCAGCCAAACATGACCGTGGTTGAAATCGCTCCTGGCGGTGGCTGGTATAGCGAAATTCTGGCACCCGTTGTTAAAGGTCAGGGGACGCTCTATGCGGCACATTTCCCGGCGAACAGTGAAGGCTACTTCAAGCGCTCACTGGATGGCTTTAAACAAAAAGTGGCAGAAGATACACGCTTCAGTGAAGTCAAAATTACCGAGTTTGCACCAGGCACGCACACCAATATTGCGCCTGCGGGCAGCGCCGATATGGTCCTGACTTTCCGTAACGTGCACAACTGGTATATGCGTCAGGGCGACGAAGGTGTGCTGTCGGCATTTCAGTCATTTAACAAAGCACTGAAGCCAGGTGGCATTCTGGGTGTGGTAGAACACCGCTTACCTGAACACCGTGATGATAAAGATCAGAAACGTTCTGGTTATATGAAGCAAAGCTATGTCGTCGACCTTGCTAAACAAGCTGGATTCGAATTAGTTGCAAGCAGTGAAATCAACGCCAACCCGTTGGACAGTGCCAACCACCCGAAAGGCGTGTGGACTTTACCACCACGTTTAGCTTTGGGTGATGAAAAGGCCGAGCAGTACAAGGCCATCGGGGAAAGCGATCGAATGACCCTGAAATTCAAAAAGCTTTAATAGGAATCAATTGCCATGAATATACTCGTCATTGGCAGCGGTGGCCGTGAACACGCTCTGGCGTTCAAGGCTGCACAAAACCCATCTGTAAAAACTGTCTTTGTTGCCCCTGGCAACGCAGGCACGGCGCTTGAGCCAAAACTGCAAAATGTCGCCATTGGTGTGGAAGACATCGATGCACTATTGGCTTTTGCCAAAGAGAATAAGGTCGAGCTGACCATTGTTGGCCCTGAAGCGCCACTGGTGATCGGCGTAGTAGACCGCTTCCGTGAAGCTGGCCTGGCTATTTTCGGTCCGACGCAGGGCGCAGCTCAGCTGGAAGGCTCTAAGTCATTTACTAAGGACTTTTTGGCTCGCCATCAGATCCCGACTGCGGCCTATCAGACCTTTGAAGAAATAGAGCCAGCGCTAGCTTACGTGAAAGCACAAGGCGCGCCCATCGTAGTAAAAGCAGATGGTCTGGCTGCCGGTAAAGGCGTGATCGTGGCAATGACCGAAGCGGAAGCGGAAGACGCTATTCGCGATATGCTGGCGGGTAATGCCTTTGGTGACGCCGGTAGCCGCGTGGTGATTGAGGAGTTCCTTGAAGGTGAGGAAGCCTCGTTCATCGTGATGGTCGATGGTAAGAACGTTTTGCCATTCGCCACCAGTCAGGACCACAAGCGCGCTTACAATGGCGATGAAGGCCCGAACACAGGTGGCATGGGTGCCTACTCTCCTGCCCCGGTTGTGACCGCAGATATCCACCAGCGCATTATGGATGAAGTGATCACCCCGACCGTGGAAGGTATGGCGGCAGAAGGCCACCCTTACACCGGCTTTTTGTATGCCGGCCTGATGATTGCCGCAGACGGTACGCCGAAGGTGATTGAGTACAACTGTCGCTTTGGTGATCCTGAAACGCAACCTATCATGCTACGTTTGCAATCTGATCTGGTTACACTGATTGAAGCGGCCAACCGCCAGGAGCTGGATCAGACTGACATTCAGTTTGATCCTCGCGCCGCTGTGGGTGTGGTGCTGGCAGCTAAGGGCTATCCTGGCAGCTACCCGAAGGGCGATGCCATCTCTGGACTGCGTGTTACTTACCCGGAAGGTGAGAAAGTCTTCCATGCAGGTACCAAACAGGATGGTGACGCTGTGGTTACCGCGGGCGGGCGTGTATTGTGTGCCACTGCTTTAGGTCACACAGTAACAGAAGCGCAAAAACGCGCGTATGCACTGGTACAAGAGATTAACTGGGACGGTGTTGAATACCGAACCGATATCGCCTACCGCGCCATTGCCCGCGAGCAATAAGTTAAAAAACGCCAAACCGGGTCACTGACCCGGTTTTTTATTTTCCCGCCTTTGTTCACCTCTAGGTCGCGCTTTGCTAGGATCGCCTATTTCAACCATCTTTAGGGGCGTAAAGATGCAAGGTACTCTACGTAAGATGCAGGCACAATTGAATTGTGCATCAGCACCAACCATAAACTATCAGCTACCCGTAGGCGACGACCTGTTGCCATTGAACGACCTGATTGGCAAGCGTCTGACGCTCACCTTCAGCGGCAATATTTTCTGCTGTAACTGTGGCAAGAAAACCAAGAAAAGCTACTCACAGGGACACTGTTTTGTGTGCATGAAAAAGCTGGCCAGCTGCGACATGTGCATCATGAAGCCTGAAACCTGCCACTACGATCAGGGCACTTGCCGCGAACCTGAGTGGGGTGAAACCCATTGTATGATCCCCCACTACGTTTATCTGGCAAATACGTCCGGCCTTAAAGTCGGTATCACTCGTCATACCCAGATCCCAACCCGCTGGATCGATCAGGGTGCCACACAGGCTGTGCCCATCTTCAAAGTACAGACCCGCCTGCAATCTGGCTTAGTGGAAGTGGCATTGGCGGAATTTATTGCCGATAAAACCAACTGGCGCAACATGCTTAAGGGCATAAATCCTGAGCTGGACCTCAAAGCCTCAGCAGCAGAGCTGATCCCTCAGATCCAGACTAAGCTGGACGAGCTGGCCGAACTGTTTGGTGCCACGGCCATTGAGCGGCTGGATGAAGAAGTGGTAGACCTGAACTTCCCGGTTACCAGTTATCCAAGTAAAATCAGTTCCTTTAACTTTGATAAGGAGCCAGTTGTCAGCGGCACCTTACAAGGTATTAAAGGTCAGTACCTAATCTTTGACACAGGCGTCATCAATATTCGTAAGTTCACATCATACGAAGTCTCGGTAAGCCTGGACTAAATTATACGCGGCTGTTTAACGGCCGTTTACTAGGCGTTGCGGGGGCGCAAGCTCGCTTATGCCCCGCTCTGAGCGATAGAAGTTCAGCCAGTCTGACTGCGGCAACGGGCGGCAGTAGTGATATCCCTGCATGGTATGGCACCCCAGCTTTTGCAAAAACTTCTGCTGCACCGATTTTTCAACCCCTTCCGCCACTACATGTAAGTTCAGTGCTTTAGCCATCGCGACAATCGCTGTAACAATCTCGCTATTCCCATATTCATCGGGAATTTTGGCAATAAAACTGGCATCAATTTTCAGTATATCGATCGGCAGTTTGGTCAAATAGCTCAACGCCGAATAGCCGGTGCCAAAATCATCCAATGCAATCGAGACCCCCAGAGTTTTGAGCTTCTTCAGCATAACCTTGGCATCGTGCAGATTACTCACAAAACTGGTTTCGGTCAGTTCTAACTCCACATAGCGACCATCCAGGTTATGCTGCTCCAGCGCTTTGGCCATGGTCATCACCAAATCGCCCTGACTGAGATGGCTGGCGGAAATATTAATTGCAATGCGGCGTATATCCAGCCCTTCGTTCAACCATAACGCCATTTGCCGACAAGCTTCGTTAATCACCCATTGGTCCAGCTTGACAATTAAGCCCAGCTCTTCGGCCAGTGGAATAAACTGAGCAGGCGAGATAGTGCCCAGGTTTGGATCCTGCCAGCGCAGCAGGCACTCCACACTCATGATCCGACCACTGGTCAGACAGCGCAGTGGTTGATAATGCAGTTCAAACTCCCCCCCTTCCAGTGCACTTTGAAAACGGCTTAACATCGACAAACGTTCCAGCGAACGCGCATTCATTGACGCCTTGTATAACTGGAACGAATTGCGCCCCAGCTCTTTGGAGCGATACATTGCTACGTCCGCATGTTTGAGCAGACTCTCGCTGTCCAGGCCGTCTTCGGGATAGATTGCCGCACCTAAAGAGGCCGTAGCAGTGACGTTAAGCTCTCCAAGTGCAAAGGGCACACTGAGCTCACTTAGGATCTGATCAGCAAAATTAACGACATCTTCCATGTGCTCTACTTCCGTGAGTAACACCACGAACTCATCGCCACCGAGACGGGCAAGTGTATCCCCTTGTTTCAGGATAGCTTTGATCCGTTCACTCACCTGGCTGAGCAGCTTATCTCCGGCGCTGTGGCCTAGCGTGTCATTGACTTCTTTAAAGCGATCCAGATCGATGAACATGACGCTGAGTTTATGTTTATCGCGCTGTGCTGAGGCCAGAGCCATCGACAGTCTATCGTAAAATAAGCGCCGGTTAGGTAATCCGGTTAATTCGTCAAAATAAGCCAGCCGGGCAATTTTTTCCTCAGCATTTTTACGTTCAGTAATATCACTGAAAATGGCCGCATAAAGGACATCATCACTGTAGGGTTCATTGATCTCAATAATAGTCAGCCACTCAACGTAGACTTCACCACTTTTACGTTTATTGCAGATCTCTCCCTGCCAGACGCCCTTATTTCGCAACTCCTTCCACATCCGTTCATAGTAATCCTGACCATGTACTCCGGAGCTGAGAATACTGGGGTTTTTACCCAGCACTTCGTAATCCTGATACCCGGTTAACGCGCTAAACGCCGGATTTATCTGGATGATCTCACCATTGGCCCGGGTGATCATAATACCATCGAGCGATGCATCGATAATGCGATTGGCCAGATAGAGGTTTTTCTCCGACTTTTGCAGTGCCAAGTCACGCTGAGCCAGCACTTTTTCCAATTCACTGCAGTAAGCCGTTTCTATTTCTGTGAGCACATTTTTCAGTGCCAGTAAGCCCATCACCTGGTTAGACTCTGGCTCACGGATCACCAGATGACGAATAGAACGTGCTGTCATCAAACGATAAGCATCAAACAAGCTATCTTTGGGTGTCATGGACTCCATGGGGTAACTGGCCAGCTCCCAGCAAGGCATTCGCCAGTCCTGATTGAGGATCACATAGGCCACATCCCGTTGCGTGATAATGCCATATTCTGCCAGGGTCTGATGATAGACTAAAACGGCCGTGGTCTTGTCCCGGCGCATCGTATGAATGGCTTCAGAAATGCATGCTTGTGCATCCAAGGTGCTGATCTGTGACTCGAAATGATCTTCTATGGGGCGAAAGTGCAGATAGTGGTCTAGTCCCTGATTGCGTACAATGTCAGACAGAGAAACCACGCCCAACGGCCGGTTGTGTGCATCCTTCACCAGTAAATGGCGAATACCCAGTTGATGGAACTTGATGGTCGCTTCACTCAGCGTTTGACTGATCAGGATATCATGAACCGGAGAGTTCATTATATTGCCTATGGCGGTCTGTGCCAGACCATGGTGTTCGAAGTCCAGACTGACACAGTCTGACTCCGTCCAAATCCCGACGATTTTATCGTCCTGCGTAATGAATATCGAACTGACCCGCCGCTCTCGCATCAGGCTCAGCGCATCATACAGACACGTGGTGTAGTCACAACACAGCAGGTTATTTGAGTAAACATCTTTAATTTGCAGTTGACGTGTATCGCCCATCATAAGCACAGCCTCGCTTTCAGCCAATCTAATCGAGTATAATGGAGAGAATTTAAACAACCTTGACCAAGAACAAATAATGACAATAAAGTCTTACCCGTTCCTATTATGGTTAGACCAAAGTCTAGCTTATGTCAGCAATGAGAGTGAATTGACGGAAATGTGCCATTATTCGGGCCCTGACGAGGGGACCTGTATCTATCGTGATGGCCAGTATATGACTCGTTTCGGGGAGGCGATAGCGCCTCTGTCGGCCGATGCACTCACCCGATTAGTGCAACAAACCTTAGTACAGGAAGGCCAGTGTTGCGTCTCTAAACTCAGTGAATGCAGCGTCGAAGATGCCTTTAAACTGTTAGAGAATATTCGTTAACAGGATAAACCTCAGGCTTCTGCCAGTGCCCGAATATGACACTCGACACTGCGTCCCAGCGATGACAGATCATAGCCACCTTCCAGGTAGGAAATGATCCCCAGACATGACTGAGCTTTGGCAAAGGCAATCACTTGTTCGGTAAACCAGATATAGTCCTGCTCGACAAAGCTCAGGCCCCCCATATCGTCCTCAAGGTGGCCATCAAACCCGGCACTGATGAAAATCAGCTGAGGGGAAAATGTCTTGAGTCTGGGCAGCCATTGTTGCTCAACCAGAGCCCTAAAGTCACGCCCATCGCTGCCAGCTGGCAGCGGCGAATTTAACACTGAGTCAGTATTTTCAATCGCTGTATTCGGATAGAAGGGGTATTGAAACAAAGAGCAGAACAGCACCTGAGGATCATCGCGGACAATATCCTGCGTGCCATTGCCATGGTGCACATCGATGTCCAGCACCGCAATGCGCTCTACTCCTTGTTGCTTTGCATAAGCCACCGCAATGGCCAGATTATTGAATACACAGAACCCCGAAGAACTATGTTGGTTGGCATGATGGCCAGGTGGTCGAACAGCACAAAAAGCCGCATCCAGCTTACCCGCTAAGACCTCATCGACGGCCAGGATACCCGCGCCCACAGCCCGCTCGATGGCTTTCATTGAATCCGGACATAACCAGGTATCGCCATCGAGCTCTGCAAGACCTGACTCAGGCAATGCCTCATATACCCGAGAGATATGTCCCTGGTCATGCACTCGTGCAATATCTTCTAATGTCGCCCTGGGTGCCGTTTTATATTCAATAGCCACATCTAATCCGGAGGCCAGAATACGATCCGAGATGGCATCCAGACGCTCCGGGCATTCCGGATGGTCCGCAATCATTTTGTGTTTGCGGCAAAGAGGGTGAGTGATCAGCGCCGTACGCATAGCAAAACCAGTCCTTCGTGGAGTAATAGCCTAAGCCTAAGTGTATCAGAGCCAACTTGAGCAGACCCTGATACTTTGGTGTAACCTGCTTACTGTTCTGCTAACGGCTTAGCTTTAAGCTGCAAATTATGGAAATCAAAACTGAAATCCGTGATATCCGGATTTACCCAGGACATACTTGCCGCCTCAACCTGTTGCGATGAGGACAAGGTAAAGTGAATATAGGCATCTGCCTCCAGCATAGGTTGTTGCCACTTAACAACAAAGGTATTCCCCGTATGATGGACCAACTTTCCTTTGAGCATCGCGGTGTGGGTAAAGTCGATATACAACTGACCGTCGCGCTCTTCAACAATGACATCACCATACCAGGGGCTGCTCAGGGTGCCTGTATACATCTGATTGGCCAATGCCGGTTGCGGGTTGTCAACTTTTACTACGCCCGCCTCACTATAAGCTTCCTCGCGCTTTGCGTAATAACGCTCTGCGGTTTCTTTCACCCAGTCTCGCTCAGGCAGACCTAGTGCGTCTTCAAATACCTCATTTATAATAGCGGTCAGGGCGGGGTAAACTTGCTGATTTGATAACACTACTACGCCCAGCTCTTTGCCCGGTATCATCGCTACCTGGGAAACCATACCCAGGATCCCGCCGCCATGACCCACTTTCTTATGGCCAAAATAATCTTCAATGGCCCAGCCCAGGCCATAGCCTCTGAATTGTTGCTGGTAGTATTTTTTACCCTCTTTACTGGGCTTACGCATAATATGAGGCAACCACATCTGGGTTTGCTGTTCACTACTGAACAAGCGTTTACCTTCAGGTGTTTGTCCTTGTGATAATTGGGTCAGTAGCCAGCGGCTCATGTCATTTGCGCTGGATGCAATGGCGCCTGCACCACGGAAGTCTTCCAGATAATCGATGAAGAATGGCGTAAGTTGGTTATCCCAGTAAATGCTGCCCGTGGCCCAGTTGGTGTTTTGTGCCGGTATCCGTGAAAATCCGGCTTTAGAGGTATTCATGCCCAAAGGCTTAAACAGTCGTTGTTCAACAAATGTACGCCAATCCTGGCCGCTCACCCGGTGTACAACCTCTCCCGCCACGACAAACATCAGGTTATTGTAGGCATATTCACTGCGGAAACTGCTATTTGTCGGTAGATGCGCAATCCCCTCAAGCAGGTCTGACATGGTTTTGTCTGTATCCGGCCAAATCATCAAATCGCCGGATCCCTTCCCCAATCCGCTGCGATGACTTAGTAAATCGCGGATGGTCATTTCGCGCGTTGCATAGGGGTCGGCCAGACGAAACTCCGGGATATGATTAATAACTCTGTCATCCCAGTTCAGCTTGCCCTCATCCACCAGCATAGCCAGCGCCGCAGCAGTAAAAGCCTTACTGTTCGAAGCAATACCGAACAAGGTATTTGCGTCTACCTTATCCTGATGTGCAACATGGCGCACCCCAAACCCCTTAGCCAGTACCACTTCTGAGCGCTCAACCACTGCCAGTGCGATACCCGGAATATTAAATGTCTCCATCGCTTCGACGACCGCTCGTTCCACCTCTGCGACATTAACTTTGGGTGTGACCTGTCCGGCCAATACCGGGGTATGCATAACAGTCAACAGCGCTGCGGCGATAAGACCTCTGCCAAATTGGTACTTCATTTTTATTTTTCTTCCTTATTAATAAATAGACAATTCCCGCCGGGCCCTGTGATAGTCCAAATCCAGGATACAAGGCTGTCTGGATAACAGCTGCTGATATGATGCAGGAAACTGATGATATTGAACACCCCGAAGCACATGTTCCAGATACCAGGAAAACGGCAACAGGTCGTTGTGAAATTGTTTAGTAAGGTAGCAGTGCGCGGTGGTCTGAGTGCCACATTGACGGACCACATCAACACACTGGCGCGCATACCCCTCTCCTTCTATGCGGTCAAGCAGCGTCACTTCTTGTTCGGTCAACGCATACAGCACGCCATGGACACAAGCGTCACCGCTGTGATCCGGTTCAATGGAGCACTTTGCAGAGCCGTCCTGACCCCGATGACGAAAACCCAGGGTATAACCAGGTAACCAGGCTGTACCGAGTAACCTGGCTTGAGGCAAGCGCGCGTGCAGGCGCGCAGGTGTTAAATTTGAACCAAAAGCAAAATTCAGTATTTCTCTTGCTGCCATATGAACTCCCGGCGTTAAATAACCAATCTAAGTGCCAGCAAAAGTAAAACCACCCCTATTGCGCGATCAAACCAGTGTCCGGCACGCTGAAAAAAACCACGAACCCTGGCTTTACTCAACACCAGCGACAGCGATGAAAACCATAACCAGGTCGCGACAGCCATATATAATCCGTAAAAAAGTTGTACGGACTGCGGCGTGTCAGGATCTATCACCAGGGTAAACAAGGAGAGAAAGAATAAGGTGGCTTTGGGATTCAATGCGTTAACCAAAAATCCGCGACGAAGCGCCGAAAACGCGCTTTCCTGCACAAGCTGAGCGGCATCACTGTGCGGCGAAACCGGCGCAGCAGTTGCTCGTAATGCCTGAACTCCCATGTAGGCTAGGTATGCGCCTGCCACATATTTGAAGACATTAAATAACTCGGGAGACTGAGAGAGCAACAGCGCAACGCCCAGCAAGCAATAGGTGACATGCACCAGGATCCCCAGGCCAACACCCGCACTGGTCATCAACGCATTACGCCGGCCAAAGCTAATGCTCTGTTTCAACACTATCGCAAAATCCGGCCCGGGACTGGCCACCGCAAAAAAATGGGCCAGTGCAATCAGAACAAACTCATCCAGGTAAGGCGACACGACTGCGCTCCTCTAGCGCCAGTAAAACCGGATCTGGGGACGATTTTATGATCCCCTTTAACTGTTTCCGGGCTTTCTTATACAGACTTCTTAAATGCGGCTTCAGGTGTTTAGCCCCATTATATTCTGGTTTAAAGTAGCACACGAGCGCGTGCACAAATATGGTTTCGGCTTCACTGAGCGCAGCCTGACGATTCGCATAGGCGTTGTAACAAGAACCACACCCGCCCCTGAAATGATAAGCGCTGTTGCTTAACATCACACCAAAACCCATGAACACCGCCAGAACATCAGCGGCAACAGGCAAGTGTTCCTGACCACCCGGTGGTAACTTACCCACCTGGTGAATTAATATCATCGCCAGGGATCCCGCTAAACTCGCAACCATATCCTGTGGCTGATTAATCTGATTGGGGTTATACGACAACGCAATAGGCAATGCCGGCTGCTGTAACACAGATACCTGATCGCCGCGTAATCCCCCACTTAGGGTGAAACTGGGAAAACTCTGCTGCATCGGCATTTGCTGAGGTGGCAACAGTGCAATTGGCCAATGCTGCAACCCGGCATAATCACACACCCGAGCAAAAACGGTCTGGGCCATTTGCTCAACGCTGCTAACCTGATCCGGGAAATCCTGCACAGTAGGCTCAACAATGCGTGTGTGTTTGAGAAAGAAATCCACATCAAAGTGTTCCACCGCCCAGCCAAACAATGCGATTAACTGCTGAGCCTGAGCCTCATCCAGTAGCGGTTTAGATTTAAATATCGCCAGCATATTATCCTGTTATCCGTATAACTGCCTGCCATACCCAAGGCGCCTGTCAGGAATGCCTGATTGCCTGACTAATCACTTGGCAGTGCAAGAAAAGATTCATATCATATCGCCATATTAGCGATAATTATCATGTGATACCATGCCTCATCTCATCATTGAACATTCAGAGAACCTGAATATACCGATTGCTCAACTCGTTCAGGCTGTCCATCAGGGCGCAGAGCGCACGCAGCTGTTTGACCCTGCAACTATCAAAACCCGGGCCATTGCCTATGCCAATTACCAGTTGGGTGGGGCACATCAGGGCTTTATTCATGTTCAGGCGCATATCATTGCGGGGCGAAGCCTGGCACAGAAACAACTGCTGAGCGAAACAATTTTGCATGCGCTGTACAGTGTATGCGGTGATGAACCACTCAATCTCAGCGTGCATCCCTATGATTTGGAACCCGAGATCTACCGCAAGAACTAGCATATAATAGAGCGTTCCAGAGCTGATCTCAGCTCTCCCGCAGCAACTGGCGGGTCGTATCCAATTAACAGAGCAACTACTATGAAATTCCCCTGCCGTTTAGATAAGTTTGTCAGTCACACCAGTGAGCTGCCACGCAGTAAAGTCAAAATTGGGATCAAAAAAGGTCTGGCCGTTGTCAACGGCGAAAAAGTCAGCAAAGCCGACCATACAATCCAACAAAGTGATACAGTCGAGTGGGAGGGTGTAAAGCTGGTTTACCTGGGTAAACGTTACTATATGCTGAACAAACCGACCGGTTACGTATGTGCCAATCAGGACGACCTGCACCCCACCGTTTTTGAGCTTTTAGACGAGCCCAACTTAAAAGATTTTCATGTTGCAGGCAGACTGGACCTGGATACCACAGGGCTCGTTTTAATCACCAATGACGGCGACTGGTCACATCAAATCACCTCACCCAAAAAGCAAAAGTACAAAACTTACCTGGTTGAGACACAAGAGCAACTCACAGAAGAAGCACTCGAACAACTGCGCCAGGGCGTCGCACTGCACAACGAAAAAAACCTCACCCAGCCCGCCATAGCGGAGCAGCTGGATAAGTATGCGCTACGTTTATCCATCTGCGAGGGGAAATATCATCAGGTAAAACGCATGCTGGCGGCGGTGGGTAACAAGGTTGTTGAGCTGCACCGGGAAAATGTTGCTGGTATCGAACTGGATGCACAACTTGCCCCCGGAGAATACCGCTTACTCAGCGATATCGAGATTAACATAATTAATGCAAAGTAAACCGCTGTCATGCCCCACAATGAGGAAAAATCATCTAAAAACCAGCGAGCTTTGACGTTTTTCAGCTTTCCACAATACGGAATTCGTGTTAAATCATAAACTCAGGTTCTGCTACAGGGGCATCACGTGTTTTCATCACTTACGTTAAGAACAAAAATCATTTTATTTGCAGCCTCAATCTTTGTTGCGCTCATCTTAGTGGCAATCGTAGGGCTGCAATCCCTCAGGCATGCGAGCGAAATGGATAATATTGCGCGCATCAACCAGCTGATGAAAAGCACCGCAAACATTGTGCAACAGTTCGAAGGGTTTGTACGCAGCGGCGCATTGTCAGAAGAGCAAGCCAAAACGCTGGCATCTCAAATCCTGCGGGAAAATAAATACCACGATTCTGAATATGTCTATGTGGTAGATAATAAGCTTAATTTTATCGCCGCCCCACACGATCCGCATTTACACGACACCAGCTTTAACGATTTCAAAGATGCCAAAGGCAACAGTATTGGTCGCATGGTGGAACGTCTGGTTGGATCACAAACCAATCGTATCATTACCTATAACTGGACATCTGAGCGCAACGGCACCATTGCAGCCATGACCTCAGTAGTGCAAAAAACGCCTTTGTTTGGTTGGTATGTTGGCACCGGGATCAGCTATCAGGAAGTCGATGAACGATACTGGGATACCGCCAGCTGGCTTGCCTCATTGTCGCTTTTGATAGCCGTTGCACTCACTTTTGCTTTAACCCGGTTTGGTCTGTCACTGTCTAATAAGTTGGGTGCCGAACTGGACGATGTACTCGACATTGTTCAGGAAGTTTCTCGTGGTAACCTGACTTCAAAGATCCACAGCGATAACGCCAAACCTGACAGTATTCTGGCCGGGATGGAATACATGCAGGAAGGTCTGAAAGGAGTGGTCGGCGGACTTAAGTCGGTCAGTGATTCACTGAATGAGCAAAGCCACAATGGCGAAAAACGTTCTACCGAATTAGAGTCCCTGACCCGCAGTCTGAGTGAAGAGACCCAAATGGTCGCGTCAGCTATTACTGAGCTCACTGCTTCAGCACAAACCGTTGTTGAGCATGCTGAACAAGCAGCTGATTCTGTGCAACAGGCAGAAAGTCAAGGGCAAAGTGCTGATAAACTGACCACCAAAGCATCAGAGGCCATTGCACTGCTGGAACAACAGATTGATAGTGCCGGTAATAACATCCAGGTGCTCGATGAAGAAGTGAAAAACATTGCGAATGTACTGAGTGTGATCCAAAGCATTGCCGAGCAAACCAACTTACTGGCACTCAATGCGGCCATTGAAGCTGCACGTGCAGGTGAGCAAGGTCGCGGCTTCGCAGTCGTTGCTGACGAAGTGAGACAACTGGCTCAAAGGACACAAAGCAGTACAGAAGAAATTCATACCATGATCGGCAACCTTCAGTCAGCGACGCAAGAAGCAAAGGCGTCGGTCACGCTCAGTATTGCCACCAGTGAAAAAACCGTCACTATGTCTGGCGAAGCAAGTGAGGCACTGAAACGCGTTGCCGAATCGCTCAGCGCAATATCCCAGATGAGCTTTCAGATTGCACAGGCAGCCAAAGAGCAACTTGCAGCTGGAGAAGATACAGCTCACCGAGTCGTCACCATATCTGACACTGCCAGTCAGACAGCCCAGGTGTCTCATCATGCACACCAGGCAACCGACAGTATTACGGCATTGACGCACCAGCTGGAAAAAGAAATGGCAAAATTCAAAGTTTAGCTGATTTGATAATACCAAGATAATAAAGAAAAAATATTTTCAACCACCAAATGATTAACAATTAATTAAATTAGTATGAAAAAATTCATTTCACTTTTTTGAGCTTGGTGGTAGATTTATTAATGCAGGCTGTACAGAGTGAGCTTTTATCACATGTGCCTAAATGTAGTACTACCTATTTTGATGTCGGAATACATCGCGGACGTATAAAATCCGAAAAAGGGTTTGAGTGTATTTACGACCAGTATTAAGATTGGTAGTCACCTGTTGTGCCAACTATTTTCACAGACTAGCCAAGTAAAGCGGTAGTTAGGTTAGGCTTACAACAATGAAATAAGGATTATCAGCTATGAAGACTTTAAAACTTCGCCAATGTTCTCAAGTTAACGCAGGTTCAGGATTGATGCATCCTATCAGACCGAGCGAGCTCTCAACCTCTACTCGGTCAGACACACAACCCCCAGCCAAAAACAGAGTTAACTTATACAGGTCAGCGTGATTAATCACAATGCAAAAACGTTTCGCACTTAAAGATTTACTACTGCCGTATGTCGTCACGGTAGTAGTAATATTTATTATCCAAGACGCTACTTTCTTCTTTTTCTTTGCGTATTTAGCTTTGGTGAGCCTAGTTTTTTTGATAGGTCACAGATTAAAAGATATAAACGTTTGCTTTTTAGCTATCATAGCGATTATGCCCGTTTTATACGAAAATATCGTTTTCACTTCTGGGCTTATAAGCTTGGATTCCACCGATGACAACAGGTTATTACAAAACAGTATTATTTTTGGTGCGCACTTGGCGAAAGAGCTGCTTATACTAGTGCCTCTAACATATCGAGTTGAGTTAACAAAAAAACTATTTCCCAAGCATAAAATTCGCTACACCTTTGCAGACAGCATATTACCCTGGCTATGTATCATAACAGCCGCCATGAGCTTTTTCGCTTTAATAGAGAATTACTTCAGGAATGCAAAAGGTTATGACATAACATTTTTTTTCTACGCGTTCGAAATTACCGGGTATCTCAATTACTCAGCAGTCTGTGGCATTTTAGTGGTTCTGGCATTTCTAACTTACAGAGATGCTTATGATTTCAGACAGCCTAGTTTTAAAAACCCAAGTAGAAAGTGACCCCTGTTTTCATCTCATAAGTGTGGATGTTCAGGTAAAAAGAGTTGTGCAAATGTATTTTTGCAAGCGTCAGGCTATTTACTGTTATTTTTGAGTAAATGCGACAGATTTGCCCCGTGTTAGGCTCCAAATCATGAGTTTACAAAAGTGGAACTTATTTATCGGCTATTAGCTGTTAAAAAGGCTCACAACCGCGTCAATCGCTGTAAAAAAATGGGTTATCCAGATAAATAGGACGTGCTGTGCTCAAAAAGGACAGATCAAAATAGTGCGCCAATAACTGCTCATACTGGCCACTTTCTTTCAGGCGCGATAATCCCAGCGCCAGTTTATCTGCCAGCTCAGGCTTTTGCTTGTTCACAAAAAAGTAGAAATGTGCCGGGTAAGACAAGTAAAACTGCGGTAGCTTTATCAGATCTTCAGAGGCTTGTGCCGCCAGCTCAGAGTCAATTTCTATCACTGAGCGAGGAAAATAGTCAGCCTTCTGAGCCGTAATTAAATCGAACATAGCCTGATAATTTACAATCGGCCTGACTTTTAAACCATTGGCCGCCAGTATCTTAGTGTCTGGCCAGTCATGACCTTGCACGGCCACCAGTTTCGCCAGCTCAGTTTTGTCTTTCAGTGCTTGAAATCGCGCTAGCTGTGCCCGATTAACTAGCAACGCCCGTTTCCCTATCAAACCATCAAAGAGTGGAAATTTGACCGCGATGGCCAGCTTTTCCCGTGCCGGGCTGGACATACTCCAGTGCAAATCGACTTCCCCTTTGCTCAGTGCCAACAACGTTCTTTGCTGGTGAGGATGGACCTTGACGTGTTGAATGTCCACCGGGTATTCAGCAGCTTTTAAAGATAAGTCGAGCAGTTCATAGAGGAACAAGTCGCGGTCATAGAGCGGCCGCATTTCTTTCGCAACATATATGGTTGGCTTAGCTTCGGCAACAGCCCCAAGCAGGAATAGCATCAGATAAACATACCATTTTACCATACACCACCTAGCTCACATTGAAGTGTTAGTCCTGCAATTTGGCATCTCAGGCGCTAACGTTGTTGACTCTCAAACTACACCTTAGCGCACTTAACTGCAACAATACTCAAGTGAAATTGGCATCATACGCTGCTGACCGCGTCTAAACGTACCACCGGGGCACTCGGTTTACGGCGATTGCAAACAAACAAATAACTATTGCGGTATCTCTTGGCTTCTTTTTTTGCATCCGTTGCCAGCGCAGCAACCTGGTGGCTGTTACTACAAGATTCTACATCCGGTGAAACCAGCCCAATTGATAAAGTCAGCAAAGGAACAAATTGCTTCTGCCCTTCCCGATTGCTGGCCCAGTAACCACCAGCAGCCACATGCTCTGGGGTAAAAAAGGCCTTAGACTGAGCTTCAAAACGCTGAATTATCTCGTGACATAAGGTTTCTGCATCATCCTCATCAAATACCACCATAAAGTCATCGCCGCCTATGTGGCCCACAAAGCAATGGCTGTGCTTACAGACGGCCACCGTCACTTCTGCCAGCAGCTTGATCACACTGTCGCCACTGGCATAGCCATACAGGTCATTAAATTGCTTAAAGTGATTTAGGTCTATATAGGCCAGAGAAAACCCGTGCATAGCACGCAGACGTTGCTCAATGGCCTCATTAATTGCAACATTGCCCGGCAACATGGTGAGCGGGTTAGCATGTTGTGCATGACGAATTTTCTCGTCTGTGATGTGCTTGAGTATGTCCCGAAGTGGCGCCAGTCCCAGGTAACGCCCTTCCCGGGTGATGATAATATGCCGCCGTATATCAAACTCGTGTTCCGTAATAAGCTGACTGACGCTATCGAGTTGTTCCTGCTCATCGACGATCAGGGGCTGCTTGTCCATCAGCTCTGTCACAGGTTTTTTGTCGAACAAGGCATGACCATAGGGCGCAGCAAAGACTTCGGTGAGCTGATCCCGGTGTAACAGCCCCACCGGCTCTCTGGCGTCATTGACCACAGTCAGACTCATAAGCCGTTTATCACGTTCAAAGTGCCGGTGAGCATCGAGGCATTGCGTACAAGTGTGAATGGCAGCCACATCTTTTGCCAGCCAGCCAATGGCAATAGACTGCTCAAAGGGATTGTCTTTGTTGTCATTGTGGCGATGCTGGGCCAAGTTGATCATCTCACGGTCCGGGCGTTCACTGGGCTTGGCCAGCAGATACCCCTGCGCATTGACAATACCCAACTGCTCCAGCAAAGCGAGCTCTTCCATGCGTTCGATGCCCTCAGCAATGACCGCCGTATTGGTCGCTTTGGCAAGTTCAATAATGGACTTAAGAAACTCACGTTTGACAATACTCTGATCGCAATAATCGATAAAGTAGCGGTCCACTTTGACGAAGTCGGGGCATAGCTCTGACCATTGCTTAAGCCCCGAGTAACCAGCACCCAAGTCATCGATGGCAATGGTAAACCCCAGTTGGCGGTAATGGGCAATGGTTTTTAACAGCAAGAAGCCGTCATCCACCTTATCCTGTTCAGTCACTTCAATCACAATGCGATTGGCAGCCAGCCCAGCCTGCTCAACCAGGTGTAAAGTTTCGCCTTTGGGATGGCGCGGATCCAGTAACGCCTTTGGGCTGACATTGAGAAACAGCTTACCGGGTAATTGCAGCGCCACAAATTGCGTGATCGCTCTTTGACGGCACAGTAATTCCAGCTCAGATAGTCGGTCGTAGCGACTGGCTGCCGCAAACAAGCTGTCGGGTTGCTCCAGCGCAGAGCCGCGCTTGCCTCTGCTCAGCGCTTCAAAGCCCAGCACCTGCTCCTTTGCCAAGTCATAGATTGGCTGGAATGCCGTATAAACGGCTTTGTTTGCGATGATTTCATCCAAAAGGATCTGCGTTGAGTCCACTGCTCGATGACCAAGATGAGGTTTGATTGATAATCGAGCAAATTATCAATTTTACATGACAGTTATATGTCAAAAAGAAAATTGTACCTAATTTGATGTTGAATCATTTGCAATTGCCTGTTCCTCAGCTGCTGCTTCAGAGCGCTTGATGGCCTGTTTAACCTGCTCAGCATGTGCCATGGCTTCGACCATTTCCAGCTCAGCTTCCAGATAGGCTTCGTCGTCACCTAAGCCATCTTTCACAATGACTAAGACTCTGGCAGGATGCAGCATCAGTTCTTTGCCATGATAACAAACCGGGTCGGGCAGCTTAGGTAGTTTATTGCCATCATGATAACCTTGCTCCAGGTCATCCAGAGACATGCCGCTCAGTGACTCCCTGATTGTCTGCACAGCATTGAAGTAAGACTGACACTGCGGATATGCGAGGTTAAACGCCTCAAGTACCTGCCTCCCCTGCTGTATCAGGTTATCAGCATGGGTACGAACCAATCCTGCCTCACTTTGAATACGAAGGTCCTTAAGCAGTTCGCTGGCAAGTAACTGATAGGTTTCGATCTCTGTATCAGGTTTTACTGATGTGACAGTCTGGGCTTTGGCCCGCTGCTCTGACGGTTCTGAGCAGCCGAACAAAGTCAGGCCCAGTAACACGGTCGCTAATTCCTTACGCATTGTATTTCCTCCGAAATGACAAAAAAGCCGCGATACAATCGCGGCTTTCTATTACATTGCTGGTTGATTATGGCATGGCATCCAGGTCGGCGCCTTCTTTTTCCACCTCAACCGGGATCAGGTCCTCTTTGCTCACACCCATAGCAACGGCTACCGAGCTGGCCACGTAGACCGACGAGTAAGTACCGATGAATACACCAAATAGCAGTGCAGTCGCAAAACCATGGATAGTCTGACCGCCCCAGACAAACAGTGCAATCAGTACCAGAATCGTGGTGATTGACGTCACTAATGTACGGTTCAGTGTCTGAGTTAGTGAGATATCAATGATCTCCAGCGTATCGTCGATACGTACCTTACGGAAGTTCTCACGGATCCGGTCAGATACAACTATGGTATCGTTGAGTGAGTAACCAATTACGGCCAGGATCGCAGCCAGAATAGTCAGGTCAAACTCTAACCCCAACAGTGAGAATAGACCCATAGTCAGGATCACGTCGTGGAACAAAGCCGCGACGGCACCAACGGCAAAACGCCACTCAAAGCGAAACGCAACGTAGATAAGGATACACAGCAGGGCAGTCAGCATTGCCAGACCCCCCTGCTCTTTGAGGTCTTCACCCACACTTGGACCAACAAACTCAATACGGCGCATTTCGACATTACTGTCGACCTGCTTCAACGCATCAACCAGCTGGTTACCCAGGATCTCAGCTTTAACGTCATCACGAGGGGCAAGGCGCACCAACACGTCCTGGCTTGAACCAAACAGGGTCACAGACGCGTCAGGGAAACCACTTTCAGCCAGTGTGCTACGTACTTTTGGTAAGTCAGCAGGTTGGGAAAAACCCACTTCAACCGCAGTACCACCGGTAAAATCCAGACCCATGTTCATGCCTTTGTAAGCCAGGCTGAAAATAGACGCCAGGATCAGTAGCGCAGAAAACGCCATCGACACTTTGCGTACCGCCATAAAGCGGATAGTGTCTTTGATTCTTAATAACTGCATCTTCGTCTCCTAGATTGAAAGCGAATTAATACGCTTGCCACCGATGACCGCATTGATCACCGCACGAGTACCGACGATGGCTGTAAACATCGACGTTAAAATACCAATGGCCAGCGTCACGGCGAAGCCCGCGATCGGACCCGTACCTACAGAGAATAGGATCACGGCAGCGATCAACGTGGTAATGTTAGCGTCGAAAATGGTGCTGAAGGCACTGTCATAACCATGATGAACCGCCTGCTGAGGACTGCGCCCTTCCGCGAGTTCTTCACGAATACGCTCGAAGATCAGTACATTGGCATCAACCGCCATACCGACTGTCAGTACAATACCGGCAATCCCCGGTAAGGTCAGCGTTGCACCCGGGATCATCGACATAACGCCCACAATCATCACCAGGTTGGCAGCCAGCGCCATGTTGGCAACCAGACCAAAGCCTTTGTAGTACATCAACATAAATGCCAGTACAAACGCAAAGCCCAGCACAACCGCAGTCATACCAGCCTGGATGTTTTCCTGGCCCAGGCTAGGACCAACTGTACGTTCTTCAACAATTTGAATAGGCGCAACCAGCGCACCAGCTCGCAGCAACAAGCTCAGATTGTGCGCTTCAGCCGGGGTATTAATCCCGGTGATCTGGAATGAGCTGTTCAGACGGGCCTGAATCGTGGCCACGTTGATCACCTCTTCCACTTTGATAGGCGGCAGGGCTTTACCATTTTTGTCGACTTTACCTGACGGCTTGTATTCAATGAATACCGTTGCCATCGGCTTACCAATCGCACGTTTGGTAAAGGCACTCATTTTCGCACCACCTTTAGAGTCAAGATTGATGCTCACTTTCGGACGCTGATATTCATCCAGGCCAGACTGTGCACCTGTGATGTGTGACCCTTCCAAAACAACACGCTTTTTCACCACGACCGGGTAACCGGCTTGGTGCATAATGACTTCTGAACCCGGTGGTACGCGACCTTGCGCCGCGGCACGTGCATCGGCATTTTGATCCACTTCGCGGAATTCCAGTGTTGCCGTTGCCCCTAAGATCTCTTTCGCACGCGCGGTATCCTGCACACCCGGCAGCTGAACAATAATGCGCTCTGCCCCCTGACGCTGTACATTCGGCTCTGCCACGCCCAGCTGGTTGATCCGGTTACGAATGATGGTCTCATTTTGTTTGATGGCGTAGTCGCGTAGCTCTTTAATCTTTAGCTCACTCAGCGTTGAGAAAAATGCCAGACCATTGCTGCTGTCGTTGATAAACAGGTTACCCGGGTAACGCTTTTTCAGGAACCGCTCAGCCGCATCTCTGTCTTCTTCAGAGCGCATAACTACCTGAATACGGTCACTATTAGCAACACGACGAATCGAGCGATAACGTAGTTTTTCTTCTCTTAGATCGCTCTTGTAGTCCTGCTCCATCTGTTCGAATGCTTTGTCCATGGCCGTAGCCATGTCAACTTCCATCGTAAAGTGGACGCCCCCGCTCAAGTCCAGACCCAGCTTCATTGGGTTAGCCCCAAGGTTCTTCAGCCAGTCAGGTTGGGCCGGTGACATGTTGATGGCAGAGATATAGTCATCACTGAGGGTGTTACGCAGCAAATCCTGCGCTTTAAGCTGATCTTCCACATTAGTGAAACGGATCAGCACCTGACCATCTTCCAGGGCACTCGATTTTACGGTGAGGTTATTGTCTTTAAGTGTTTCATTTACTTGGTCAAGCACACTGAGATCGGCATTGGTACCTTTAGTACCAGAAACCTGTATGGCCGGATCACGACCATACAGGTTTGGTGTAGCGTATAAAATACCTACGGCCAATACAGCGAGCACAAGTAAATATTTCCACATTGGATACTTGTTTAACACTGGATCATCCTTATTGCTGGTTTATAGCGATTTCATTGTGCCTTTTGGTAGCACAGCAGAAACCGCTGATTTTTGTACCGTTACCTCAGCCTGATCATTCAGAGCAATAACGATAAAATCTTTGTCTTCTGCAACCTTAGTGATTTTGCCGACCAGGCCACCCTGAGTCAGTACTTCGTCACCTTTGGTCAGCGCACCCATCAGATCTTTATGCTCTTTTACACGCTTCGCTTGTGGGCGGTAGATCAGGAAATAAAATACCAGACCGAAAATACCCAGCATGATCAACATGCTCCACTCACCACCGGCGGGTGCTGCGGCTGCCGTGCTGGCATGCGCGCTAGACATAAATAAGCTCATAGCTCTTCCTCATTTAATTTTTATTGCAAACTGTTATTCGGTATCAGCCAATGGCGGAACCGGCCTGTCACGTCGGGCATAAAAGTCAGCCACGAACTGATCAAATGTACCGGCCGCAATCGCTTCACGCATGCCTTCCATCAGGCGCTGATAGTAGCGCAGGTTGTGGATAGTATTAAGACGTGCGCCCAGGATCTCGTTACACTTGTCCAAGTGATGCAAGTATGCACGAGAGTAATTTTTACAAGTATGGCAATCACACTCAGGATCCAACGGACCTGTATCTGTTTTATGCACCGCGTTGCGGATCTTGATCACACCACCGGTGATAAACAAATGACCATTTCGCGCATTTCGAGTTGGCATCACACAATCGAACATATCGATACCACGACGAACAGCTTCTACCAGATCTTCCGGCTTACCTACGCCCATCAGATAGCGCGGTTTATGCTCAGGCATCTTGTAAGCACAGTGATCAAGGATATTGATCATGTCTTCTTTTGGCTCACCCACAGACAAGCCGCCCAGGGCATAGCCATCAAAACCAATGTCTTCCAGTCCAGCCTGAGATTCGGCGCGCAGCTCAGGGTACATACCGCCCTGGATGATACCAAACAATGCTGACGGGTTATCGCCATGGGCTTCTTTGGAACGCTTTGCCCAGCGCAAAGACAGCTCCATTGAATCACGGGCTTCTTTTTCCGTCGCCGGGTATGGCGTACATTCGTCAAAAATCATCACAATGTCGGAACCCAGATCACGCTGGACTTCCATCGCTTTTTCAGGAGATAGCATGATCCGCTCACCATTGACCGGTGACTGGAACAACACGCCTTCTTCGCTGATCTTACGCATGGCACCTAAGCTGAATACCTGGAAACCACCTGAATCGGTCAAAATGGGCTTATCCCAGTTCATGAAATCATGCAGATCACCGTGCTGTTTGATGATCTCTGTACCCGGACGTAACATTAAGTGAAAGGTGTTGCCCAGACAAATATGCGCACCGGTGTCTTTTAACTCATCCGGTGTCATGCCTTTTACAGTGCCGTAGGTGCCTACCGGCATAAATGCAGGCGTTTCAACAACGCCCCGGTCAAAGATCAGGCGGCCGCGGCGCGCTTTGCCCTGTGTACAATCTAATTCAAATTTCATACTTACCTCTGGTCGGAAAAACAGTCCAACTTATTCCAGATCGGGCACTACACCCGACAACTTTGAAAACCGCCAGATTCTACCATAACGGCATTAATATTGGGTCTAAAATAGCACTTTAAAGCGCCAGGCCACAGAATTCGCGGTTTAAAACAGAAAAACCCAGCCGTTTGGCTGGGTTTACGAGGCTTATGCATTGTCCTGTTTCGTCAGGAACATGGCATCACCGTAACTAAAGAAGCGATATTGCTCGGCAATTGCTGTCTCATAGGCATGCATAATATGCGACTGGCCCGCGAACGCGCTGACTAGCATTATCAGTGTCGACTCGGGTAAGTGGAAATTGGTGACCATGGCATCCACCAACTGGAACTGATAACCTGGATAGATAAAGATATCTGTATCGCCATAAAAGGGTTTCAATTCTTCCGGGTGCGCTTTTGCAGCCGACTCCAGTGAGCGTACTGACGTTGTACCAATCGCAATAACCCGACCTTTGCGCTGACGCGCAGCGGCAATGGCATCAACCACATCCTGAGGCACTTCGATATACTCTGAGTGCATGTGGTGGTCGTTCACATTATCTACCCGTACAGGCTGAAAAGTACCCGCACCGACGTGTAAAGTGACAAACGCCATCTCAACGCCCTTATCTTTCAATTGTGCCATAAGCAAGTCATCAAAATGCAGGCCAGCTGTGGGCGCAGCAACGGCACCTGGCTTTTCACCATACACAGTCTGATAGCGCTCTTTGTCTTCCTCGTCATCAGGGCGGTCAATATAGGGGGGCAAAGGCATATGACCGATTTCGTCCAGAACAGACAACACCGATGAATCACCATGAAACTTAAGTTCAAACAGCTCACCGTGGCGGGCCACCATAGTGGCTGTCGCTTTGCCTTCAAGCAGGATCTCGGTGCCTTCTTTCGGTGATTTACTGGCACGCACATGAGCCAGCACACTGTGCTCATCCAATACCCGTTCAACCAATACTTCCAGCTTACCACCGGTGGCCTTTTGACCAAACATACGCGCCGGGATCACTTTGGTATTATTGAAAATTATGAGATCTTCCGGATTGATCAGATCGACAATATCCTTAAACACTTTATGCTGTAATTCACCCGTGTTGCCATCGAGCGTTAACAAACGACTGCTGGAGCGTTCTTTTTTAGGGTGGCGAGCGATCAGCTCATCAGGGAGTTCAAAACTAAAGTCAGCAACGCGCATAGAAGACCTCAAATTAATGCAAATAGGCGCCAAGTCTAGTGATCCGCCTACGCTAAATCAAGTGCTGAGGTAAAACTATGTAACGCTTGTCAGTGTAGTAAAATAGCTTTAATCTAGTCGCTATTGTACGAAATTTCGCAGCTAAAACGTGCCACACAGCGAACGACCCAGCCCTGGGATCCTCTAAGGTACTACAGCGAGACACTTCACCGTTAAAAAGGGCATAAACTTGTTTACTTATTTCATGGGTTTAAGGCAGTAACACCATGGCAAAGCAACTCACATTATTGCTGGTCAATGCAGATCAACAAGAGCGACAGCTGATAGTCAAAACCTTGTCTTCACTGAATGTGTTTCACATTGTTGAGCACAGTGACACACAAACCGCGTTGGGTGTATTAAAGCGCCAGGCTGTTGATTTGATCATTACCGGGCTTAATGTTGGCAAGATTGATGGCTGGCGATTCTCGCGAATGGTGCGCTCCGGGCTATTAAAAACACCCAAAAATACGCCAATTGTACTGACGCCGCCCACCTACTGTGAACGCATTGCGGAAACCACAGCGCGCAGTTATAGTATAGATGCCGTGCTGCCTCTGGAACGCCAGGATGTATTGCCCCAGGTATTGGCGAATGTACTGTCGACGCATTTAGAAAAAAGCAGTCGCTTAAACCTGTTGTTGCTCGAACCAGACCAGGTCCGTGCCGATGAGATTTGCCAGCATTTATCGCTGAACTTCACCACCACACACGTCACCACCACCAATGGGGCACTGTCACAGTTCTTGCAAAGTGAGTTTGCCATTGTGCTGCTGGATGCGACAGCAACACACAGCGATGCAGGTAAAGAGCTGGTGGCGAACATTCTTCAGCATAAGCCCAGCCAGGCTATTGTGACTATTATAGACAATCGCGATGCAGACTATGCTGAACAGCTTTTGTTACTGGGCGTCACCGATTTTGTGCGTGCCCCCTATGATTTATCTCTGTTGAGTAAAGTGTGCGACCATGCCGCGCGTCGTGAAGACTTTATGGTCAGCTATGCCGAGTTTGCGGAAAAAGTCGAGCAGTTGAGCCGCAGCGAACGGCGCTACAAAGACCTGTTCTCGGCGCACCAGCGCATTTTACTACACCTCAATACCGTGGTTATGGAGCTGGACACCGCCGGGGTGATCCGCTTTTTAAACCCGGCATGGGAACAGTTGGTAGGCCACAAATTAAAAGCCAGCTTGCACACCAGTATGTTCGATTACGTGCTGGCAGAACACCGTGACAAACTGGCATCGGTACTGACAAAAGTACAACAAGGCGAGCAGCAATCAGCGTTGCTTGAACTGCAGGTGATGCAAAGCAACCAATGCCCTATCTGGGTTGAGTGTCGCTTTCAGCTGATTAAGAATGTCACCAGCACTGCCACTATTACGGCAACCATAGACAATATCCATGAACGCAAGCAAGCCGAGTTGCAGCTACGCCACCTTGCACTGCATGACACCCTGACAGGACTGCATAACCGTTACTACTTTGACCAGCAATTGAATCTCTTCTGTGAACAGGCAAAGCATGATGCGCACCTTGAGCATGCGCTGATCTATATCGATCTGGACCACTTTAAAATCATCAATGACAGTAAAGGTCACCAGCAGGGTGACATTGTCCTCAAAGAAGTGGCCCAGCTATTTGGTGAGCACATCGCCGACGAGCACCTTATTTTCCGCATCGGTGGAGATGAGTTTGCGATTTTGCTAAAACATACTCCGCTGCTGGATGCCCATATGTTGGCCGAAAGTGTCTGCAGTGCCATTGAACATCATCAGTTCCATTCCGAGGAAGCGAGCTATACCATCAGCTGCTCCATTGGATTAACACAGGTGACACAACAAAACAGCGACCCGAGCGAATGCCTCAAACAGGCCGACATTGCGCTGTATATTGCCAAAAACCTAGGCCGCAACCTGGTCCACTGTTACAGCAAAGAAGATGCGCAGAACAGTACTTTACAAACAGGATTAGAATGGGGACACAATGTCCGTCAGGCGTTACAGAATAATCATATTGAGCTGCATTATCAGCCTATCTGGGATTTTAAGCGCAATCAGGTTGCCTATTTCGAAGCTTTATTACGACTGCAAATTGACGGAAATCTGGTGTACCCCAATCAATTTATTCCCGCACTGGAGTTGCTAAACGACACCTACCTGATGGATCAATGTGTGATCCGGGAATGTATTCGTGCCATTGCCTGCCACCCGGAACTACATCAGGTCTCAGTCAATCTGTCGGCGCAATCCTTCCTTGATGAGCGCTTACTACCTCATATTCAGTCATGTCTGGCGGAGTTCCAGGTGGCAGCCAGTGCCATTATTTTTGAGATCACAGAATCAGCCAGTATCAATAATCTCAGCGCGACTCAGGCCATGATTGCCAAGCTCAACGAACTCGGCTGTCATTTCTCTATCGATGACTTTGGCACCGGATTCAGTACCTTTAGCTACTTAAAACAACTGCCAGCTCAACACGTTAAAATCGATGGCTCATTTGTGCGTGACATGCTTAACGACCCAATCGATCTGGCTCTGGTGAAAGCAGTAAATGATATCAGTCACTCACTGGATAAGCGCTCTGTGGCTGAGTATGTGGAGAGCAAAGAGATATTTGACGCACTCAAAGAGATAGGGATTGATTACGGTCAGGGCTACTATATTTCACGCCCACTCCCCGTTGAACAACTCAGTGCCGTACTGAAAACTATTTTGTCTGAGAAAACAGCCTGCTAGTATTTTTGTACAAAATTCGACTAAAAATAAGCTGCCTGTTGGGTAATTCTCATCTATAATTAAGCGTACATTTTGACGTGTCACTTTAAATACATGAAACACAGGTATTTACAAGACATTCAACGGATTTGGACACGTCTGGCTATGGAAATGGAGGAATTGCAATGGTACAGCTGTCTATTATATTGTTGCTCATATACGTTGTTATCGCCGTACAATGTTACCGAAGCGCAAGCCACAAAGGCTACCCAAAACTGTTTTTTACCTTACTCGGCTTAGTGCCTTACTTTAACCTGGTGGTGTGGGTTTACCTGCTGTTTTTACCCGATCTGAAATCAGGCCGCCAGCTGGGGTCACTAGAATCTTAAGCCAGATTGAGTTAGTTAAAGTGCTCTAACACGCCAACATAAAGGGCTTCCGCCCTTTATGGTTTTATTGTGTAACACCTTTGTTGTCGTTACAGTGCTGCGCAACAAACTCACCGGCTTTATCACTAAATAAACGGAAGTCTCTGATCCGCCCTGTGGTTTTGCGCCATAACAGACCTATCTCACGGTAAGCATCGGGCTGCGGTGCAGTGGCGACCATAGGCTTGCCTTCCAGGATGCCGGCATTAAGTGCCATCTGGGGTAAAAAGGTCACGCCATTTTGGTATTCCACCATACTCAGTAAGGTATGCAGGTTAGCGGCTTCAAAGGGGTTGATACAGGCACTGCGGTTAAGGTGACAGGCACTGAGCGCATGATCTGTCATGCAGTGTTCCCGCTCCAGCAAAAATACACTTTGCTCAGGCAAGACATTGAAATCATCCAGCTGCTCGGGCACCTGATATTCCTGATGACGGACCAATGAAAAATGATCCCGGGCAATTACCTGAGTGTGAAACTTTTCAGTTCTGTAAGGCAACGCCAGCATACCCATATCTATGTGGCCCTGCTCCAGTTTATCGAGCAAACGATCACTGGTGTCCTCCACCAGTACCAGCTGAAGCTCAGGAAAAGCGTCTTTGCAAAAGCGGTATAAAGGCGCCGCAATAAAGCTGGCAATGGTGGGAATGATCCCCAGCACCAGTTTGCCCGACAATGGATGCTTAAAGCTCTTGGTCAGCTCTACCACGCTAATGGTATCGCCAATAATGCGTTTGGCGCGCTCCACCACTTCTTCGCCCACATCAGTGAACATTAAACTGCGGTTTTCACGCTCTATCAGTTGGCATCCCAGCGTTTCTTCGAGGTTCTGAATGGCACTGCTCAGTGTTGACTGGCCAATAAAACAAGCTTCCGCAGCGCGGCCAAAATGCTGGTGCTGATGCACTGCAATTAAATACTGTAACTGTTTAATGCTTGGTAAGTTATTCACTTTTTATACCCACAAATAAAAAGACCCCAACACCAAAGGCATTGAGATCTTTTCAAGCTAAAAGTCTGTCCTTTCTGTTAAACGCCGAACGCGCTTCTCAGAATGTAGAATATAACAATAGCAAGGGCAGCGCCAACTGGCAATGTGATTACCCACGAAACCACAATGTTTCTGATCACGCCCATGTTCAGTGCAGCAATACCGCGTGCCATACCCACACCTAAAACTGCACCAACCAAGGTTTGTGTGGTTGAGATTGGCAGACCTGTACCTGATGCAATAACAACCGTTGAAGCGGCTGCAAGCTCTGCGGCAAAACCGCGGCTTGGCGTCAGGTGGGTAATGCCTTCACCGATAGTCTTGATTACTTTCTTACCCAAAACAGCCAGACCTACGACGATACCTAACCCACCCAGAGGCAGGATCCACCACGCCAACGCTGCTTTCTTGGCGATTTCACCATTGTGCTCAACGATGTTTACAACCGCAGCCAGAGGGCCAATCGCGTTAGCAACATCATTCGAGCCATGCGCGAACGCCATACAACAAGCTGTCAGTACCATCAAAATAGCAAACACTTTTTCAACATTATTAAAGTGCATTTGCTTGTCCGCATTCGGGTCTATTTTCAGGCGGTTAATGGCCATTTTACCAATCAAACCCACCAGTACAGCAATACCGATGGCCAGTGCATACCCTTCAAAAGTTCCCAGGTTAACACCAATGTGCTTCAGGCCTTTTTTGATAGTAACCAAAGACATCACAAAACCTGCCAGACCCATATATACAGGCACGAACCGCTTGGCATTTTCTAATGGCTTATCAGTGTCAAAGATCAGCTTTTGCGCACTCATAAAGATAAGGTAGGCAATAAAGCCTGAAATCGCGGGGGTCACAATCCAGCTACCGACGATACCAGCAACTTTACCCCACTGGATAGCTTCGCTGCCCACAGCAACCAAAGCAAAGCCTATGATGGCACCAATGATAGAGTGCGTAGTAGACACAGGCCAGCCAAGCATAGACGCTAACAACAACCAGGTACCTGCGGCGAATAGCGCCGAGATCATCCCCAGTACCATGAGTTCAGGAATGTCCATAAATGGCGTGGCATCAATGATCCCTTTACGGATCGTTGACGTTACCTCACCACCGGCGAGATAAGCACCGGCAAATTCAAAAATCATCGCGATGATGATCGCCTGTTTGATGGTCAGCGCTTTAGAGCCAACCGATGTACCCATCGCATTGGCTACGTCGTTCGCGCCAATGCCATAGGCCATAAAGAAACCAACTGCGGCCGCAATTATAATCAATAGCGTGCCATAGGATGCAATGATATCCATTGTAAAACCTTTAATTCTTAACTAATTGTGTGAAGGCAGATGGTGTACGCTTAGCGCGCCAGCATCAGCTCCAGTCGTGAACCTACGCGCTCAGCAATGTCAGCCAACTCGCCGACCCACTCAATGATCTTGTATAAGAACATCACATCAATCGGGTTAAGTTCACTTTCAATGTTGCGTAAACCTTTACGAATACGGATCTGCATCTCATCGGTATCTTCCTCGATGGCATCCAGTTCAACGAGCATTTTTTCGACCAGTGCAACTTCGCGACCACGGAAACCGGTTTCCAGTAGTTCATCGAATTCGTTAATGGCTTCTGAGGCTTGTTTGGTCGCATCAACACAGCGTGTCAAATACGCCAAAAAGTCGGTTTGAATTGATTCAGGGATCTCCAGTTCACGACCAATCACGCGTCCCGCGATGTCTTTGGCTTTATTGGCGATCTTGTCTTGGTGGGTAATGAGTTCCAGTAAGTCGGTACGTTCTACCGGCATAAACAGACCACGTGGCAAGTGCAGGCGCACTTCACGCTTTAATGTATCTGCTTCTCTTTCCAGGTTACGGATCTGCACTCGAAGCGCATCGGCCTCGGTCCACTCCCCTTTGAAGGCATGGTTAAAGAACGGGATCAAGGTTTCACTGGCTTGATGGACGATCTTAATGTGCTCTTCAATTGGCTTAATAGGAGACTTTGCGAATACTCCTAAAAATGCATTACTAGGCATAACTGACCCTTAAATCATATTAATATGCATGTGCAGGGCGCAATTTTACAGCATTAAGCCAGATTGTGAACGCTTTTTCGTGTGAAGTTCTGATTAACGGCACAAGCATGTTTAGCAAGCATAATGACTATCAAGATAATATCACTGCCGTTTGTTTGCTTAACCCCTCGATAAACATAGAAAAAATAATCAGATAAAAGCAATAATGATTGAGTAGTTTTGCGGCATGTTAGGTAAGTCTGCTCAGAGCCGATTCGAACGAAGCGAGCATCACACTCGCTTCACACTTGATTTAGAGCTTAACAAAACAATCATCATAACAAGAAAACTCTGTTTGCGGTGGGATTGAAGGGTAAATAGTCTTACCTCCTCCCGCTACTTGAGGCGTCATTTCGTTGTTTAGTGCTTTGCTGTCTTTCGTCAGTTGTTTAATATTTTTTTTGTTCAGAGCTAGTTTCATAGTTCATTCCTTCTATTGATCGCTTTTTGCTCACAAACAGTTATAAATAAAAAAACCTTTCGTGTCTACTATTGGTACTTTTTCTTTGAGTACTACAGTGATTTTTCGATATCTTCCTGAGAAGTATGGCGAATATCTTTACCATTTACGAAATAAATCACATATTCTGCAATATTCTGGCAGCGGTCACCGATGCGCTCCAGTGAGCGTACCGACCAGATCAGGTCCATAATTTTAGGAATAGAACGTGGGTCTTCCATCATATAGGTCATGATCTGACGCGTCAGCGCTTCATATTCACGGTCAACTTTGGCATCTTCTTTGTGGACTTCAAATGCCCGCTGGGCATCCATACGGGCAAATGCATCCAGCACATCATGTAGCATCTGAGAAACCAGACGACCCATATTTTCAACATTGACCAGTAAGTCTTGTTGGTCTTTGGTGAAAGAATCCAGCGCCACTTTGGCAATGCGTTCCGCTTCATCACCGATACGTTCCAGATCGGCAATGGTTTTGGCAATGGCCACAACCAATCGTAAGTCACTGGCCGCCGGCTGACGCTTAGCAATAATGCGGGTACATTCTTCGTCAATGCTCACTTCCATAGCATTAACCTGATAGTCGTTCTCGCTGACTTTGCGGGCCTTGCTTTCATCACAGTGACTCACCGCATCCAACGCCAGGTTTAACTGTTGTTCAACCAGTCCGCCCATACTCAACACATGGTTGCGAACGTTTTCCAGCTCTTCGTTAAAGCGGCCAGAGATATGCTTATTAATATTATGTTCCATAATCAGTTCCTAATTTGTTTCAACACAGCGTAGGCGCCTTCTTATCGAGGCGCTGGCTCAGCGCTTTGCTGAGCCCGATGAATTAACCGTAACGACCCGTAATATAGTCTTCGGTTTTCTTCTTGGTCGGTGTTGTAAACAGAGTATTAGTATCTGAATATTCGATCAGCTCACCCATATACATAAAGGCTGTTTGATCGGATACCCGCGCCGCCTGCTGCATGTTGTGAGTTACGATCACCACGGTGTACTTTTCTTTCAGGTCGTTGATCAACTCTTCAATAACCAAAGTCGAGATGGGGTCCAGTGCCGAGGTTGGCTCATCCAGCAATAACACCTCTGGCTCAATCGCAATTGAACGTGCAATAACCAGACGCTGCTGCTGACCACCCGACAGACCAAATGCACTGTCGTGCAAGCGGTCTTTCACTTCATCCCACAAAGCAGCACCACGCAGTGAACGCTCAACCACTTCATCCAGCTTACGTTTGTCTTTTACACCTTGTAAGCGTAGACCGTAAACCACGTTCTCGTAAATAGACTTAGGGAATGGATTTGGACGCTGGAATACCATACCAACATTACGACGCAACGCAGCAACATCGACGCTTTTATCATAAATGTTGGTACCGTTAAGGTTTATTTCACCTTCAATACGACAGGTATCTACCAGGTCGTTCATGCGGTTGATACAACGCAATAGCGTTGATTTACCACAACCAGACGGACCGATAAACGCCGTTACCTGACCACGCGGGATCAACATGTTAATGTCGCTCAGAGCCTGCTTATCACCATAGTAAAGGTCAAGGTTTTTGATCTCTAACGCGGTTAGTTCCGGGCTCAAGTTTTCCAGATCCAACTTTTTGCTGGTATCTGCATTATTTACCTGTGGCGCTACTGTAATCATAAATTTTTACCTATTTAAATACTTTACTATTAGTTCTCTAAAGCTCTGAACTTTTCACGTAGGTGGTTACGGATCCCAATTGCAGTGATGTTCAGTGCAATGATCACGGTCACCAGTAAGAAGGCGGTCGCATAAACCAAAGGACGTGCCGCTTCTACGTTCGGGCTCTGGAAGCCCACATCATAAATATGGAAACCCAGGTGCATAAACTTCCGGTCCAGGTGAATATACGGGAAGTTGCCATCCAGCGGCAAGGTCGGTGCCATTTTCACCACCCCCACCAGCATCAGCGGTGCTACCTCACCCGCAGCACGGGCAACCGCCAGAATGAGGCCTGTCATAATTGCCGGGCTGGCCATTGGGATAATAATCCGCCATAAGGTCTCTGCTTTGGTCGCACCCAGTGCCAGTGAACCATGACGCACTGTGCTTGGAATACGTGACAAGCCTTCTTCAGTGGAAACAATCACAACAGGCAGTGTCAGAATTGCCAGTGTCAGTGCTGACCAGATCACACCAGGCGTACCAAATACCGGACTTGGTGAAGCTTCCGGGTAAAACAAGGCATCGATAGAGCCACCCAGCATGTAGACGAAGAAACCTAAGCCGAATACGCCGTATACGATAGACGGGACACCCGCCAGGTTGATCACCGCGATACGGATCATCTTAGTCACGGCGTTTTTAGCTGCATACTCGTGCAGATAAATCGCGGCAACCACGCCAAATGGCGTCACAATCACTGCCATCAGCATAACCATAAACACAGTACCAAAGATAGCCGGGAATACCCCGCCCTCGGTATTCGCTTCACGCGGGTCATCACTAATAAACTTGCCAATCTGCGACATATAATGGCCCACTTTTGCAAAGAAGCCCATGTCGTTCGGGAACCAAAAGTCTAAAACCTGGTATAAAGGCAACGTCACTTCTTCTCCGCGCATGTCGCGCACAACCACTTCGTCGCGTTTGGCACCATTGCGCAGTTCAAACAGCGTTTTCTCTAATACCTTATATTCTTCGCGCAGGGCAGCACGCTGTGCTTCCAGATCTGCGATGATTTCAGGCGTCAGTTCATCATCCAGCTGATAAGCGCGCTCTTTAAGACGCAAACGTTCCAGCTCATAGTTAATATGACCAATCTCACCGTTTTGCAGGTCAAGCGCTTCTTCGTTCAGATCTACGGCACGCTCAACCATCTCTTCCAGCGCTTCTAGCGGATTGTCTGTCACTACCTGGCCGTCGCGAATAACACGCTCAACATAGCCATAAAAGTTACCATTTTTAGTCCGCTCAAAGACCGCTATCTGCGCAGGTGTTGACTGGCTCTGGATGTCGGTTGACAAAATCCAACGGAAGTCCAGTTCAACATACTCACGGTTACCGGTTTTTACCAGCAAGCGCTCTATGTACTCGCCTGGATGGTTAGAAAAATCCAGGCCAGTTGCTTCCAGTCGCGACTTAGGCACCAGCTCACGGTCGTAGATTTCACCAATCACGGTTTGTTTTTGAACAGACCCCTGCAGGTGCATCTCAACCACTTCGGAAGGCCAGAAAAAGCTCAGGCCCTTCCACGCTATCATTGCAAGCAGACCCAGTACTGAGATCAAACTGATGCTGACTGCACCGCCTGTCATCCAGATCCACGGAGATCCTGACTTAAACCACTGTCTTACCATGTCATCTCACTCCAGTTACATTGAGCTGTATTTTTCACGTAGCTGCTGACGTACAAACTCAGCCATCGTGTTAAATACGAAAGTAAAAATAAACAATACAAAGGCCGCAAGGAACAGGATCCGATAATGCGAGCTGCCCACTTCAGATTCTGGCATTTCTACCGCGATGTTCGCCGCCAAGGTACGCATTCCCTGGAAGATACTCCAGTCCATAATCGGTGTATTACCCGTTGCCATCAGTACAATCATGGTTTCACCCACAGCACGACCCAGGCCCATCATTACCGCCGAGAAGATACCCGGGCTGGCTGTCAGTAGCACAACACGCACCAGCGTTTGCCATTGCGTTGCCCCCAAGGCCAGTGACCCGTTTGACAGGTGTCTGGGTACACTGAATACTGCATCTTCGGCAATCGAGAAAATCGTTGGAATAACCGCGAAGCCCATCGCAATACCCACGACCAAAGAGTTACGCTGATCGAAAGTCAGGCCCAGTTCATTAGTCAGATACTGACGTACGTTACCACCGAACATCCACCCTTCAATGACATCGCTCATGGCAAAAGACACCCAGCCAACCAGCAATACCACAGGGATCAGCAAGATTGAGTGCCAGCCATCCGGAACAAGGTGACGAATGGCTTTAGGAAGCTTGGTCCAGCCCAGCGCTGTACCCAAAATAGCTAGGGGCAATAGCAGCAGCAGCGCGACAATCGCAGGTAAGTGGCTTTCGATCAGCGGCGCCAACCACAGACCTGCCAGGAAACCCAAAATAACGGTAGGTAGTGCTTCCATGATTTCAACCGTTGGCTTCACCACACGACGCAGTTCACTCGACATAAAGTAAGCGGTGTAAATGGCCGCTGAAAGCGCAATCGGTACCGCAAACAGCATGGCATAGAAAGCGGCTTTAATCGTACCAAATGAAATTGGCACCAGTGAGAATTTAGATTCGAAGTCATCACTGGCTGACGTTGACTGCCAGGTGTATGCCGGCTCTGGATAGCCTTCATACCACACTTCCTGCCATAACGCAGACCAGGTTACTTCCGGGTGCTCATTGTGCAGCTCAAACACACTGACCTGATTGCCAGTCAGTAATAAGGCCGCATTCGCACGAGGCGAGATAGCAAAGGCATCGATTGCCTGTTCAGCAACTTTACCACGCCATAGCTCGGCTTCACTGGTGGTGTAGTACACGCCCAGTTCACCCTTTTCTGTGGTGGTGAAGAAAGTACGACGATAGAACTCACTGTGCACTTTCATGTGCTTGCTCTTATCGCTATCAAAGGCACGAATTTTGGCAAACTCACGACCAGCGTCCGTGTTTACTTCAAACCACTGTGATACTTCACCATTGTCATTGGCCAGCATCAGGGAGTTGGCACCGGCAAGCAGGGCCATGCTAACCAGATTGGCATTTTCTTCGTTGGCCGCTAACAGTTGAAACTGAGTAACATCGTCCGCAAAGCGGGTGTCAAAAATATAAATCTGATTCGCAGAACGCACGAAAGTACGGGTGGTATCCGGTGAAATCAGTAAGTCATCAATGCGACCATCAATGGGCAGCTCAGTGCGTGTTACCTGCCACTCCAGCTCACCGGTAAACATGTTTTCTTCGGCGACGTAGGACGCGAAGATCACCCGTTTGTCGGCAGTCAAAGCAACCACCGCCGTTTTATCTTCGTAATGGCTAAAGGCAAACTTTTTCAGCGCCTGTTGCTGCTCATCGACCAGCAACTGCTGACCTGCAAGTGGGTAACCCAGGCGAGGTTTCATCACACGCTGGTTACCCGGAAAAGTGACCACAAAGTTGGGCTTGAGGATCTGTATCTGACCATTATCAAGACCGTACGCATATTGGCCTAAAAATGGCGCGCTTTTCGCGAAGCTGGTGATTTGGCCGTCCAGCTTGGTTTGTAAGGTGCTAACAAGTTTACCTGCACCCTCGCCCTTCACCTGATAAAAATCAACCTGACCGGTATTATCCAGCAAGTACGCAATCTCTGTTTGCTCTTCTACTCCGAGCGCGAAGTAGCGCTTCTCGGCAGATAACGCGATATCAACCCGCTTTTCGACCTTGGCAGATTCGAAAATGGGCTGTACAACGTAAAGCAAATAGAAGAATATCAATAGCAAAGCGACCAATACCATTACCCCACCTGAGGTAATGCCAAATTGGGCAAAGCGGTCCTTAAATAGACGGCTTCTATCCGTTTTAAAGGATGGTTTTTGCGGATTGGAAGTCATCAAAATACCCTTTCATAATCAAACTGCGGCGCATTATATTTCATCAAGATGACAGTTGTGTTACACACTATCCCAAGTCTGCCCGCTTTGTGGCATTGCTCTTCATTAGTTACGCTCATCACTTGTTTTTTCATGCTGAATGCTGATCCTCAGAGAGTATGTTAGTTCCCAACTTTACACCACCGCTCTCAGATTGCCTGACAAAAAATGTGCTCAATGCCTAAAAGTACAACGCCTTCATGACAATCAGGCTGTGCAGGTAGGCGCAAAATATCTCTCTGTTCAAGGAACTTAACACCTTGAGTAAGGCTCGAATTACAGTAAGCAATGTGATTTTTGCATTTTTTTACATTGTATCCATTATCGGAAGTAGACAAATAAGTTTCATTTACTAGGCTTATAGAGCGATTATTCGCTTTCATTCAGGGCTTAGATACCGAGCCACCAATAATAAGAGACATGTGATATGAAGCAGTTAGTACTAACACTTATAGGCAAGGACCAACCAGGTCTCGTTGAAAGAGTTTCCTCAACCATTCTTAACCACCACGGCAACTGGCTAACCAGTAATTTAAGTCACCTTGCCGGACAATTTGCAGGGATAGTGCAGGTTGAGGTAGCAGAGGAGCACTTACAAGAGCTGCAAAACGCCGTACTTGATATATCTGGGCTAGAGGTACGCATCGCCAATGGCGAACAAGACCAGAGCACAGAACCAGAAACCTTGAACTTAGTAATAACGGGTAACGATCGCCCTGGTATTGTCCAGGAGCTGGCAACAGTGATCCGCCACAAAGGCGCTAACATTACCCATCTAAACTCCAAACAGCAGAGTGCGCCTAATTGGGGAGTCCCGATTTTTAGTGCATTTGCTACCGTTAGCTTGCCCGCTGGTATGATCAAAGACAACGTTATCGAAGCCCTTGAAGCCATCACCAGCGATCTGATCGTGGATGTCGAACAGTCCTGATCGCACTGACCGGTAAGGTTGCAAGTTACCTTACCGGGTATTCCACCAATCAGCTTTTTTGTACACACATTTTGATATCAAACAAGCCAGATAAAGGAGAGTGGTCTACACTTTGTTGATAATTCGGTGACATGACAGCGCATGTCATATAAGTGTCACACTACAGACATATTCTACCCGCAGCTTTAATTACCATGGAAAGAAAGATGCAAGCATTATCTAACGATCCCATTACCATCAGCTATTTTGCCAAAGAGCTGAGCTGGCTGTCCTTTAACGAGCGTGTCCTTCAGGAAGCCAAAGACAAAAGCAACCCTATTATTGAGCGGATCCGATTTTTAGGCATATTTTCCAATAATTTAGATGAATTCTTCCGGGTCCGAGTAGCCGATGTAAAACGTCGCATCTTATTAAGTAACCTGCCCGACACCGACTTCGACGAAGACGAAGCACTGCTTAACCAGATGAACAAGAAAGTGCTGGAGCTGGGCAAGAAGTTCTCGCACATTTATGATCAGATCCTGGTGGACCTGAATGAGCACAACATTCATATAAAAAAGCCGGCAGAGCTGTCGGACTTTCACCAACAGTGGCTGGCCAAGTACTTTCAGGATCAGGTGCTACAGCACATGTGCCCTATTTTACTGAGCGAAAGTAAAGACTACTCAGATCACATCAATGATGCCCTGACCTACCTGTTTGTCGAAATGCGTGGCGACAAGCAACATCATGCGCTGCTGGAACTACCAACCGATCGCCTGGAGCGTTTTATTCTGCTGCCACCGGAAAAAACCCGGCGCCACAAAACCATAGTGATGCTCGACGAAGTGGTACGTTTTTACCTCCACGAAGTGTTCAGGAACTTCCTCAGCTTTGACAACATTGAAGGGTATGAAATCAAGCTAACCCGGGATGCCGAATACAATCTGGATGATGAAATTGAAGAAGGCCTGCTGGATAAAATGTCAAAGGGCCTTAAACAGCGTTTATATGCCGAGCCAGTGCGACTGACTTACGACGAGGCGATGCCAGAAGAAATCCTCAAAGTCATGAAAAAGCGCCTTGGCGTCACCAGCCAGGATGCCCTGATCCCCGGTGGTCCGTACCGTAATTTCCGCGATTTTATTGGCTTTCCGAATGTCGGTCGCGGCTATCTGGAAAACAAACCCCTGCCACCCCTGCAAAGTGAAGCATTTAACGCCTATCGCAGCATTTTCAGAGCGATTTCTAAGCGGGACATCCTGCTTTACTACCCTTACCACACCTTTAACCACATGCTGGAATATGTGCGTCAGGCAGCGTTTGACCCCAGAGTCACCCAGATCAAGGTCAATATCTATCGCGTCGCGTCACGCTCCCGACTGATGGCTTCGCTGATCAATGCCGCCAAAAATGGTAAGAAAGTCACCGTGATGGTCGAACTCAAAGCCCGTTTTGATGAACAAAACAACATTGAGTGGGCAAAAATGCTCAGCGATTATGGTATCAAGGTTATGGTTGGGATCCCGGCACTGAAAGTGCACAGCAAACTGTGTGTGGTTCACCGCCGGGAAAAAGGCCAAATCGTGAAATATGCCCACATTGGTACTGGTAACTTCCACGAAAAAACCGCCCGTATTTATACCGACTTTAGCCTCTTCACTAAACACCCTGAGATCTGTGATGAGTGTGATGATGTGTTTAAGTTCATTGAAAGCAGCTACAGGCCGTTTAACTTTAAACACCTGATGATTTCGCCAATCAATGCACGAGAAAAAATTCTCGCTTTGATTGATCAGGAAAGTCAAAATGCCCAGGCTGGCAAAACAGCCAAGATCACTGTTAAGGTCAACAACCTGGTAGACAAAGAGCTGATTGACGCCTTGTATAATGCTTCTATGGCAGGCGTAAAGATCCGCATGATCATCCGAGGCATGTGTGCTCTGGTACCTGGCCTGCAACGCTTTAGTGAGAACATCAAAGTGATCAGTGTCGTCGACCGCTTTTTGGAACACCCCAGGGTCATGGTCTTCGAAAACGATGGCAATCCTCAGGTGTATATTTCCTCAGCAGACTGGATGACCCGCAATCTGGATCACCGGGTTGAAGTTGGCACCCCAATTTACGACGAGTCACTTAAACAATTGATCATCGATATTCTTGAACTGCAATTTAAAGACAGAGCAAAAGCACGGATCATTGACAGTGAACAGAAGAATCTCTATGTTCGTCGCGGTAATAAGAAGAAGATCCGCTCCCAGATAGCCATCTATGACCATCTGAAAAAGTGGGAAAGCAACCAATCCAACACATAAGGGCAGCTCTATGACCACATACCCTTCCATCGCGGCCGTTGATTTAGGCTCGAACAGTTTTCATCTAGTCGTCGCGCGGGAGGTCGATGGTCGTCTGCAATTGCTACACAAAGAAAAACAGCGGGTGTTTCTGGCTGCCGGTTTAGACGAGCAGTTTAACCTGAGCGAAGAGGCCATAGAGCGCGCGCTGCATGTACTGCAACAGTTTGCAGCCACGTTACAGGACTTTGATAAACACAGTGTGCAAGTGGTTGCCACTTATACACTGCGTAACTGTCGCAATATTCGTTATTTTCTGGCCAAAGCAAAACAAGTTTTTCCTTTTAAGATCAATGTCATTTCCGGACAAGAAGAAGCTCGTCTCATCTATCAGGGTGTGGCAAACCACATTCACAGCGACGACAACCGTCTGGTGATCGATATCGGTGGTGGCAGTACCGAACTGATCATTGGCAAACATCTGGATCACAAATTACTCACCAGTCGCAATATTGGCTGCGTGACGCTCAGTAACAGTCATTTTAAAGATCTTAAACTAACGGCCAAACGCTTTGCCAAAGCCGAAATAAAGGCGGAGCAGAACATCGAGGCCATTTCCGCCAGTTACCGCAAGGCCGGCTGGCAAACCTGCATCGGCACGTCGGGCACCATTAAAACCTTATGTGCCATCGCTCAGGAATTATTTAACCAGGATACCCTGACCCTCACAGTGCTGGAACAGATCAGACAACGTCTGATTGAAGCCGATTCCCTGAGTGCGCTGAATCTTAAAGCGCTGCCCGAAGAGCGGTATGCCAGTATTGCAGGCGGACTGGCTATTCTGATCGGGGTATTCAGGCAACTCAACATCGACGAGCTGAGTTACTGTGACAACTCATTACGCGAAGGCCTGTTGCAGGAAATGGCGCAAAATGACGAGTTTGATATTCGTGCCCGCACCATCAGCGCGGTCGGAGATCATTATGCCGTTGATAAGCAACATGCAGAGCATATTTGCGACACCCTGAACCAGATGTTTGACATGGTGCGAGCGCATTGGGCACTCAATGAAGTCGATCTGCAGATGCTGCGCTGGGCCGCGCGACTACACGAAGTGGGACTGGCAATAAACTCGTCAGGGATCCACAAGCACAGTGCCTACATAGTGTTAAATGCACAGCTGCCGGGATTTACCCAGGATCAACAACAGCTGCTGGGCACCTTGATCCGCTTTCATCGCAAAAAAATCAAACGCGCAGAGCTGTCGGCCTTAGTGGAAGCCGATCTGACACACTTTGCGCGCCTGCTCACCTTGTTGCGCCTGGCTATTCTGGTACATCAGAAACGACAAATTGATCAGGTGGCTAAGTTCACAATAGAAGCGCTGGATAACAGCCTGCTGCTGACGTTCGAGCCCGACTGGCTGGCTCAGCACTCTCTGTTTGTAGCGGATCTACAACAAGAACAGGCATACTGGAAAACGCTGAATATGACGCTTATGTTCCCGGCAATGAGTTAGTACCAACTTACATTCACTCTCGTTAAATGTGAAGGAACAAATATGACGCTAACGGTGTTAAAAGTTTCTCCGCCGGAAACAATTAGGACTCAGACCCGTAAACGGGCCTAGGCGACTTCTTCTTTTACAACAGAGTAAATTTCATCGGCATAGACACGGCTGTCCAGTGCCAGCGAAAAGAGCAATTCGATACTGGACGCCGGGCGAATGGCATTGAGGATCAGTTCGGCTTCCTGAATATTATTGCGTTCAACTTCAATCGCCAGACGCAACGCCCCACCGATCAACCCCTTATAGCTTAACAGCGCGCTGCTGAGGTCCGGATCCAGTGAAAACTCATCGACAATAACGGAGAGCTCTACATCCAGCACGGCATCAAGCACCGACATCAGACCAATCAGGTAGCCTTGTTGTGCCATTTCATCGCCGCCTGGCAGCAAGAATTGTTCAAGAAACTTCGCCCGTGCCAGGCCAAGCTTGGTCAACTCACTGGGTTTGTCTGCACCCAGTTCACTTAACGCCAGTACTTTTACAAACTGTCGAATAGCATCTTCACCAAGATACACCACCGCCTGGGCGATAGAGCGGATCTCAATTTTATCTTCACCTGCTTTAGCATTAGCAAGCTTAAGCACTCGTGCCGTCAGGCTCAGGTCTTTGGCGATCCTTTGCTGAATTTCTTTAAAACACAAAGACTGCTTGGCGGTACAACGTAATAAGTCCAGAACCACCAGTTTTGACGGCTCAACATTGCCATGATTCAGCATTTCCGGTACTGCGAAGAAAAAGCCCTGGAAGTAATCTGCCCCGGCACTTTTGATAAAGCTGTAGTGCTCCATGGTTTCAATCCGCTCGACAATCACTTTTGCATCAGGAAAGCGACGTTTGAGCTTTTTCAGCATCATGGTGGTTTTTATCACCGGCTCAAGGACTTCTATTTTAATGTAGTCCATCAGTGGCAGCAGCACTTCCCAGCGCTCGTCACCATCGTAATCATCCAGGGCAAAACGATATCCCAGCTTTTTTAGTTTAGTCACAGTGTTGACCAGCTCTGGTAAATTCGTGGAGCGCTCGACAATTTCGATTACCAGCCCTTGTGGCCGGAGTAATTTGGGAAGTTCTTGCAGTAATGTTTCATCTGACAGATTGATAAAGGCAGGCGCACCGGCAGCCAGCCGCTCGACACCGATAAAGAGCAGAGAATTAAAAAACAGCCTGCCTGTCGCCTGGCCATCGCTGACCCCGATAGGAAAGGCGTTATTGTGTGAGTCCCGATACAACAATTCATAGGCAGCCACGCTCTGTTCACGATTGAATATGGCCTGGCGTGCTATATATTGCACCGTGTCTTTTTTTGACTTGGCAATATGACCGCTCATTAACATCCTTAACTCTTGTACTTTAAAGGCTTCCGTTGTCCCAGCATATGAAAACTCACGCCCTTGAGCAATCTATTTTCTCACCACTGTGGTAACAACAAAGTTACCTCAGGTGGTTGCCGAGACTGTCACTCTTTTACTATTATAGGTCTTATGAGTGTTACACTTATTTCGCATTTTTGCATCCTGCTTTTTCTTATCCCGTTGCTTTTTAGCAGTCAGGGGGTTGCAGCTTTGTCTGAGCATCACAGCACGACTCAAGCGCAACATACTTTAAAATATAGTATCAGCGGCTCTGGCACGTTTTACCCCTATTTTACTAACGACCCGCATCATCCGGGTATCCTGCCAGATTTAGTCGCGCGCATACTGGCTCAGGCATCGGTGCAAGGCGAGAATATCGTACTGCCTGCAAAACGCACCAACCGTTATCTCGCGAGCGGTAAAATCGACTTCGACCTTATCAGCCCCGCCTGGCTAAACTCATCCCAACGCACCGATCCGCGGTTTGTTTTTTCAGAAGCAATCCTGCCTATTCGCGAGTACGTTATAACACGCACGCCCGTAGAGCCTCTCACCAGTTTGTCAGGTCAAATGGTCGGTACAGTGCGTGGTTACTATTATCATGACGATGATGTTTTTACCCGAGTAGACTTTGAGTCGGAGCGAGCGTTGTTACAAGCGCTGAATAAAGGGCGGGTGGAGCTGGCCATCGTTGGCGACCTGCCAGCAAAATACTGGTCAGAACAGGACAAGGTAAATTTGCACTTCAACCAGTTACATTCACAGGGCCTGCTGCATATTCGCTTGCGAGCCGAGCATGCCCATCTGTTGCCCCGACTTAACCAGGCGATTCTGACACTTCAGCGTTCGGGTCAAATCGCCCGGATAGAAACCTACTACCTGGAGCATGCCTTCGCGGGCAGGGATCAGAGCGAGTAGGCTGACACAAAGTCAGCTTACTCGGCCACCAACTGTTCACTGCGGAAAAACCCGGAGTCTGAGGATAAGCACGTCACCAGGTCAGGCAAGACTTCATCCATGGTCGCTTTGAGTGTCCACGGCGGGTTGATGACAATCATACCGGATGCCGTCATGCCACGCTCTTCGGTATCCGCCTCGGTAGCCAATTCAAATAACTGGATGTTTCTCACACCGGACTCAATCAGAGTCTGCTCCATCTGATCGATCCGCGCACGATCCACAACCGGATACCAGATCATATAGGTGCCCGATGCAAAACGTTTGTGTGCCTTGATAATAGAGCGAGTCGCAACCTCGTAATCAGACTTGATTTCATAGGGTGGGTCCATCAGTACACAGGCGCGACGAGATTGTGGCGGTACCAGTCCCATCAGGCCTTTAAAGCCATCTTCCCCTTTCACCCGCAAAGAACGCTTATGCCCTGTATTTTTTTCCAGTAGCTTGAGATCCTGCGGGTGCAATTCAAAAAACCAGCCTTTGTCCTGTTTACGCAAAAACTGCTCAGCCACTTTGGGCGAGCCGGGATAATAGGCCAGTGTGTCGCGATTCAGTGATTTAACCAGCTCAACATAATCTTGAATGGCACCCACCTGGCCGGAATACTGCCACAATTTCGCAATGCCCAGCAGATACTCTTGTGTCTTTTGCGCATCTTTGGCTGCCAATTCGAATAATCCGGCACCAGAGTGCGTATCGATATAATCAAAAGGCTTATCTTTACGAGTCATATATTCCAGCACTTGAGCCAGTACCAAATGTTTAATGACATCGGCAGGGTTACCTGCATGAAATGAATGTCGATAACTGAGCATTATCCGCTCCTAATTAGGTGGGCATTGTCCATTCCTTTGGCGCATAAAGCCGCGCTTTTTAAGCGCTTCGGCTGAACCATAAATGAACAAAATTGTTAGTATTGGGTATTATCGCTTAAAACGAGACAAAAATCAGCATAACCTGCCCTAATCACTAGCTTTGCAGCGCACTTTGCTTTACATTTGCATGACATAATCACAGTGATAATGAGCGCATTTAAAATGAAAGAAATTCTCCCTCAACTCGAGCAACTGATTGATCAACTTATTGCACAAAACAATACTCTGACTGAGCAGGTAAACACACTCAAAGAGCAAAACAGCAAATTAATTGATGAAAATGAGACGCTGCAGCTTGAAGTACTGGAAAGCGAAGAAAAGCAAAAAGAAACCAGCTCTACACTGAGTGGGTTGTTAGAAAAACTGCAGAGTGCTAGTCAGGCAGGCTAATGTCAGAATCGCCCGAACAGGTCACCGTCACCCTGCTGGGAAAAAGTCACCAGTTTTCCTGCACGCCAGGACAACAACAAGCACTGATTGATGCCGTAGACCTGCTTAACGGGCGGGTCGACGAAATGCGTCAGCGCGATACAGTGCGCAGCGATCACAATGCCTTGTTGCTCGCTGCATTACATCTGTGTCATGAATTGCTGGCATTGCAAAGTGATACCCAGCAAGCGGAGCAAACGCTACAGCAGCTGACGCAACGTATCAGTACTCAGATGGAACGTGCTTAAGTGCTTCGCCTGGTCTGTGTATTCTTCACCACACTGATGCTGGCGCCAACAACGTTTGCAGCCAACTGGCATACGGTTTCTGCTCAGATAACCCTGATAGAACCACAAGCAAAAGCCCGCTTTATCTTACCGAATATGGCGCTTATACAGGGCAAAACCTGTAGCGCCCTAATAGACAGCCACGGAGACTTTGTGGCGCTGGAACAGGTGATTAACCAACTCAAAGAACGCCTGAACACCCCTTTGTGTTATTTAATCGCCACTACCAGCGAGACCCACCAGCTCACCGGGCTGGCACTATTAAAACAGGCATTTCCGAATGCCAGCGTACACCTGCCAAAGGCGCCACAGCTCACAGATCATACGCTGCGAGTAGCACTGGATACACAGCTCGATAACTTTGCCAAAAGCATTGAGCTCAGTGAGCAAAGACTGAGTAAGTTATCTGCTGAGCAACAAGCTGCATGGCCACAACGGCTGGCGCTGGCCAAACAACGGCTGGCCCGCTGGCAAACGTTGCAAAGTACGGCTGTCACGAACGAGACTACAGCACCAGCTGATTTGGAACTGGGCGGAGTCACATTAAAACTCAGCCAGTTTCACGGTCAAAGCGGCTACGACCTGAGCGTATTCAGTGTGCAACATGGCGCTTTGTTTGCGGGACAGAGCGTAAACCTGCTGCCCTATGTCCGCAACACAAGTTGGCACTCTGCTCTGCTTGCCTTGCAGCACAACCCTCAACTCGACTGGGTCTTGCCTGCGTTTGGTAAACCCTATAAAGCTGAACAACTCAGTGTGCCAATCGCATTTTTAACGCTGGCACAACAACAGGCTGCGCAGGAAGATACCCGTCACCCCAAAACACTCACTTCTCTTTATCAGGACTTGCCCTACAACCAGATGCAATTGACTCAGCACTTCTCTCAGGCTGTCAAAGTTCTGGCCCGCAAGAAGACTTTGAATAAATAATCACCAGCAAGTATAGTGGACCTTATGAGAGATTCAGGCCGTTTTTTCTATGTCTTGGTGGCGCGTACTTAGTTCGTTACGCTGCGGTGTCATCGTCTTGTGCTCAGTGATGCTGACAGCATGTCTCAGCTCCCCGGAACGTCATGCTACCCCCGCGGATATCAACCTGGCGTTGAACCTTCCCAGCGAGGAGTTGCCAGCACCCGAAGCTGAGCAATCGGGCACCACTGCACCTTTGCCGGTGATCACTGAACAGCCGCAGCAATATCAGGAGCTCTGGCAATATATCGCCGCAAACCTCAGCTTTGATATTGCCCCCAATGCACGCCTGCAGAAGCGGGTGAAATGGTATCTGTCACAACCCAATTACTTGTTGAGCGTGAACGAACGGGCTGCCCCTTACCTCTATCACATAGTGAAAAAAGTGGAACAACGCAAACTGCCGATGGAATTGGCACTGCTGCCTTTCGTGGAAAGTGATTTCCGACCCACGGCACGCTCTTCTCAGGGTGCCGTCGGAGTGTGGCAGCTGGTTGATGCAACCGCCTACCATTTTGGTCTGCAAAGCAATGACTGGTATGACGGCCGTCAGGATGTACTGGCCGCAACCGATGCGGCACTTGATTATTTACACTATCTGCGACAGAGGTTTAATGGTAACTGGTTACATGCACTGGCAGCCTATAATTCCGGTGAAGGACGAGTCAAAGCTGCAATAAGATACAACCAAAAGCACAAGCGTAGTAGTCATTTCTGGCATCTGAAACTCCCCAGAGAAACCGCCGACTATGTACCGAAATTGCTGGCTTTGAGTTACCTGCTGCAACACCCAGAGACAGGTATGCAACGCCCCAGCTTGCCAAATGAAGCACAAACGACCGTGTTAGATGTGGGGCAAGCGTTTAACTTTGGCATTTTGGCTGCACTGCTCGACATTGATAAGCAGCGATTACATCAGCTCAACCCTGGGTATTTACGTCATCAGAGTCCGGCTGACGGGCCATTTAAAGTGCTGTTACCTATGGATCAACAGCAGCTGTTCGCCACCGACTTCTACCGCCGTCAGTTCAGCACGCACTATCAGGTAAAACTCAATGACACCCTGTACGGTATTGCCAGACGACATAACACCAGCGTTGCGCAGTTGAAACAGCTCAACAATAAAACCCGGGATCTTATTCGGGTTGGTGAAACACTGCTGATCCACCGCGCTCATGCCAAAGATGACCTCACAGTGGATTATGAGATCAGCCCCTATTTACAGCAACAACAGCCAGCTAAAGTCGCAACCTATGAAAAGCACCATGTGATCCAGGATGGTGATTCTCTTTGGGCCCTCAGCCGCCAATATCAGGTACCGATGAAAGATTTACTCGACTGGAATCAACTCACAACACAAAGCCTGCTATCTCCGGGCGATACGCTGCTCCTTCACTTGCCAGTAGAAGCCCCTGCAACACCTCAGCCTAACGTAGGTACAGGGAGCGGCAAAGATTACCTCGATGAACTAAAAACACTGGTCAAGCCGAAAAGCGATCCGTAGAATGCCTGACACTACAACACTACGAAAATGAAGAGATTACTATGCAGATCGCAAAAAATACTGTGGTTGAGTTCCACTACACCCTGAGCGAAGCCGGTGAGCAGCTGGAAACCAGCACCAATCAGGACGCACTGGTATACCTGCACGGCGCCGAAGGCATGTTGCCAGGCCTGGAAGCTGGATTAGAGGGCAAAGCGGCAGGCGATAAACTGACCCTGACTCTGGAACCAAAGGATGCCTACGGTGAGTATCAGGAAGGCCTGACTCAGCGCATCCCAATTAAACACTTGCAGGGTCTGGGCAACGCTAAAGTCTGGAAACCAGGTATGACAGCTATTGTTGAATCTAACCAAGGCCGCCACCAGGTACAGATCATTAAAGTGGGCCGTTTCAACGCAGATTGCGATCTTAACCATCCTTTTGCAGGCAAAACACTGACCTTTGACATCGAGATCTTGTCTGTGCGCGAAGCCACAGCGGATGAAGTGGCGCATGGCCACGTGCACGCTGAAGGTGGCTGCGGCCACAACCATTAAGGAAAACACATGCAAAAAGTTGCCATTGTAACCGGTGGCAGCGTCGGCATTGGTAAAGCCATTGCCGAACGTCTGCTAATTCAGGGCTATCAGGTGTTCAATTTGGACATTCAAGCTGCATCACATGGAGAATATCGCCACTGTGACGTCAGTGATGTAAGCGCAGTGCACGATACCATCGCAGACATCATTGCCACAACAGGACGTGTTGATGCACTGGTGTCTAACGCAGGTAAACACCTCAGCGCCACCATAGAGGACACCGATGAACACACCCTGGATCAGCTTTTTGCCCTCAATGTCAAAGGAGCCTACAGCGCCATTCAGGCTGTGCTGCCAACCATGAAAGCGCAAAATGATGGCAGTATTGTCCTGATCTCCTCTGATCAGGCTTTAGTAGGCAAGCCTAACTCGTTTGCTTATAACCTGACCAAGGCTGCACTGGCCTCCATGGCCAAGACCACAGCATTGGATTATGCAGGCTATAATATTCGCGCAAATGCGGTGTGCCCGGGTACCATAGAGACACCCTTGTTTCATCAGGCTATCGATCGATACTGTGAAAAAAGCGGTGCCGATAAGCAGGCCATTGTCGCTGAAGAAGCGGCGCTCCAGCCACTGGGCCGATTAGGCCAGGCAGATGAAGTGGCAGCCCTGGTGGCATTTTTACTGAGTCCCGATGCCAGCTTTATTACCGGCAGTTTGCAAACCATAGACGGCGGATATACAGCACGATGAACAAAATTATTGACCCGCACCTTCACTTTTTCTCACTCCGGCAGGGTCAATATCACTGGCTGAAACATAACCCGCCTGGCTGGCCTAATCTCGACCTGATCAGGCAGGACCACCTGCCCGATGCGCTCTTCAGTCTGAGCGACTTTTCTCTTGAAGGGTGCGTCCATATTGAGGCGGGGTTTGACAACGAGCAACCACGACGCGAGCTGGACTGGCTGGCACAGCTCCTTCCAGCCACACGTTATAAAGCCGTTAGTTATGCACAAATCGACGCCCCAGCGGCACAGTTTCGTCGTCAGTTGGAAGCACTAAAACACCCCAGTCTGGTAGCTATACGCGACATCACTGAGGGCCAGGATGCAGCACGCCTGCTCCCCCCCCAGGTTGCCGATAATCTTGCCTTGCTGAGTGAAAATGGACTGCACTTTGAGGCCCAGTTTGAGCTCACTCAGCATAATGTGGTGACACACCTGTGTAACATTGCACGCCAGCAACCAAATTTACGTATTATGCTCAATCATAGCGGGCTGGTGGGTCAAGCAGACAGCTGGCTGGAAAATACGGCCTTGCTGGCAGCACTCCCTCATTGCGCTATCAAATTTTCAGGGCATGAATTGCTGGCAAGCCCTTTGCCTTTACAGGACCAACTCACCAGCTTACTGGACTTATTTGGCACGGAGCGAGTCATGTTTGCCTCTAACCACCCGGTGTGCCTTATCAGACATGATTACCAGGGTGTCTGGCAACAGTATTTAGCCCTGTGCCGGCACGACAATGCACTCTGGCATCAGCTCAGCTACGCTAATGCCAAAAATTGGTATGGGTTTAACGGATCTTAACGAGATCGTATTCGGCCAGACTCGGGACTATGCTTTGCAGCCGGGTCTCTGTTTTGTCTAAGGCGTTAAGACATTCACAGTATTCATCTGCCTTTTCTTCCAATTGATAGGCCTTCTTCTTAAGCGACTTGTCGATTTCGCTGGATATAATTTCCATGCGCTGGCCCATGTCGCTGAAACGATCTTCAATATTACCTTCTCTGGCTTTAAACGCGTCCCCGACAGACACCAGTATCGCCCCCAAAGATCCATGTACAGCGGAATGGATCCGCTCGCTGATCTCCTTGGTAAAAAAGTCATCAATCTTAGAGAGAGACTGCGGCGCGATAAAATAGAAGTCTTCACCACGCTTAAACTTATCCATCAAAGCGCGCTCAACATATTGCAGCTGGGTTTTCAGCACTTCCGGATCGTTGTCAGACATGCCCTCTACGACCTGTTCTATGGCGCTCAAACCAAGATTGACACCGTCTGTCGCCAGATTCACCAGTTCTGGGACAGTGTCGCGGATCCCAAGTGCATATTCATTCAACAGCAGAGTGTCCTGATCACTAAGCTGGATCCATTTTCCTTTGATCAGCAGCTGATTATCATTGTTGATCTGCACCCGGGTCTGGTTTTTATCGACGATGCGAATGACCGAATCTGTGATGATCAAGCCATGGCCCAGTTCGACATCACATTTACCTGCCGCCTGAGAAAGCGCCGGCATTAGCCATAAAGCGGATATAAATAAGAATTGTAAAATGCGTACACAGAACACGTGCTACCTCCACCTTAAGATAATGTGAGCGTAGCAAATTTAGTGAGGCCAACCCACCTGTTTGCGGCGGGACTGGCCAATTTTTGCGCCTAATGGCACCAAATGTGCCTCAATGAACGTCTGCGCTACTCGCAGAATGCGTAGCGAACCAGCCTGACATAAGCGGTGGAGTTCTTACTAAACACATTGCTCACTTTACCATCGCCAAAAGAGAACAGCCAGGCATTGCTTGGCGTACCTTCCACTGTGGTACTGGACCAGTAGTTTTTCTCCAGGGTTGCGAGAAAAACTTCCTCGTTAATAGCGGGCTTGACGCAGCGATGCTCTACAATGCTGGCCAACTCCTTCACATTGGGCAGGTGCCAGTCGCTGTAACCGGCAAATTCCTGCGCGTTGGCAGTTTGTAGTGCCTGTTGCCAGCTCAGCTCTTGTGCAACATTATCGCAGCTGCCACTGTCACTATTGTAAATCTGACCGAATGAACAGCGCTGCCACATCAGGTTAGTTTGCTTATCACAGACGGTACCATCGTCTTTTATTTCAAACTGTGCCTTTGGCGTGGTGTCAGGTACCAAAGCTGCTGACGCACAAATTTGTGAAGCAAACGCATTGTAGCTTAAGCTGGCAGACGCGATTGCGGTTAAGATCAATGCTCTCATTAGTCTTCCTCCCCGTAGCGACGCACCAGTCTGACATAAGCGGTTTGCGACTTATTGCGTGTCACGTCGTTGCCGGTTTTCATGTCAATAACCAAAGCCCGAACCAGGTTTGCATCTTTTCCGTCAGTCCCGTCCACACTCGTCTGAGTGGTCCAATAGTACTGGTGCCCCAGCAATGCCTGATCCGGCACATTGGGGAAGTAAGTGGGGTCAAGCAAATAGTCGCCACTGCTGTTGTGATCGAGCAAATTTGCCAGCTCCATATAAGTCGGCAGACGCCAGTTATTACCGCCACAGAAACTGGCTTCATTCACCGCGTCGATCAGGGCTTGTACACCGCAATAATCATCCTGCGGGCAAGTCGAGTTGGGTGCGCCTGGTGTGACATTCGCTTTGCCCGCCAGGAACCAGGTGTAGTGGTTTTGTGCGTTACGCACACTGGTGTTGGGCAAGCTCCCTGCAGTCGCTTCTTTGACCTCCCAGATCAACCCCGTGACATTGTCCAATACACAAGCAAAGTTATCTTCACTATTTGGTAGCGGTTCAAATTCCTCACTAAACTTCGTAAAGTCAAAAGCCTGGTTGCCCTGACCACTTTTAGGGATAAACTGCACCACGGCATCCCGTCCAAGCTCAGCGTCCTGCCCCGGAAAATCACTATTACCACAGCTGATCTGTGCTGTGTTGTTGTAGCATAAAGTGGTGCCGGTATCATTTAGGTTGCCAAGCGGCTTAGGCAGGATCTCTATGTTTACGGTGTCTGTACCGGTACGCTGCGCGCTGTCGGTCAGCGTCACTTTAAAGTCTATCGAAGTGGCCTGATTACCGCTTTTGAGCGGCGCCATAAAGGAGGTTTTACACGCTCGCTCATCTGCCAGCGTGACGGCACTGCCATTACTTACCTGCTCCCACATACAGGAAAACTGACCATCAACCGTGACACTGCTACTGGCATCCAGAGTTACCGTGTCAAGCTCCTGAACTTGTTGATCGCTCCCCGCATTGGCCAGTACCAGTTGATCATTAGCCAACAGTGAGAGTCGCGTCTTGGTTGTGCCAGTTCCCCCTTCATCATCAGTCACTGTGAGCTGCCACTCGACCGCACTCGGAGAGGCCAGCAAAGGGTGCACAAAACTCAAAGTAGCCTGATCGGTGCGCTCAGTTGTAATGGTGCTTGGCCCGCTCAGCATCTTCCACTGATAAGCCACTATGCTACCATTTTCATCCCGGTCGCTGGAGTCCACACCCGACAGGGTGATGGTATCGGCGTATTTGGAGGTCCCGCTCTCTGGCGCGGTTTGCGTTATTTTGGCCTGCGGAAACAAATTGACCGACACGACATTGACTATCAAAGTATCACGGGCCGAAGTCCCATCGGGAGCCGTGTAACTGACTTCCAGTTCAACCGGGCTGTTTCCCTTTACATCCGGCGCGGTCACTGTCAGCTCCTCACCTTCTTGCGGAAAGCCCTCCATGTCGGGGCCTGAAATTACTTGCCAGCTAAACACGCCACCGGAAGGAGAACCCAGCGCTTTGAGTGTAAATTCGATTTTTTCATTGACGGTGATGTCTGAACCAGCGTTCACACTGACGCTGATTTTCGGACTTTCATCACCACCGGAGCCGCCACCGCATGCGCTTAACACACTCGCAAACCCCAGAGTCAATACTGACTTCTTCAGCATGGTAACTCCCTAAAACGTGACTTATTCATTGTGCAGCATGTCAGTGCTGCCAACGGACGATTGTACCTAAACCAGGGGATGGTGCACTGCAGGCAAGGTCATCCCCTGCTCTGCATGCAAGTGTGGTGTACGTTGAAAAGCTTAGAGGTAACTATCCTGGTGGATCCGAACAAATAACTTAGTGCCTATTTTGCTGTAATCTACCTTGTACTCACGCCCGTCAAGCGCCTGAATAAACAACAGTCTCTTTACTTCACCAAACACATCCACGCTGGCCACGTGAACTACCTCTAAGTAACGCTCTTTGGCTTCGCGACGGTTTCTTGGCAGTTCCTCTTTGAACGGCACTAAACCGGTCGGAGTCACCTTAATCTTTGGGTGATTTTCTCCATTCACGACAACTAAATCGAGCTTTTTCTCTTTATGGATAATGGTGTTGCGACCACTTTTAATAAAAGCTTTCTCAAAGCTCATGTATTTATCCTGTTACTTCATTGCTGAGGTAGCCAACTCACTATGCAAGTTTTTGACCACCTCTTCGGGTGATAACTTCCAACGATTCATGACAGTGGCAAATTGCCAGATATCCCTGTCGAGTACGTTAGCAGGCAACATCAAGTCGTAGCCTGTCAGCGTTTTAAAGTTCTGCATCCGATTTGCGAACATCGCCATTAATCCAGAATATGCTTGTCCACTTGGAGAGGTGTAATTCGCCTCTTCGATCAGCCATTCTGATGGGCAATTGCCATTACTGCAATGTATTTTAACAGCTTGTAAAAAAATATTCCGCTGTTCTATCAGTAATTTTCCAGCCAACCTGGGTGTCAGGTCGGATAAAAATACATCGATATCCTTTAGTTTAATACCTACAACATTTAACTCAAGCGTTTCAACTCCTTGAGTGACACTTGGCACGCCACTTGAGTGAAAATTATGATGCTCGAGCAAAAATTCACCAAACTTATGATAATAGACAAGCCGCTGCGGACTCATTTCGATACTATAATAAGGCTGCTGACTTTTTAAAAAGCCAAGCATAATCGCAACTATCGCGGCGCTTGCCAGTGCAATTTCAAGCAAACTGATTGGCGTTGCCCGTAAGGTGACGAAGACCATGATAATAACCAGCGCTATTGCACCAACCAGCATAAACTCGATGCTGTGGCGATTGGCCAGCGCACGTAATCTGACGGGTTCAACCATAACTATAAAACCACAAATAAAAACCGTACATAATGATCCCCCAGCACACCATTTTACGTATTTTCATACACCTTGGGCATGGTTTCTTTTTTTTCATAATGCCTTAATTTTTGGGTACAAAGTTCAACATACCGTGGGCCAAATTGCTCGCTTTTCGTTTAACGCACAAATATACAGGACGTTCGACAATATGCTCTATTTGGAATTTTTGTACACTAAAGCCCCGCAGTCAACGAGAATCAATTATGCGCGCCAGTCAATCGGGTAAAGCCCTCTTTCCTTTTATAATTTTAGTGCTTATTGCACTTTGCGGCTATCTCTATTTACCTGCCAGCAATGGCAAAAGCAAATCATTTTCCGGCGCCCCGACTCAGGTTGCCGCGGTGACGGTCGATCAGCAAAGCCGAGACATTACCATTAACGCGATTGGCTCAGCCCGTGCGAATCATGCGCTGAATATCACCAGTGCACAAAGCGATTATATCAGTGCGTTATACTTCGATGATGGGGACAGGGTAAAACAAGGTGATAAACTCGCCCAACTACAAGATTTGAAAGAGCAGTTAGCAGTGCAAGAGTTAGAGGTCAATCTTAAAGAAGAACGCCGTCAGCTCAAACGCTTAACTGAATTGTCAAAAACTCAGTCCGCTGCTCGTTCACAGTTGGACAGCCAACATGCCGTTGTCGATGCGCTGGAAATTCAATTACAAACGGCTCGAACAAAGCTGGCAGAAATGGCCATCTATGCGCCCTTTGACGGTATGCTGGGTCAGCGCTTAGTATCGGTGGGCAGCTTCGTCAATAACAACAGTGTACTGACCACACTGGACGATATCAGTATCATCAAAGTTGACTTCCAGGTACCTGAAAAATACCTTGCTCAGCTTAAACTTAACATGCGCGCAGCTGTATCCAGCGATGCCTACCCAGAGAGCACATTTGAGGGCATCATTACACATATTGACCCACGCATTGATGATGCAACCCGCAGCATTCGCGTGACTGCCAGCTTCGACAATCCAAAAGATTTACTCAGACCCGGTATGTTGTTGCATGTCTCGCTCTTTTTGGGCGAATTAAACGCCCTGATGGTGCCGGAAAAAAGCCTGATCCCGAGGCAGGATAAACACTTTGTCTTCACCATTAACGACGGCAAGGCAAAACAACAACAGGTTAATGTCCTGTCTCGCTTCCAGGGCTGGGTTGCTGTTGATGGATTGTCTGCTGGTCAGCAGATCATCACTGAAGGCACCACCAAGATTCGTAATGGCAGCACCGTTGTGGTTAAGGGGTAAAACGTGCGGATCACAGATACAGCCGTAAAACGGCCGGTTTTTGCCATCGTCATTAACTTGTTGCTGCTGACCTTTGGTTTAGTTGCTTTCACTATGTTGCCACTGCGCGAGTACCCAGACATCGAAACACCAATTGTCAGTGTTAGTACCGATTATACCGGTGCGTCTGCTGAGGTCGTAGAAACCAAGATCACTCAGGTGCTGGAAAACCGTATCTCGGGTATTGAAGGGATCAAAAGCATCACCTCTTCCAGTCGTAACGGTCGTTCAAACATCACCATTGAGTTCAACATTGACCGGAATATTGATGCCGCCGCCAATGATGTAAGGGAGCGTGTATCCCGTGCGTTGGACCGTTTGCCCGAGCAGGTTCGTCCACCTGAGGTTTCCAAGTCTAACAGTGATGAAAGCCCCATAGCCTGGTTCGTGCTGAACAGCGAAACTATGGATACGCTGCAACTATCCGACTATGCCCAGCGCTTTATCGTCGACAGATTGGCGGTGGTGGATGGTGTGTCAAACGTACGCATCGGTGGCGAACGTAAATATGCCATGAAGATCTGGTTGGATCGTCGCGCAATGGCAGCCCGAGATATCACCGCCAGCGACATTGAACGTGTACTACGCAACGAGAACGTCGAGCTGCCAGCTGGTGAAATTGAATCGCTGGACCGCGACTTTGCCGTACGTATCGCCCGCAGCTACAAAACCCAGGAAGACTTTAATAACCTGGTGATCAAACGCGGTGCTCAGGGTTATCTGGTGCGGCTTGGCGAAGTGGCTGATGTTCGCCTGGAAGCAGCAGATGTTGAAAGTACTTTCCGCGGTAACGGTAAGAACATGATAGGCCTGGGGATTGTTAAGCAAGCCAAAGCCAATACACTGGATGTCGTCGACAATGCCCGCAAAGAACTAGAAAAAATCAAACGTAACCTGCCAGAGGGCACTACCATTCAGGACAGTTACGATTCCTCCGTGTTTATTCGCGAATCCATTATTGAAGTGTATCGCACACTGGCCATCGCCATGGGACTGGTGGTCTTAGTAATATTCCTGTTTTTAGGTAACATACGCGCCACCCTGATACCCGCAATCACGGTACCCATCGCGTTAATTGCCACTTTTACCTTCTTGTTTGCTATGGGTTACTCCATTAATCTCCTGACACTACTGGCGCTGGTGCTCGCCATCGGCCTGGTGGTAGATGACGCCATTGTGATGCTGGAAAACATCCACCGTCGTATCGAACTGGGTGAACCCAGATTGCTGGCAGCCTATCGCGGAGCACGAGAAGTGGGATTTGCCATCATCGCCACCACCTTAGTGCTGGTTGCCGTTTTCGTCCCTCTGGTGTTTATGGAAGGGCGCATCGGTGCCCTATTTACCGAGTTTGCTTTGGCAGTCAGTGCGGCCGTGATCTTCTCCAGCATTACGGCACTTACCCTGTCGCCCGCTTTGTGCTCTAAAGTACTCAAAGCCAGTAATAAAGAAAGCAAGTTTTCTCAGTGGATGGACAACCAATTTGGTCGCCTGGAGTCTGCCTACCGTAATGTGATCAGCGATAATATCACTCGACGTTACAGCTTGATGCTGACACTCGCACTGGCTGGCTTTGCAAGCTACGCCTTGTTCCAGCAGATCCCGTCAGAACTGACCCCAAAAGAAGACCGGGGAACTTTTTTCATTATGATGAATGGCCCTGAAGGCGCCAGCTATGAAAATAATGCCGCTAATATGGCCGAGATTGAACAGCGCCTGCTGCCGTATGTCGAAAATGAAGAACTGAGCCGTGTTCTAGTGCGTGTGCCTGGCTGGGGAGGCCGAGGTGGTGTGGCTATTGTCGGTATGCCTGACTGGGACGAACGTAAACGCTCAACCTGGGAAGTGATGGGTGAGATCAGTGGCCAGATGCGTGAAGTCACCGATGTGCGTGCCTTTGCCATTATGCGCCGGGGCATAGGTGGAGGGGGTCAGTCCCGCCCTATCGAGTTCGTTCTGCAGGGGAATGACTATGACGAACTGGTAGACTGGCGTGATCGTATTCTCAACCGTGCCCGCACCAATCAGGGGCTGGTCAGACTCGACCACGACTATAAAGAAACTTTCCCACAGTTTTTGATCAGCATAGACAAACTCAAGGCCGCCGATCTCGGTGTCTCGGTCAGCGACATTGGCCGCACCTTAGAAACCATGCTGGGCCAGCGTCGTGTTACCACCTTTATTGACCGCGGTGAAGAGTATGATGTGATCCTCAAAGGCACCAAAGCAGACTTTAGTGCACCACACGACATCGCCGACATTTATGTCACTTCTCGCAGCGATCAACTGGTGCCGCTGGACAGCCTGATCACCATTCGCGAAGAGGCCACGGCTTCACGGTTAAATCGCTATAATCGAATGCGAGCCATTACAATTACTGCAAACCTGGCGCCAGGTTATACACTGGAGCAGGCACTGGATTTCCTGAACCAGGTTGCAGCGGAAGAAAATGACATTGACGGGGCCGTCGACTACAAAGGCGAATCTCAGCTGTTTTATGAAGGCGCGTCGGCCATGACCTACGTCTTTATTTTGGCTCTGACTGTGACGTTTTTGGTGCTGGCCGCCCAGTTTGAGAGTTTCGTGCACCCGCTGGTGATTATGCTGACCGTACCGCTTGGGCTGGTTGGCGCCATGTTTGGCCTGTATGCCACCGACAGCTCACTGAATATTTACAGCCAGATCGGGATAGTGATGCTGATTGGCCTCAGTGCCAAAAATGGTATTCTGATCGTTGAATTTGCTAACCAGCTCAGAGACAAGGGCGTGGCCTTTGAGCAGGCGATTATTGATGCGGCGGTACAGCGACTCAGGCCCATTATCATGACCTCACTGACCACGGTAATGAGTGCCATTCCACTGGTACTGGCCTCGGGCCCGGGCTCAGAGAGTCGCATGGTGATCGGGGTCGTGGTATTTGCCGGGGTGAGTGTCGCGACCATTTTAACGCTGTTTGTGATCCCCTGTGCCTACAGTATGCTCGCAAGACGCACGCAGTCGCCACAGGCAACCAGCGATAAGCTGCTTGAGCAGCACGATGCCCACCCGCAAACACAACAGGAACGGGAGATTTAAGAATGAATCAGCAAATTGCCACCTTTGGTGGCGGCTGTTTTTGGTGTATTGATGCCGCCTTTCGCAGTGTCCGAGGCGTCACGCAAGTGGCCTCTGGTTATGCCGGCGGTCATACCGACAACCCGACTTATGAGCAGATCTGTACCGGTCAAAGCGGCCATGCTGAAGTCGTTCAGCTTACCTTTGATCCCCAGCAGGTGGACTTTTCTGTGCTGCTGGAAATGTTCTTTGCGTTGCATGATCCCACCCAGCTAAATCGTCAGGGCAATGACATTGGCACGCAATACCGCAGCGTCGTGTTTTATCACTCAGAACAACAACGGGCGTTAACTCAGCAATACATTGATACGTTAGCGCCCACACTGAGTGCGCCTGTTGTCACCGAAGTATCGGCTCATACGCACTTTTACCCTGCGGAGCAGTATCATCAGGACTATTATACCAATAACCCCAACCAGGGTTATTGTAGCGTGATGATCGCACCCAAGTTAGCCGCATTCGCTCAGAAGTTTGCCGACTACCTCGCGTAAGCTAAGCACTTAGGATCAAAAAAGGAGGCATCAGCCTCCTTTTTACATTCCTTCACTATTAGAAGGTAATGCGGGTGCCCACATAAATCTGTCTGCCCGGTGGCTCATAAGGCAACAAAGTACCGTCAGCCGTTTTACTGGCAACTGAGTTGAAATACGCTTTATCGGTCAGGTTTTCCACCCTCATTGTCAGTGCAACCGGTTCAAGCAACTGGTAATTGGCACTCAGATTAAATACCGTATAAGATGGTAGATCCGTATCAAAGTAGCTGATCGACGGACGCTTATCACGGTACTGCATAGCCAGCCTCACATCTAGTTTATCCCACTGCTTAGACAGGACATAGTTAAACGCTTTACCAGGACGGCGAGGTAAATCTTCACGCTTTTCCTGGTCTCTGGCATCCACTAAGGTCAGGTTAGCGGCATGTTCCAGACCCAATGCTGAGAACTGTGCACTCAGCTCAATGCCTTTCATCTGTGCACGACCCACATTGGCGGGAATATACTTGCCGGTTTGTACATCAAATTCATTGCTGATCAGGTTATCGATACGATTGTCAAAAATGGCCACATCATAGCGCACATTGTCGGTATCTACCGTCACACCTACTTCATTGTAAGTACCCTCTTCCGGTTTGATTTCGCTATTTGGTAAGTACCAGGGGCTGTCTTTAACAAAGGCATTGGTCAGGCTTGGCGCACGAAATGCAGTACCATGATTAACCCGAAACGTGACGATGTCCGATGCTCTGAAACCCAGGTCAGCGGTATACGTATTTGCGCGACCATGGTGCTCATAATCATCACTGCGTACTACAGCGTTTAGCAACCAGCGACTTTGATCGTAAAACGCAGCTGCAAACACTGCCGTGTTATCACGCTCAGCAATCGAGAACTGAGCGCTCGATGAAGACAAGTCTTCATTGAGGCGGCTCACGCCCCCCATCACCTGAAGAGACTGCGTCATTTTATAACGGGCGCGGTACTCAATTTCATCTCGTTTGGTGCTGTAAATATCATTTGGCGGTGGTGGTGTACCGTCTTTAGGCAATACAGACAGGAACTGCGTATTCTCTTCCTGTGCCAGACTAACAGACGCTTCCTGGCTCAACACATCCGATTGTTTCTGCCACACAAGTTTAGTGGTGTAATTATCAAACTCGTAAGCATCGTTGCCATAGGAGGAATCATAGTCTGCCTCCCCTTCGCTGCGCTGTGCATGCAAAGCAAGCTGCCCATACTGAGCCAGATCATAATTCAGTTTTACACCCATATTGGTGTTGTCATAACCGTCGCGATCATGCTCTTTGGTCCGAGGAAGTGCCGGATCTTTGGCCGTCACGTCATAACCATCTGTGGTTTCATAACCAAAATGATAGTTTACCGTCAGTTTATCTGCCTCAAACTGACCAGCCAGCTGAGCACCGCCATAGTTACGACTGCCAGAGGTCAGCGCCAGCTGATGCCCTGTCTGTTCCCGGGTAATAATGTTGATCCCCCCTGCAACTGCATCTGAGCCATAAATAGCAGCACGCGCCCCTTTAAGGACTTCCACACGTTCAATACTGTTAACCGGAATATTGGTAAAAGACACATCGCCCGAGTTTGCATCACTAATACGAACACCATCAACCAACACTAAAGTATATTTAGTCGCCGCACCGCGCACAAACACACTGGCTTTTTGGCCGTAACCACCACTGCGTACAACATCGATACCTGCGAGGTTGTTCAGCAATGTCGGCAGGTCACGTACGTTAGCTCGTTCGATTTCAGCACGCTCAACCACTGCCACAGACGTCAGCGTATCTACACTGGCTTGTTCGAACTTGTTAGCCGTAATCGTAATATGTTCAATGTCTTGTGCGCAAAGCGCAGAAAAAGGTAGCACAGCCAGCAGAGCTGTGGTTAAAGCAGATTTTTTAAACATGAGTTCCCCTGATCCACGCCCACCGCGTGAACTACAACTATTGAGTGTGTTTCAGGGCCGGTTTCCGGACTTACCTGTAACAGCCGGAAGGACTGTCACAGGTTCACCGTTGCGGGGGCAGTGCTGGACTATTACCAACTCCATAGGCAGTCACCAGCTTCCCGATTATTCAGATCTTTGAGAGACTCCAGGCTCCTGATCTGACACCCTGAAAAGTTGGCGCTATTGTCGGAGATTTGAGAACAAAAATCAATGGACGTCTAGCATGCTAAAACACGGGTGACGTTTAGCATGCCAGACACAAGAAAGTAAACTGAGGGATTAATCTCGGAAGTTTTTAAACTGGAAAGGCTGACCAAGTTCGGCACCGCGGATCAGCTGCATGGTTTCCTGCAGATCGTCACGCTTCTTGCCAGTAACACGCACGGTTTCACCCTGAATAGACGCCTGTACCTTAATCTTAGAATCTTTAATGGCCTTAACCACTTTCTTCGCCATCTCTTTGTCGATCCCCTGTTTCAGCATCACTTTACGTGACACATACTTACCCGACTTTTCAACGTCTTTCAGCTCAAAGCTGGCCACGTCCAGACCACGTTTTGCGGCTTTGCCTACCAGCATGTCGAATAATTGCATCACTTGCTGCTCAGATTCACTTTTTAACGTGATCACTTCGTCTTTCAGGTCAAACGACGCTTCTACACCACGAAAGTCAAAACGCGTGCTCAGTTCACGATCCGCGTTATCCACCGTGTTTCTCGCTTCAGTCATATCAATTTCAGACACAATGTCAAAAGAAGGCATATCTAGCTCCTGGATAATGTTTTTCCGGATTATAGCAACCCAAAGGCTGTGACGCGACCACACTCTCAGCGCTCGTTTTCAAATTTGGAACTGACAGTCCCTGCTTCATCCTATTTTCAGATTTCGATGATATACTGGCCTTTTAATCCCTGAAGATTTGGAAGTATTTGTGGCACGCCGACTCTACCAATGCCTGTTATTACTCTCTCTGGCTGTATGCACGTTTCTGTTCGCTAAAGAAATTCAGGCCAGTCAAATTGTGAAATTCGCTCATGCAGATAAGGTGGCACACTTTGGCGTGTTTTTTGTCCTGGCGTTTTTCTCTCATCATGCGTTTCGTTTTCGGATCTGGTTTCACCTGATGCTTCTTACATTTTACGGAGCAGGGATCGAGTGGATGCAAGACTCCTTACCCTACCGACAAGCTTCGTGGGGGGACTTTATCGCTGATGTTGCAGGTGCCATAAGTTACTTTTTTGCTTACTGGGTTTATTGCCGTAAAACCGGAAAGCCCTATGCCTGAAGTATTCATTGTCGGCAAAGGGGCAGTCGGTTTATTGCTGGCCGAGCGACTGGCAAAAACCCATTCCGTTACCCTGATCACAAGATCGCCAACACAAACCGTTTTTGCTCAACATGCCGAATGTACTCGTCCTCTCGCGGTCAAATGCCTGAGCTGGCAGGAGCTGGCAAAACGCAACATCCGCATTGCTTTGTGCATCGTGCCCGTCAAATCTTATCAACTCAGCGCGGCATTTACGACGCTCAAACCACACCTGAGTCCGGATGCCAACGTTATTTTCAGCCATAACGGGATACAGGCACTTGAGCCAGTTACCGCTGAATTATCTGCTCAGCAGGGACTCTATTTTCTGTCCACCAGTATGGGAGGCTGGAAACCCAATACTAACACCGTCGCGTTCACCGGCCCGGGTTTAAGCGTCTTTGGCCCCTGTAATTCAATCGCTCAACAGCGAGTGTCATCACTGTTTGATACGCTGATAAAGCCTCACTTTACCCCCGCACAATTGTCCGACGATATTCAGCTACTACGCTGGCAAAAGCTGTGTGTTAACCTAGCCATTAATCCACTCAGTGCCCTGTCCGGACAGAAAAATGGTCGCCTGCGCGCACCCTGTTATGCGTCGGAAATTTTGGGAGTACTCAGTGAAGCGTGTGCCGTTGCCAACCACATTGGTGTGCCACTGAAACTACATGAAGAGCTCCAACGGGCGTATCAGGTTATGACGCTCACTGCTGACAACTTTTCGTCCATGGCACAGGATGTAAAACACCAAAGACATACTGAGGTAGACGCGATGTGTGGCTATATTGTTGAGCAGGCAAAGCAATATGGACTATCCGTGCCGCACAATATGACGTTATTAACTCGTGTGCGAGCGTTGCACCCGGCTGAGAACAAAGCAGAGTTGGGCTGAGCATCAACGCTTTGCTCAGCCACGGTAGAAGTGATGGTTGTTGCTATGGACGATAAACCCTGACGTTAGCAAAGCCATTTTCATGCAGGATCAAAGCTTGCAGCTGACTCATTACACCTTTGCTGCAGTACAGGTAATAATCTTTGTCCTGAGGCAAATCACCAAACTTGGTCGCCAGACGGAAAAATGGCAGATGGATCACTTCAATACCATCCAATTCTAATGGATCGGCATCTTCTTCTTCCGGTGAGCGGATATCCACCACCACGGCACCTGCCGGTAACTCGCTAACATTCTCAGCTTCTTTAACTTCTTCTTTCGCTTCGGCTTCAATCTCACGAATGTCTTTCACAACGGCATTTTCTACCACAGTGTCCAGCACATCAAAGTCAAACTTGCTTTCTTCGGCCTCGATTTTTTCCAGCTTGGCTTTTACTGTTGGCTTTTTCGAGATTACACCACAGTACTCCGGCATCGACTCAGCCATTTCACAAGTACCAATCTGGCGTGCAATACGAATGATCTCTTCTTTATCATATTGGATAAGAGGACGTAAAATCAGTGTCTCGGTGACGCGGTCAATCACATTCAGGTTTGCCAGTGTCTGACTGGACACCTGACCAATACACTCACCGGTGACCAAAGCCTGAATACCAAAACGCTCCGCTACAGCGGACCCCGCTCGCATCATCATGCGCTTTAGCACCACGCCCATCTGGCTGTTTTCAATGTTTTCCAGGATCTCGGCGACCACAGGCTCGAAGTCCACGGTGATGAAGCGTACTTTATGGGTTGAGCTGTATTGCTTCCACAGATAGTGGCTGACCTGTTTCACCCCAATCTCGTGCGCCGCGCCCCCTAAGTTAAAGAACAGGAAGTGGGTTCTCGCACCTTTGCGGATCATCTGGTAGCTGGCCACACCCGAATCAAAGCCACCTGACATCAGGGATAAGACATCTTCCTGCGTTGGCAATGGGAACCCCCCCATGCCCAGATGTTTAGTCGTTACGATATAAGCACGGTCGCCTTTTACCTCAATTTTAACCGTCACATCCGGTTTGCGCAGCTGCACGCGTGCACCCGGCACATGCTGGTTCAGACCGCCGCCAACATATCTTTCAATATCACTGGAGGTAAAATCATGATCGCCCTGACGCTTAACTCGCACACAAAAGGTCTTGTTTTCGATCTGCGGGCCAACCAGAGGTAAGGCTTTTTGATAAATGTCGTCCAGGGTTTCAAAGGTGGTTTCCTGTACTTCCAGAAACTGAACAATGCCGGGGATACGACCAAGGCCACTGATGAAGGCTTTGCGGATTGCAGGGTCTTCACTCTGCGTCACCACCGTAATATTGTCCCAGTTGTTCTTTACCGTCACTTTTTCATCAAAGCGGCATAGCACCAGTTTGATGTTTCGCTCGAGTACCATAGTAAAACGTTTGCGAACCGATTTACTTTTGATCACGATTTCGGGGTGCAGTTTGACGATAAATTTAAACATAGAAGTCACTCTTGGTTTGGACATGAATGCGCAATTGGCGCGCCGACAACGGGCGCGCGATTATAGCAGACTTATTAAAGACTAGGAAATATACAGAGGATAACCAGCTTTTTCTGGTGCGGGCTCAGGCAATACTGGGGAGCGCGGCATCTGCCATTGCCTGGTAGTGCTGTTGTAGTTGTTCGATTTTGTCCCGGCTGAGCGTAGTAGCATAAGGTTTAAACAACATTAATACCTTCACAATGCCATTATAGATATCCTGTTGCTCCAACACGCCAGTCATTCTGCGCGCTTTAACATAGGGCGTCCAAAAGCTCACTACCATTTTTAGCATATGTGCTAACTCATTGGCATCGTCGTTACTGATGGCAATCACATCCACCTCGCGCAAACCAAGAACGACCGCTTTCACTTGCTCGAATAGCCGTGCCTGAAAGGCAATATAGTCTTTTTTCAGCACATCATCACGCGCCAGGATATCGTTCAGGTTGTCGTAGAAAAAGTGGTAACGCCACATCAGTTCAAACAGCGAATCCAGATACTGAGTCAGCTGCTCAACCGGCTCGTCATGAGCTGCCAAGGGCTTAAAATGGGTACTCAGGTGTTCACTGTACAGTGCAAAAATATTGCGAATAATGTCTTCTTTGTTTTTAAAGTGGTAATACAGATTACCAGGACTGATCCCCATGTTAGAAGCGATGTGATTAGTAGTGATTGTTCGCTCGCCATGTAAGTTAAATAAGGCGATACTGGTACGAATAATTTTTTCCTTGGTGTTCATATTCGGTTCTCTGATAACACGTAATTAATGAGGCAATAATGACCGTTCGGTTATAACGCACAGTGAAAATAGCACTAAATGGGAATAACATTAAATTTTCATTTTGAAATCAGACCAGTGATATTGTGCCGCAAGCTTGATAATATAAACCAAATTTGAATTGTTATGACCTAAACATGCAAGTTACCGCTTTATATCCGGGCACCTTTGATCCACTCACCAATGGACATGCCGATTTAATCAAACGCGCGGCCAAAATGTTCGACACTGTCATTTTAGCCATCGCACACAACCCTAACAAAAAACCCTGCTTTACTTTGGAAGAACGTGTTGCTTTGGCCAAAGAGGTCCTGGCGGCACATAACAATGTTCAAGTCATTGGCTTCACCGGGTTACTGGTCGATTTGGCTAAACAACAACAAGCCAATGTGCTGATCCGTGGGATCCGGGCTGTTTCCGACTTTGATTATGAGTTCCAGCTGGCCAACATGAATCGCCGCCTGTTCCCTGAGCTGGAAAGCGTGTTTTTGACTCCATCGGAGAAAAACTCGTTTATCTCCTCCACTTTAGTTAAAGAAGTGGCCTTGCATCATGGTAATGTCAGTGAATTTGTCAGCCCACTGGTGGCCAAAGCCCTTGAGGAAAAATTACACGGATGAAGCTCAACTATTTAGTCATCAGTGGCCTTGCACTGGCTTCAGCACAGGCCGTATCTTCCCCCTGGATTGATGCACAGCAAAGTCACCTCAAACACTCTATCGACCTGCTGGTCAGTGCAGGTGTGATTCAACGACCGGTCAATCAGTACCCACTGATGTGGAATGGTCTGGTGGATGATCTCTCGGGTGTAGACAGCGAACAATTACCGGCAGACGCACAGTTTGCCCTGCAACATCTCAATCATGCATTGCGTCTGGCAAAACAAAGTAAAAACTCTGGCTTTTTGACCCATTACAAAGATGAACAGTCAATGCCAGCGGGATTTGGACGACAAACTCGTTCACGCAGCGGCGTGAGCAGTTATGGGCAAATCAAGGGAAGTAATGTCAGTGCGCGGGTACAGGTGAACTATGCGGACAATGCGCAGGATGGTAAGCAGGTTAACCATCATGGCAGTCACCTGGCTGTCTTGCTGGGGGACTGGGCAATCAGTGCCGAACGGCTAGATTACTGGTGGGGCCCGGGCAATGAAAATGCCCTGCTACTGTCTAACAATGCCGCGCCCATGAAAGCGCTGCGCGTTAGCAGAGCAAATACCAATTACAGTGGGCCAAGCTTTTTTTCCTTTGTCGGTCCCTGGCAAATCACAGCCATTGCAGCCAAACAGCACCCCCGATTAGCGGTGGATGAAGAAAAAGATTTCTGGGGAGTCCGCGTGTCTGCTTACCCCTTACCCGGGCTTGAAATTGCGTATTCAACCACCGCCAGTGATTTTGTCTATCAGACTACCCCAGATGATGAGTCTGAAAATCAGCAGCGCCTGAGCAGTGTAGATTTTAAATACTCGTCGCGCATAGCAGGGTTGCCTGTAGCCGTATATGGCGAGATGAGCGGAGACAATGACAGAGGTGTTTTACCAGAACATCGCTTGTTTACTATAGGTGCAGAAGCATTCTGGGGCACACAGGAATACCGTGTGAAGTCTTACCTTGAGTACAGTGATACTGAGACAGATTGCCAACCGCAGCAAGCCAGCTTCCAGTGTCATTTTGTGACAGCAGGTAAGGGGAGTGATTATTTTGAACGAGACCGCTGGTTAGGTGCTCACATGGGCCCCCAGGCCAAATCTGTCAGTCTGGGCGCTGATTATTACGGTGTAGGTGGCTATGGTGGTTATGCCAAACTGAAGCGGCTTGAATTTAGCGCGCTTGATGTAGACAGAGATTTATTGCAGGTAGGTTATCAGCAGGGACTGTTTAATGGTTTATTGAAAGTCGACTTAGCGTACTGGCGCGATAGAGGCGCGACTGACTCAAATAACGAAACATCTGCCTCAGTTAGCTGGGAATACCGCTTCTAAAATCCGCTAAAGCGCCCGAACGGGCGCTTTAGCTAAACAGTGGGTTCAGGCCACAAACTGGCAGGGAATACGCGCAGGCTCCACAGCCTGCAACATAAACTCCATTGCCACTTCATCACAATTGTTTTTACGCAAACACAGCTCACAGTCTTTCATTACTTTTTCAGGAAGGCTGTCCTTATTACACCCACTAAAGCCTTGTTTATCAAAAAAGCCTGGCACCCGAGTCAATACAATAACACGTTTCAGTGCCAGACGCCTGGCCTTATCCAGCAAATGCGATACCAGCAACTGCCCCTGGCCTTTCACCTGCACCGACGGGTCGACCCCGAGTGAACGGATCTCGGCCAGACCCGTGTCATAAATATACAGCGATGCACAGCCGGTCACCTTGCCATCGACCTCGGTCACAGCAAACTCATTGATACTGTGAATCATATCGCTTTTGGCCCGGGGCAGGTTTTCACCTACCTTAGCCCAGTATTGGATCAGTCCGGCAATGGCTTCTACATCGTTTAACGTGGCATCACGAACCGTGATTTGCTGTTTTTTTTTCACTGCACTGATGGCTGCTGACACTTGCTGTAAAGAGGTTCCCCCTTTGGCGTTGCGTGCCGCAATACAGGCATCCAGTTGCAGTACCGGGTAGACATCCTGATCGATCTGCGCGCACACAGACTGAAATTGAGCCAGACTCAAATCTTCGAGGTTTTTACGTTCGCTCAGCGCCAGTTGTACCAGCTGACCAACAATATGGTGTCCCTCACGGAACGGGATCCCTTTTGCCACTAGGTAATCAGCCAGCTCTGTGGCATTTGCATGTCCGCCCTGCGCAGCCTGTTTGGTCTTGTCTCCATTGACCTTCACGCTTTCAATACAGGACTGTGCCATGTGTAAAGCGGCCAGCCAGGTTGGCATGGCATCAAACACGCCTTCTTTGTCTTCCTGCATGTCTTTATTGTAAGCCAGCGGCAGTGCTTTTAGCGTCATCATCATAGCACTGAAGGCCCCAAACACACGGCCTGTTTTACCCCGGATCAACTCCAGGGCATCGGGGTTTTTCTTTTGCGGCATCAAAGAGGAGCCAGATGTCACATTATCTCCCAGCTCAATAAAGCCTGCCTCGCCAGAGTTATAAAAAATCATGTCCTCGGCAAGTCGTGATAAATGCAACATAGAAATAGACGCACAGCTGAGTAACTCCAGCACAAAATCTCTGTCAGATACCGCATCCAGACTATTGCGTGTGGCACAGCTAAACTTCAGCTCAGCAGCCAGCTGCTCCCTGTCGATATCATAGGCGGTACCGGCCAGTGCACCGCTGCCAAGCGGGCATTCGTTCAGGCGTGTTACGGCATCCTGAAGACGCGATGTATCACGCTCCAGCATTTCCACATACGCCATGCACCAGTGACTAAATAACACAGGTTGCGCCCGTTGCAAGTGGGTATAGCCAGGTAAAACCGTGCCAAGCTCGCGCTCTGCCAGCGCAACAAATGCCGCTTTTAACATGTCCAGTACTTCAAGGATTTTGTAAGCGCTATCACGACACCATAAACGAAAATCGGTGGCTACCTGATCATTACGACTACGACCTGTGTGCAGCTTTTTGCCCAGGTCGCCGACTTTATCAATCAGACGCGCCTCAACGTAAGAGTGAATGTCTTCATACCCAGCCGTCGCTATGGCGTGCGGATCCGCATTGGCTTCTTCCAGTAACGCTTGCAACGCCGCGACCAGTTGAGCATGCTCATCACCAGTCAGGACCTGAACCTGTTTGAGCGCGCCCGCCCAGGCAATCGAACCAACAATATCCTGCTCCGCCAGCTGATAGTCAAACGGTAAGGAATCATTAAATTGTTTAAAGGCCGCATCCGGCCCAGACGAAAAGCGTCCACCCCACAGTGCCATGTTACTTTACTCCTCTGATCACCGTTATTTAACCGACTTTTGCTTGTTCAATGCCGCAATGCGACTCGACAACGAGAACAAGCGGATAAAGCCTTCGGCATGAGACTGGTCATACACATCGTCCTCACCAAAAGTCGCAAAATCTTCGCTGTACAAGCTATTTTGCGAGCGCTTTTGTACCGCGCTGACCTGACCTTTATACAGCTTCAGAACCACCTCACCGGTGGCCACCAGAGCCAGTGACTGAGCCGCCGCCAGTAAAGAGTCTTTTAACGGTGTAAACCAACGCCCGTCATACACTAAGTGAGCAAACTCACTGGCCACCGTTTCTTTCCATTTACGACTGGCTTTGTCCAGAACCAACTCATCAATGGCCTGAAGCGCTGCCACCATAACCGTGCCTCCCGGGGTTTCGTAACAGCCCCGCGACTTCATACCCACCAAGCGGTTTTCGACAATATCAATGCGGCCCACACCATGTTTGGCGGCAATTTCGTTGAGCGTCAGCAAACATTGATAAGGTGTCAGAGGCTGGCCATTGACCGCCGTTACCTGACCGGCCTCAATCTGTACACTGACCAGTTCAGCCTCATTGGGTGCCTGCTCAGGCGAAGCCGTCCAGGTCCAGACCTGATCGCTGGGCTGATTCCAGGGATCTTCCAGTTCGCCACCTTCATGAGAAATATGCCAGGCGTTGGCATCACGGCTGTAGATTTTGGTTGCGGATGCTGCACAGGGGATATTGCGCTCGGCCAGATAATCCAGCAGGGACTCACGACTAGACAGTGACCATTCACGCCATGGAGCAATCACCTCAAGCTCAGGCGCAAGCGCGGCAAAGCAAGATTCAAAACGCACCTGATCATTGCCTTTGCCGGTACAACCATGAGACAGTGCATCCGCACCCACTTTGCGAGCGACCTCAACCTGTGCTTTGGCGATAATTGGCCGCGCCATGGAAGTGCCCAGCAGATAAGTGCCTTCGTATACCGCACCGCTTTGCAAAGTCGGGTAAATGTACTCACTGACCAACTCAGCTTTCAAATCGACGATGTGACACTCACTGGCACCAGATGCCAGGGCTTTCTCTTCAACGCCCTGAAGCTCTTCATCCCCCTGGCCGACATCGGCCACAAACGCAACAACTTCGCAGCCGTAGTTTTCTTTTAACCAGGGCACAATGGCCGACGTATCCAGACCACCTGAGTATGCCAGAACGACTTTTTTGATATTTTTCATGATATTTTTACCTTAATTCTTGAATCTTATTGGCTCAGACGAGCTGCTTGTTCATCAGCGCCAGTAACAGAGCATTTTGTGCGTGCATGCGGTTTTCTGCCTGTTGCAGGATCCGCGCTTTAGGACCGTCCATAACCTCTGAGGTGATCTCATAGCCCCGGTGCGCAGGCTGGCAATGCAGCACTGTGCTGGCCCCGGTTTGTTCGAGTAATGCCTGATTGAGCTGATAAGGCATAAAGGTGGTTTTTGCCTGCTCCAGTGACGTGTCGCTGCCCATTGAGACCCAGGTATCTGTGTACAAAGCGTTGGCACCGGCTGCGGCTTCAATACGATCACTGATCATCACAGACGCCCCATTCACCGCAGCAATTTGCTCTGCCTGTTTTACAATTTGCGCATCAGGCGAATGTCCTTTGGGGCACACAGCGACAAAATCTGCTCCCAGCGTTGCTGCCAGCAGCAATAAAGATTGGCAAACATTGTTTCCCTCACCCAGATAAGCCAGTTTGATCTGGCTGACATCGCCAAATACTTCCTGCAAAGTCAGAAAGTCTGCAAGCGCCTGACATGGGTGGTATAAGTTACACAAGCTGTTCACCACCGGAATATCAGAATGCTCAGCCAGCACCTCAAGGGTATGATGGGAAGAAACACGCGCCACCAATGCATCTGCCCAGGTAGCAATGTTCAGCGCAAAGTCCTGCACGGATTCACGACTGCCCATTGCGCCGTTTTGCTGATCCAGATAGACCGCATGGCCGCCAAGCTTGTTGATACCAATGTCGAACGACAAACGGGTTCTGAGACTGGGCTTTTCGAATAAAGTGACCACAGATTTGCCCGCCAAAGCATGTGCAAATTCCTGTGGCTGCTGTTTGATGTCGCTTGCCAGCGCAAGGAGTTTCAGAGCCTGGCTTTTATCAAATTCCAGACCGGTAATAAAGTGAGTCGACATAAGGCTTCCTAAGGTAAAATGTGAGTACCGACGTGCTGCCCGGCTATCAGGGCAACCAAGTTGTCTGGCTTTTGCCAGCTGGAGATGTACACCCCACGTCGTAAATGTCGGGCAGCGTGAAGACTGGTCTTAACTTTGACCTCCATCCCGCCCACAATCACCTTCTGTGCTATCAGTTGTTCTATCTGCTCACTATTTAGCTGTGCCAGTGGTTGGCCAGCCCCGTCCAGTACCGCATCTACATCGGTCATAAAGATCAGTTCGCCGCCCAGCTGATGTGCCAGCGCAGCCGCCGCTTCATCCGCGTTAACATTAAACAGCGCACCATCTGCGCCTATGCCAATTGAACTCACCAACGGCACTCTGCCGGTTGCCAGCAGCTCGGGGACCAAGCTGTCATGATGCGGCTCACAGGTACCAACTTGCCCCAACGCCTTAAGCTTTTGCGAAGTCATCAGGCCCGCTTCATATAAGCTGATCCCAACGGGATTTAAACCCGCCGTGATTGCCTGGGCCATTAACTGCTTGTTTGCACACCCGGCAAGCGCACCAACAATATACGGCATTTGCTCTTTGGGGCTGATCCGTAATCCCTGATGCTTGGCAGTGGCAAACCCGGCATCACTCAACCAGCTGTCTACCAAAGCACCACCACCGTGGACCACCACAAAGTCTAGCCTGCTGTCTTGTTGCGCTAATAAATGAAGTGCTTTGAATAAGTCATGGGCGGCGTGTTCTGAGTTAAGTACTGCGCCACCCAGTTTAATCACCCAGATTTTTTTATCTGTCATAAGTTACCCCATCAACCCTTGTTCATGCGGATACTGACTGGCCAGATTCATACACTGCAGTGCCTGTCCTGCCGCGCCTTTCAATAGATTATCTATGGCCACTGTGACAATCAGTTGCTGCCCCTGCTGCTGCCAGCCAATATCGACAAATGCACGGTTTGCCACCCCTTTGATTGAAGGCATGTTTGCACCTTTGAGGCGGATCAGCGGCTCGTCTGCCAGCACCTGATAGGCTTGTGCAACCTGATGCTCTGAAACGCCCGGCTTGAGTGAGACATAAATGGTTTCCAGAATACCCCGTGGGAAATTCCCCAAATGCGGTGTAAACAACACGGGGTGATCAAGGTAACGCTCAATCTCCGGAGTATGCCGATGATTAAACAGGCCATAAGGCGCCAAAGATACCTCACAAAAATGGGTAGTGAGGCTGGCTTTGCGACCCGCGCCGGTCACACCCGATACGGCATTGATGATAATGGTGCTGTCACTAAGTAAGTCAGCCTGCTTAAGCGGTTTAAGTGCGTTCAGCGCAGCGGTTGGATAACAGCCGGGCACCGCCACCAGCTGAGCTTCGCTCAGTGATTCGCCATACCACTCCACCAGACCGTAACGCGCTTTGTCCAGCCATTGTGAGTAAGGGTGGCTGAAGCCATAGTATTGTTCATAATCGGTGCTGCTTTTGAGCCGGTAAGCCCCCGACAAATCGAAGACTTTTTTGCCCATTTTTAGAAAGGTTTGAGCCAACTCGACGCTGACTTTATGGTCAGTACAAAGGCAGACATAGTCGACATCGCTGTCGGCTATGTCTGCAAACGTCTCATCCGTCAAAGGGAGCAGGGAGACATCAAGTAAACCTGTGTGTTCAGGATATAGCTCACTCAGATATTTCCCTTTATCCAGACTATTTGCTGACACATAACAGCCACTCAGTTTCAAACCCGGGTGGCAGGCCACCAAACTGGCCAGCTCTGCGCCGCTATATCCGCTGGCGCCAACAATTGCTACGTTAAACATCGATAACTCTTATAAATTAGTAAACACAAAACCCATATATCTGCTATTGATGATGTTATCGTCGCATTGTTGCACCCTCTATATTTATGCTGAAAAAATGAATTGATATTCACCTTACATACATATAGATTTTTATGCAACAGGTTTGAATAAATATTTTTAGGATACTGCAATGTCATTACCCGACTTTAAAACTATGTACCGCGAGCTGATTGCCCGGCCCTCTATCAGTGCCCTCGATCAGACGCTCAACCAAAGCAACAGGGCGGTCATTGAACTGCTTGCCCAGTGGTGTGAGCAACTGGGTTTCAGTACTGAAATCTCAGAGCTACACAGTGCGCCAGGCAAATTCAATTTACTCGCCAGAAAATGTCCGCCGGGCCAGGCAGTCCAAACCGGTGGCCTGATGCTCGCCGGACACACAGACACCGTACCCTTTGATGACAGCCGCTGGAACTTTGACCCCTTCACCCTCAGCGAGCAGGACAATCGATTTTATGGCTTAGGAAGCATTGATATGAAAGGTTTTTTTGCCTTTGTATTGAAAGCGTTGGAAGATCTTCAAGACATACCACAAAGCGCCCCGATCATGATCCTGGCCACCGCAGATGAGGAGATCACTATGGCAGGTGCACAGGAGGTTGCACGCCACAGCAACCTCAAGCCAGAGCGCTGTATCATAGGTGAACCCACCGATATGGTGCCGGTTTATACCCACAAGGGACATATGTCTTCGGCGATTCGGGTAACGGGTCGTTCGGGGCACAGCTCCGATCCGGATCGTGGCTTAAATGCCATCGAGATAATGCAGCAGGTGATGACCAATCTGTTACAGTTAAAAGAAGATTTAAAGAATAAATATTCACTTGAGGATTTTGCAATTCCTTACCCGACCTTGAATTTAGGTCATATTCACGGAGGCGACAATGCCAACCGAATTTGTGGCTGCTGCGAGCTGCATATTGACCTTCGCCCCCTGCCCGGACTCAGCATCGCAGAGCTCCAGGCCTTGTTACTGCAGGCCGTTGCTCCGATCAATGCGCGTTATCCCGACAGCGTGTCAGTGATTGACTTGCACGACCCCATTCCCGCCTTTCATGGCACAAGAGATTGCTCCTTAGTTAAACTGGCTGAAAAAATTTCAGGTCAGCAGGCTGTGGCCGTGAATTATTGTACAGAAGCCCCCTTTTTACAGCAGCTTGGTTGCGAGACGATCGTAATGGGACCCGGCTCCATTGCGCAGGCACATCAACCAGATGAGTATCTCGCGATGGAAAAAATAAAACCCAGCCAGCAGATCCTGACTGAGTTGATCAAACAGCAATGTTTTGCCTGATCAACTTAGCGCAGTGTAATAACATGTAATTGCAAGACGCCCCCTCAGCAACTATACCTGAACAGATGTAACACATAGTCGGTATCAGCCTGCCAGCATGCGATCCGTCAATCGCAACTCAGAGCAGGCTTTTACCTGTTAAAGATGTGCCGTTGCTTTATGGCTGCGGTGCATTCTGGCCGTTCGGGGCCATCGACTGTCAGCATAGGACGCCGCAGTATCTGTCTACTGGCAAGGAAGGGGCAAAAGATGTGCAAACCACTCTGTCATACCAATTACCATGGCCTGTGCCATTGTATCTGTCGTGACCTAAGCCGCTACTTACACAGCAAGCTGACCGCCGTTTGCTGCGCCGTTTTCCTTCCTCTGATGTGTGCCGCTCATACATTTCTCTTATCACTTAATCAGGGGCAAACTTATGTACAGACTGACCGATTTTTATCGTCTCAGTGCCACTCTGACTGGCTACGATCTGGTCGAGTTACAGGGCACGGGCGTGGGTCCCACTTATTGTAAGACACTCAGTCAGTGGGTTCGTCAGGACGTTATACAGGAACTCTATCACCGAGCAGAGGAGGTTGGCTCACTCGAGTGTGAATCTAATCAGGCACAATTTTACGACCGCATCTGGAACTGCGCCAAACTGGGCCCGGTTGCCAGAAACATCATCAAGATGTGGTACCTCTCTATCTGGTATCAGCTGCCTGCCGACTGGAATGCCCTGTATGGGGTGGATGATTTCAGCGCCGACAAAAAGCCCGTTGAAGACTACGTGATCTCAAGCAATGCCTATATCCAGGGCCTGGTGTGGAATGCCCTGGGCAGTCACCCCATGGGTGCGAAGCAGCCTGGGTATGGCACCTGGGCCTTTCCCGGCCAATCAGCGAAACCACTTAACCTGGATTAGGAAAGCAGCATGACACATCATCATACAGAATACGACGTGGTCATCGTCGGGGCCGGCATTGCAGGCGCCATTATGGCTAAACAGCTGGGTGAGCAAGGCAAGAAAGTGCTGATCCTGGAAGCAGGCACCGGCACCGACGGACGTTTCTTCGACCAGGGTAAAGAGAAAGGCTATGAGTCTTATATGACGCGTTTCTTCACTGCCATGGCCAAGATCCCCAACGCCCCGTATCCCAACAACCCCAATGCCCCGCAACCTTTGGTCACCGATATTCAAAAGCCACCGCTGGATAAGCCCGTCAGTGATCACGGCTATTTTGTTCAGTATGGCCCGGATCCGTTTGCCAGTACCTACACCCGCAGTGAAGGCGGCACCACCTTGCACTGGCTGGGCACCTGCCTGCGCATGCTACCCGAAGACTTTGAGCTCAAAACGCGCTTTGGCCGTGGCCGGGACTGGCCCATCAGCTATCAGGATTTGCAACCCTGGTACGAAATCGCGGAACAACATATTGGGGTCTCGGCCAATGCCGATGTGCAGACCTATCAGCAGATTGATAACCCCAGCGTACAGCTACCGTTTGAAGAAAATTACGATTATCCGATGGAGCAAATTCCGCAGAGCTTTTTGGATCAGTATCTGGCCAAAGGGCTTCAGGGCATGCAAGTTGAAATTGACAACCAGCCCTACCCCATTGATGTGGTTGCAACCCCTCAGGGGCGTAACGGCATGCCGCGGGGTGATTATCGCCCTGTGGGGGCAGTAGGAAACCCGGATCTGGGTCAGCGCTGTGCGGGTAATTCTAACTGTGTGCCTATCTGTCCTATTCAGGCCAAGTACTCAGCTTTAAAAACGCTGGAGCAAGCTAAAAACACCGGTAATGTAACCATAGAAACCCAGGCGGTCGCTTACAATCTGGAGGTGGATCACAAAACGCAGCACATCTCTAAGGTCCACTACAAACGCTACCACTCTACTAAATCTGCGGCTTATGATGATAAAGCGGTCAAAGGCAAAGTCGTGGTGCTGGCGGCCCACGCCGTCGAAAACGCCAAGCTAATGCTGGCTTCTAATGTGGCGAATTCCAGCGATCAGGTCGGTCGTAACCTGATGGACCACCCAACTATGCTGACCTGGGGCCTGATGCCCTGCAAAATCGGCGCATTTCGCGGTCCGGGTTCCACCTCAGGGATCCCCTCACTGCGCGGCGGGGCATTTCGCGCAGAGCAAGCCGCTTTTCGTATTGAGATAGGCAACTGGGGCTGGAGCTGGCCAGAAGGCGCACCTATCGCGACTGTGCCAGAGCTTATCGATGAGCAAAACTTGTTTGGTCCGGCACTGCGTCACAAAATCGCCGAAGAGTACCCGCGCATGTTCCGCTTTGGCTTTTTGGTAGAGCAACTCCCCGACCCCGAGAATCGCGTCACCATAGACGATCAATACCGGGACCAGCTGGGCAACTATCGACCGGTGATCCATTACAAAGTCACCAACTATACCCGTGCCGGTATGGCACAGGCTAAGGAAGTGTCAGATGCTATTTTCCAACGCCTCGGTGTAGAGCCTTTTACCAAATACAAAGCCAACGATCCCGGCTATGTGCAGTATCAGGGCAAAGGCTATGTCTACAATGGCGCCGGACACCTGGTCGGCACGCACCTGATGGGCGATGATCCTAAAACCTCAGTGGTAAACCGTGAGCAACGCAGCTGGGATCATCCCAACCTCTATCTGGTTGGCTGCGGCAATATGCCCACCATTGCGACCAGTAATCCGACTTTAACCATGGCAGCACTGACCTTCTGGGCTGCTGACAACGTGTTAAACGCACTCGACCAGTATGAATGAGGGACCTGCCATGTACCACAAACTGCAAAAACGTCCGATAGAAACACTTGAACAGCTGCACCATGACCTGCAACTGGCCATTGAACTGGAGTTCTCAACATTACCAGTCTACCTCACCGCCTTGTATTCCATTGAGGAAGGCACCAACCAATGTGCCTATACAGTGATCCGCTCGGTCGTTATGGAGGAGATGTTCCATCTGACCAATGCTGCGAATCTGCTGATTGCCACCGGAGGTAGTCCAGCCATTAACAGTCCAGAGTTTCTACCTACCTTTCCGACTAAGCTACCTGACGGCGAAACCTGGTTTGAAGCAGATCTGCAAAAGTTCAGCCCTGAGGCACTGCAAAACTTCCTCAACATTGAAATGCCCGCCGCTCTGGCAAAAAAGGAGGATATCACCATAGGCGAGTTCTATGTCGGTATTGAAAACGGCTTGCAAACGCTGCATAACCGTTATGGCCCCGCGCTGTTCCCCGCCGACTGCCATGACAAGCAAATCGCGCATAAGTATTATTATGGCGGTGGCGGAGAGATCACCCCAGTGACAGACTTGGCCTCCGCCAACTTTGCCCTCAATGCCATCATCGCGCAGGGCGAAGGGGTCCCGGATGCTTGCTGGAACCCGGATCAGCCCTTTCCGTTAGGTGATACCACAGGTATAAGCAGCGGCGACCACCAGCTGTTTATGCAACCCAGAGAATTGTCCCATTACTACCGCTTTAACGAACTGCTGCTGGGGTATCGCTATGTCCAGGGTGACACGCCCAACTCAGGACCGACCGGTCCGGCTATTCCGATTGATTATCATCAGGTTTATAACGTGGTGAAAAACCCTCAACCAAAACATTACCAGCCTTATCCCGCCATTGCCCGGCTGGACACTGAGTTTAACCTGACCCTGAGCCTGCTACTGGATCAGCTTCACCTGGCTTTTAATGGCCAGCCTGACTTACTGGTTGCTGCCGTTGGCACTATGTTCGGACTCAAGGAAAAAGCCCAAAGCATGATGCGGGTACCCCTGCCCGATGACAGCGGACAATACGCTACGCCTACCTGGCGTTATATCCCAGCAGAAGACCGTCCGGGAGGATGCTGATATGGCCACTAAACGCTTCGATCACATTATTGTGATCATGTTTGAAAACCAGTATCGCGGCTATGTGATGAATAATCCGTACATGCGCAATCTTGCTGCGCAGGGGATTGAGCTGACCAACAGTTTTGGCGTAATGCACCCGTCGCAGACCAACTATATTGCGTCTCTGGCAGGCGAGCTGTGCAATGTAACCGACGATGAAGTGCCGCCACGTTTGCCCCAGCGCACTCTGGTTGACCTGATTGAAGATTCGGCTCAAAATCTGGACTGGCGTGCTTACATGGAAAGCTATGTGGCGGGCTGGACGCCCTGGACAGCAACCAATTTCACGCCCGTGAACAGTTATCCCTATGTGCTTAAGCACGACCCTTTTTCATCGTTTTCCCGCATTCTCGACAGCGAAACCCGCTGGAAAAAAATTGGTAACGAAGCACAGTTTTATCAGGACCTGCTCAACGATACCCTGCCCGAGTTTGCCTGGTTTACCCCCAATATGTGGCACGACGGGCATTATTTACTTGGTAGCAAAGACAATGACCTCAAGGGTGAGCGTGCACCGGTATTGGTGGATCAGCAGGCCGACTGGCTGAAGTCGTTTTTTGCGTCGATTAACTTCCCCGGCCCAGACAGCAAGCTGCCCGATAATACGCTGGTGGTCGTCACCTATGACGAAGCCGATTTTGAGTCGGATTACGATACCAGCCAGAAGTACAAGTATTACTACGACGGGCCCAATCAGATTTATACGGTATTACTGGGTGATACTCTGACGCCGTCGCAGCAGCATGAAGGTTACAATCATTATTCCTTGCTGCGCACCATAGAGGAAAATTTCTCGCTCGGCACGCTGGGTAAAAATGACGAGCATGCCAACTATTTCCGCTTTTTGTGGGATGAGGCACTGCACTGGCAACCCGCAGCTTGTGTGCCCCACATTGAGCATGCCAGTGAGCTGCAAACCGCCAGCCTCGGTGACTTGCTCTATCTGTTTTACACTCGGAACGACAGGCCCGGGCATCTGTATTGCACCAGCTTTGATGGTCATGCCTGGTCTGAGCCCTTACTTTTGCAGGAAGATTGCAAAGACCAGCTGCAACTAAGTGCGCAGGACGATACCCTGGTGCTGGGCTATCGCGATCAGGACCTGCGGGTCACTTTGCAAACGCTGAGGGCTAACCAAGGCTGGCAATCCCTGGCTGCACCCAGCGATAGCTGTGTATCTGCGCTTGCACTTCAGGTGTTGCCGCAAAGTCAGGAGCTGCTTTTGGTTTATCGCGACCAGCAAGGCACCATGCTGGCACAACGTTATGCTCAGCAACAGTGGCAAAGCCAGCCACAAACGCTGGTGTGCAGGCCTGAAGGAATTTTTACTCTGGCCTCACTGGGCAGCAATACTTTGCTGATTTACCGTGAGGGCAGCACCCATGCACTGGCCTGCCTGAGCTACAACAGTGCCGAGTTTAATGTCACCGATGTCAGCAACAGCGCCTACGCCGGTCCTCAGGACAATGCCGTGAGCCATCAGTGGTCAGCTAATGGATTCGGTATTGGCCATTTTTCTCAGGCACCCAGTAAACTCACACCCGACGAGCCCGAACCACAGGAGCACAGTTACCAAAGTGAGGGACGGCTGGCCGCCGCCACACTCGATGGCGTGCTGCACTTGTTCCACAACGCGCCGAACAGTCAGCAACTGCTGAGCGCCAATTTCTCTATTCCCGGCGTACTCACCAGCCAGCTACCCGTGTCGTATGACCCGGCCAAGGCAGACACCACCAGCAATGGTTATGGCACCATGGCCGAGGCTGGTTGGAGTGAACAACAGCCGCTCAACAACGTCCACCGGGATCCCGCCAGCCCGTTATGTGCCACGCGTTATCACGACCAGCTGTGGTGCTTTTATCTGCACAGCCACGATCAACAATTACGTGCTCATTGTGCCTCTTATAAATCAACAGCCCGTCACACAACCCGGGGATGACACTTATGCAATCACGCAACAATCAACTCAATCAAATCGACCATTTTGTGGTGGTGATGCTGGAAAACCGCTCTTTCGACCATATGCTGGGGTTTTTATACACAGACGAAGGCAACCGCTCTCCTCTGGGCCATGCTTTTGAGGGCCTGACCGGCTCAGAAACCAACCCGGACGACAACGGCGATCTGATCAGCGTATTTAAGATCCCCGCTGATCAACACCCTTACTTCTGGCCCGGCACCGATCCGGGCGAAGGCTATTACAATACCAACAGTCAGCTATTTGGCGATCACCACACGCCGCCTGCAGGAGCAGTCGCCACCAATCAGGGCTTTGTTAAAGACTTTGCCTATACTCTGAGCTGGCAGCGTAAAGACAATGCGCAAAAACCGGGTAGCTGGCAGATTGTCGAGGGCACCAAAGCCTCCGACATCATGGGCATGTACACACCCGACCTACTGCCCGTACTCAGTGGCCTGGCCAAAGGCTATGCCGTATGCGATCACTGGTACTGCTCGGTGCCCACCGAGACGCTGCCCAACTGGGCCTTTGTGCAAATGGCCACCAGCCAGGGGCGGCTCAATGATCACGATAAGGTCTACAATGCCACCAGTATTTATAATCGCTTTGAAGACGCTGGACTCAGCTGGGGCCTGTTTGGCTATGAGAATGATGCCATCCTGACCCGTCAGTCTCTGGCAGCCCTACCCAAGTCGCCAGAGCATGGTCAGTTTGGTAATTTCCATGATTTCACTCAGGCCGCCACCAGTGGCACTTTGCCACACTATAGCTTTTTAGCGCCAGAATGGGGCTCAGATGGCAACAGTCAGCACCCCAATTATGATGTTGCAAAGGGCGAACAATATTTACTGGCCATTTATGAGGCACTACGTCAGTCACCCACCTGGGACAAGACACTGCTGATCATCACATATGATGAACATGGGGGTTGCTATGATCATGTGCCGCCACCGGAAAACGCCGCGCAGCCCAAGGACTGCCCGGACAACGATGGTTTCAATTTCCAGCGCTTTGGCGTCCGGGTGCCTACGGTGCTGGTCTCGCCAAGAATTCCCGCCGGCACGGTATTTAGGATCAGCGAGCCTGACACAGATATAAACGCCAGTAGCCCAGCGCCCACAGCGCTGGATCACACCTCGATCCTTGCAACGCTGGAGCAGCGCTTTGGTCTGTCCCCGTTAACAGATCGGGATGCGGCCGCGCCGGATATTGGCAATGTATTAAGCCTGAGCACACCGCGCAGTGACGATCCGCTCGAAGGGATCAGCGCGCCACGTAGTGAGAGTCAACCACCGTTGGAGGGCCAGACACAACACCAGCAGGGCAGCGACTGGCAACCACAGGCCGACCATCTGCAAAGAGTCGAAGCAGAACTGGTGGCCATGTTGCCGCTGAATGGCGATTACCACAACCGTGAGACGCCGCATTTCAATAACCGCGAGGACGCTAAGCGCTACGCACGCGAGCGCTATCACCGCTATTACAGCGAGTACAACGCCACACACTACGATCGGGATGACTATCATCGGAATAACTCTCATCGGCATAAATAGCCCGGCATAACATCCAGACGAAGGCGGCCAGGGATCCCGTTGCCTTCGTGCAGTCACTGAAGGGATCAGCCTATGGCATACGGGATAAATTCCCGATTTGCCTGTAGCAATTAATGAGGACACCACCATGACTGACGTAACGCCCCCGGATCTTTCTAAACCTTTGCTGATCGATCCGGCACAGGAAAACCCACCAGCCCCGACCACTGAGCTGGGCCCACTGCAGCATTTGATTGGCACCTGGACCAATCAGCCTTTGGGTAACTCTGGCATGGGTGGCACAGACAAACCATTTTCTTACTGCCTGATGCCACTCCCTCAGGAAGCCAGCTATATTCTGAAAAACTTTTCGTATTACGAAGAACTGACCTTTTCAGCCATTCACGGCACGGCGCCTAACCGGGGTGGTTTAGGCACTCAGGTTGCCAATACCCTGTTTTATGAGCAGCGCGTCTACTTTGCCGATGGTCCGGCCAAGGATCAGCTGGTGCATGCCGAAAATGGTTCATTGCTGTTTCTGAGCGATCAAAAACAACTACTGGGTCCTTATGGCAATGGTGAAAAGCCCGGCCTGGGCACCGAAACCGTACCCAACAGTGTGCCGCCCACACAAACCTATGACTTTATTAAGCAAATGTCAGTGCCACATGGTAACTCTATTCTTGCCAGCGGCCATTTCCAGTCGGGCACAGGCGTGCCGACCATTCCTGTGTTGAGTAAGAGCGACGTGTTACCCATGGGCCTGCCCCATGATGTCAGCACCGATCAGTACAGCACCAAAAGTGTCGGTAATCTGAATCCGGACTTTACTCTGAACCCCAATCAGCCGCTGACCAATGCGCTGGAAGTATCGCCACCTAAGAAGTTCATTCTGCTGGAAGTGGATACCGCACACTCAGGCATTCCGGTCACCAACATTGGCTTTGAGCAACAGCATGCCAAAGTCAGCCGCTACGCCATCAGCTACTGGCTCGAGTCACTCGATGGCAGCGATAACTTTACTCAGTTACAGTACTCGCAAAATATCACCATGGAAATCCCCATACAGGGGCAAACCGTCACCTTCCCGCATATCACTACCAATACCTTAGTCAAAAAAGTCTAAACTGAGCGGGCATAAAAAAACCGGACTGACGTCAGTCCGGTTTTTCTCTTTCACACGCTTAGATGGGCGAGCCCGGCGGCATCGGCAAGGCTTTAAAACCCGCTGGCCATTTGCCGCTTTTCAGATACTGTGCCACCTGATCAGCCAGGTAGGTTTCAAACACATCCGCTTTACTGGTGCCACCAAATAAAGAGTCGTTGCTGTATTGCTCCACCAGCTGGTTAAGGTAAAAACGCGACTGAGCCTGAACTTCTGGTGCCAGCTTATCGCTGCTGCTAAGCGTTGCCAGGTGATAAGCCGTTAGAAACTGCACTCGCTGCGCAAGCTTAGTTGCCATACCCGGCTGTGCTTCAGGCTGAAAAACATGCTGATACACCGTATTCAGCAGATCGTCACTACTGAGGTTGCCATCATTGCGCGCCCCCTGTTGTGCCAGGCGATTCAGTCGCTCCGGGTTCAGCAATAAGCTCAAAGTATGCTGCGCCGCCACTTCCGGCAACGCCATGGCATCCAGCGTCAGACCCGTGCGACCTTTCACGCTCTCCCGGGTCTTATACTCGCCATAGGCTTTGGGTGGAATAAGTGCTAATACTGACTCTGGGATCATCAGCTGTTCAGGTGCCAGGGTATCCAGTAATGCGGCCAATGCAGCCTGCTGCTTGGCTTTGCCAACCACCTGTGCCCCTTTTGGCGTGTGCGCCCCCCGTACTTCGTAGTCATAGTCTACACCGCCAATCAGCTTCACTGCCGACTCAACCTGATAGCGATGGAACAAGTACAGCGGTACCAGCTTTTCTTCCAGTTGTGACAGGGCCTCGCCGGTTTTGATGTTATTCAGGCCAAAACGGGCCAGCGCCTTTTGACGAATATCCAGCACCCGGGTCAGCTCAGCAGCCGGGTCGTCACCGTTATCCCACAAGTGGGCGGTCGGGTGGGCGCCACCTTTCGGGCGGGCATCAGCATCCGAGATAAACTCCAGCCCCTTGCTCTTGTTCTCAGCAAGAATGGTGGCCAGTGCCTGCGCTTCGTCTACCGCTGTGAAATCGCTGTAACCATATTTGATCACCTGAGTATCCCATTCACCCATGCCGGTGGCATAGCCTTTGCTGATGTCCAGTTCGCCCTGATCGTTCATGCCTAACAGCGGGTGCGGATAATCCATCACCGAGGCGCGCTCTTTTACCGACGCCGAGAAGTTATGGGCAATCCCCAGGGTATGACCAATTTCGTGGGCACTAAGCTGACGAATACGATCCAGCGCCATGGCATGAAGGTGCTCCGTCACTTCATCGCCTTTAACAAATGGCGCGGCCAGGGCTTCGGCAATCAGGATATCCTGGCGTACCCGCAATGAGCCCAGCGTCACATGACCTTTGATGATCTCGCCGGTGCGCGGATCGATAACAGATGCACCATATGACCAGCCACGGGTAGCACGGTGAACCCACTGGATCACATTGTAACGAATATCCATGGGGTCGGCATTTTCCGGCAGCACTTTGACCTGAAAAGCATTTTTGTAACCCGCCGCTTCAAAAGCCTGATCCCACCAGCGTGCACCATCCAGTAACGCAGTCTTCACCGGCTCAGGTACGCCCGGATCCAGGTAATACACAATCGGCTCAACCGGCTCAGATACTTTTGCCGTCGGGTCTTTTTTGTTTAAACGATGACGCGGGATATAACGTACATACATAGACTCGCTCAGCGGTGCCGAGTAGTCCTTGTGCTCAATGCTCCAGTAACCCGACTGCGGATGAAATGCGCGGGGCTGATAGTTATCATCCGGCAGTTCAATCAGCGAGTGGTGCTGGTGGACAGTGACCGCATAAGGGTTCGCCGTCGCCTGCTTCACATACTCACCGGGTTTGCTGCCCTTAAAGGTCAGGACCGCTTCCAGCTCAGTATTTTTCATAAAGGCTTTAGAGCGCGGCATATAGGTCGCGCTGCGGCTGGCGTCCAGGCTGTAACTGCCCTGCTTGCGCGCCGCCAGGGTGCGAGATACGCCATGCACGTCCGATAATAAGTAAGGCGTATAGTCAATCAGCACGCTGTCGTTATCTTCGGCTACCACCTTAAAGCCGTTTAAAATGCTCGAGGCAAACGCCTCTTTCACGCTTTGCTGCTCTGCCGGATTGTCGGCACTGGCGCGAAAATAGGTGTTCAGTGCACGTAGCATCACCTTGTCACCAAAGCGCTCGAACTGCACCAGATAAGTACTACCCAGCTGACCACGGTCTAATCCAATGTCGTTAGAGCCGACGCCATACGGCAAGCTGTGCTGCAACAAAAATGGCTGTGATAGCTTGTCTACATCCAGATAAATCTTGCCACTGGATGGGTCGCTGTAAAACGCATAGAACCCGGGAAAATGGTTGAAGTTGTCAGTAAATTCATCAATAGACTTAATTGCGGCGTGCGCTTGGGGTATCATAGCCAATAGCAAAGCCGAGAACATGTGAGGTGCAAAGCGTGTTTTTCGCATTTTCTTATCTTTGTTGTTTGAGGTTAGATGACTGGTACCCCTTTTGTATATTAAATCGTATACAAAATACAGTTATTTAGGACAAAATTCAGCGCTGTTTGTGGCCTGCTCTCTCACTCTGTCAGGGCTGCAACATAACCGTTATCAGGACTAAAATTTATGCGTAGACTTCCACCGGTGTTAATTGAAGACGGCTGTTCCCGTGAACTGGTTTCACTGATCCGAACCATTCTGGCTGCCTGTAAAGAAATCTCTTTCCGCGTCGGTCAGGGCGCGCTGTCAGGCGTGCTGGGTTCAACGCTGGATGAAAACATTCAGGGCGAAACTCAGAAGAAACTCGACGTACTGTCTAATCAGCTACTCAAAGACATTCTGCTGGAATCTGGCTATGTTAAGGCCATTGCCTCGGAAGAAGAAGAAGGCACGGTAGCGGGTAGCCCGGATGCCAAGTTTATCGTGGCATTCGACCCGCTGGATGGCTCGTCCAATACTGATATCAATTCACTGGTTGGCACCATCTTCTCTATTATGGAAGCCCCGGAAGACGGCGACCCGGCCGATCCGGCTATCTTTATGCAGCCAGGTCACAAGCAAGTTGCCGCAGGCTACGTACTGTACGGCCCGTGCACCACGCTGGCACTGACCACAGGTAAAGGCACCCGTATCTTCACGCTGGACAAAACCCACGGCAGTTTCCTGCTGACCGAAGAATTTGCCAAGATCCCAGCCGACACCAAAGAGTTTGCCATCAACGCCTCAAATCAGCGTCACTGGCAACCGGCCATGCAAAACTACATCAATGACCTGCTGGCAGGTGACACCGGCCCGCGCGGTAAAAACTTCAACATGCGTTGGATTGCAGCCATGGTAGGTGACGTACACCGCGTACTATGTCGCGGCGGCCTGTTTACTTACCCGGCTGATACCAAAAACCCGGAAAAGCCATACAAACTGCGCCTGATGTACGAAGCCAACCCGATGGCCATGCTGGTAGAACAAGCCGGCGGCCTGGCCCACACCGGCGAGCAACGCATTCTGGATATCGACCCGGAGCATATCCACCAGCGCGTGGCGGTTATCTTAGGCTCGAAAAACGAAGTCGAAGCGTGTCTTGGGTATCATAAGTAATCCCCTGATTTAGCAGCACGCTTTATACGCCATGGTGAGTCCGCCATGGCGTTTTTATCTCCCTCTTTTTTCCACCATCCCCCTTATTTTGCCGCTTGCGGAAGTAGCGGATCACCACAGTGCTTCAAGAGATGACATCGCCATACAGACAAAAAAAGCCATGGCTGCTTGCGCACACCATGGCCTGTATCTAATCAAATTGCGTCATTACTGACAGTTGGCAATTTCTTTCCATGGGCCTAATGAAGCCGGGTTGTTGCCCTGCGTCCACCATTTAGCTTCATAGGTTTTACCGCCAAAGGTAACTTGATCACCGCCGGTGTACACCTGAGTTTCATTCCAGGGAGCCGGGCAGGCATTGCCTGGTTCAAAGGTAACCTGCACGCTGTGTGCCGCAGCTAGTGCCGGGAAGGTGTAGCTTGACTGCGCTGTCACGCTCACGCCATCGACTTTCAGTGTGGCAACACGGTAGCCGCTGTCTGGCACAAAGGTCAGTGTAAAGTCGGTGTTGCCCTTAGCGCTGATCACCCCGTTTGCATCTGGTGTCGGCGAAATGCTGCCACCCGTACCCACCACTGTCGCCGTGATGTCATAGAATACCGGCACATCAATCACCACGTCGGTAAAGTTACCAGACACATAGTCAAAGTTGGCAGCACTCAGACTGTTCACATCGGTGTTTTTCAGTACCAGACGTTTCTGGTCGCCTTTTGATGCCGTTTCGTCCAGTGTGATCACCGTATCCGCCCCTTCCTGCGTCAGGATAAGCATGGAGAAGCTGTAGTTGAACAGCGGCATGCTGATCACAGTTTTGGCCGGGTCAAAGCTGTTCACGGTCAGTGCCATATTCCAACCCCAGTTCTGACTGTTCAGCGGCACAATAAAGCCCAGACGGTCGTAACCACCGGTGACGTTATCAAACATGTCTGGTGTCAAGTCAGCAATTGTCAGACCAACCAGCTCAACCGAACTGTAGATACCACCATCTTTGGCCTGCACACCCACCACTAATGCCGTATCGGTCTCATACGCTTTAAGGTGTTTAAAGCCAATGCCCGCCGTGCCACGAATTTTATCCAGTTGCGGATTAAAGCCGGTCACAGTCTGCTTGCCTGACCAGGCAATTTCATAGATATCCGACTGGGCAATCACCGCTTCGGTATTGACGTTCACAGCAGCAGCCGACACGCCCTCAAGTACCACACGCTGACCGGCAAATGCCAGCTCAGCACCGGCAGCCACATCAGAGACTGACAGGTTACTCAGCGGTGCAGCCGTTTGCCAGTCGCGCAGAATAATACGGTCTTCGCCCACGGTGAAATCGCGTACTGTGGTCACAGAGCCGCTTTGCTCATGCAGCTCGATAACATCCACACCACCACCGGGCAGCACTAAATCGTTACCCCAGCCCGCAGACAGCTTTTCATCGTACTTTGACCCTTCAATCACATCATCCGCTGGTGTGTCGAAGATAGTGTTGTAACCACCAAACTTGTGTACATACTTAGTGATACAGGTGCCCAGCTCATCACAGGTGATTTCATCCTTGGTCAGCAATCGTGCAGTACCCCAGGCGCCACGTAAGTGAGCCGCAGCCAGCAAGCCAGACATAGTCGCCTGCACTGTGATTGGATTACCATTGTCGTCTGTGCCCGGCCAGCTCTTCGCCAGTGCCTGCTCCCAGGTCATGTTGGCATCGCTCAGCAACTGCGTCATCACGCCATAGTTAAACCGCATGGCATCGCGCATCACCAGTTCCTGATTATCCGGGATCAGCAGGTCAGCGAATGAGTTGACGCCATTCTTACCGACAAAGGTGCCTTCCCAGCGGTTCACATCTGTTGCCTGGATCTGGTTACCACCAGAGCCGACAATCTCAACCAGGGCCTCGGTTTTACAGCCAATCCAGGTGCTGTCTTCCACAAACACGTAAAAGCTGTCGTACTCTTTGCCATCAATCGTCACCACTTTCGGGCTATAGTAGCCAGCATCAATCAGAACGGCTTCACCCAGCTGATAACCCACAAATCCCCAGGCATTCATGGAGTTATACTGCATAGTTTTAAACATCTCAGCACTATACGGAGTTTGTGAGTTATATATTCCGTCAATACCCAGCTTGGTAAAAAACTGATTGATGGTGGTATCTTCAGGGATCATGCTCCCGGTCGAGCAGTCACGCACCATACGACCGGGTGCAGAGACTTTGGCATACTTGTAAACCGGGTTATTCAGGTTCTCCAGGTAAAAGTCTGCAAGCGCAGGGTTAATACCCGATTCGAAGTTTCTTAAGCTGTCCAAAAAATCCTGCACGCCCGTTCCCGCTGACGCGGAACAACTTAAGATCACGGCGGCTGCACATCCTGTCATTTTCAATTTCATTAGGTGTTTCCTCATTATTTTTTTAATCGAAACAAACCCAGCAATACCAACCCGATTAGAGCAACAATTTTAATGAACAACCGCGACCCAACCCAAGCCGCCTACCAATAAACCCGCATTAATTATCTATTGCGGGCTAATATCACTGAGGTAGTGAGCAAGCCTATCTTGCTTAATGTGCAAAACAGGCATTTCTATTTGCTCAACTAATATACAAGCTAGCGCTCACAAAATAATAAGTCAATTGTTTTTACAAAATTTATTGCAATAAAGTTTCACGTATAAAATCAATTATAAAAAGGCGAGAAATAAGGCAAGCCGGGCAAACCTGCCTTAACCGAGTAGAAGTGTGGGTACACAGAACCTGTCCGGCAAAGATGCCGGAAATATCAGGTTTGCACCCCTATCCGCGCACCTGTAAAGTCTTCCTTGCCAGGTTACGCGCGGATTGACCAGTTAAAACCGAACTGGCCTAAGGGAAGCGGGCACCTCCCTTATTCAAACACCAGACAGCTTAGGTTACTGCCCGGAAAACTGGGAGTTAGAAGCGCACGCTTGCCCCCACAAAGTAACGGGTACCAAATTCATCTACAGCATGAACAATATTACCCGCAGTTGGCTGTCTGAGTACCAGAGCTTCATTGAGCAAGTTAACCGCTTCCAGCGACACATCGATGTTGTCTGTCACATGCCAGACAATAGAGGCATCAAGCTGATCATAAGCATCGTTCAGGCTGTCCAGGCCACTGCCGTTAAGTTGCCTGACCCAGTTATCACGATAGTTATACGCCAGGCGCACGCTGAACAGGTCGTTTTCGTAGTAACCCGACAGGTTGTACGAGTTTTGCGATACTTCCTCAATCGGCATTTCCTTGCCCGTCGAGTCGGTGCGGCTGCTGTCGGTATAGGTGTAGTTTGCCTGCACCCCAAAACCATTTTCAAATGCATGCTGATATTGCAACTCAATACCGCGTACATCGGCCGTGCCAACGTTACGTGAACGCGTTACCAGACAGCCTTCGCCACATCCCGGATAAAACTCAGCAGCAGTCGTTTGCTCAATATAGTCACTGATGTTCTTCACAAATAAGGTCGCCCCAAGGACGGATGACGGATTAAAGTACCATTCAACGCCCATGTCGTATTGATCTGACTTATACGGGTCCAGATCTGGGCTACCGACATTCGCCGTTTTAAAGCTTTCGGAGATGATATCTGCCACTTTCATGTCATCATAATCAGGGCGCGATACCGTTGAACCGGCAGCAAAACGGAAGATCATATCTTCACTCAGGTCGATGGCTAAGTTAAGGCTTGGCAGATAGTTGGTGTAGGTTTTATCCACTTCACCTTTTACGCCATTGATTTCGCCTTTAGAGAGAATGTCGGTTTCCACTACTCGCAGGCCCAAGTTACCGCGGAAACCTTCGCCTGAGAAATTGGCCTTCACATAAGCTGCGGCAATGTCTTCTTCAATGGAAAAAGCATCTTTGACCGTGACAGTACCAGGCGCATTGCTACGCGCGTAATCCCAAAGGGCACGTGTCGCAATCGGGAACAACGACAAACTGCCAGCACGTCCTTGCGCACTGTGCAGGCCAGAGACAAATCCGCCGTTAAAGTCGCCCAGCGTCAATCGCTCGCCACCCGCACGAATAGCATCAACACTCAGGTCCTGGTTGTTTTCCTGATAAGAGAAAACCTGCTCCTGAAACTTAATCCCTGTCTGAATAGAGGTGATCACTGGCGAGTCCAACTCAAAAGTGAAGTCGGCCTGAATATAATCTATTTCATTATCGCGTTCATAGTTGATGTAAGTGTATTCATGGAACAGCTCCAAGTTATCGTGGCTGCTCAGGTAGTCTGAGTTGACAGGTTGTAATTCCAGCGGCCCATCCACATTGTAAGAAAAGCCTGAGTTAGCACGCTCGGTAATGTCACCCCACCAGGTACTTGTCTGGCCGATACGACCTTCGGCAGTTGACTTACCCAGCACAAAGTCTGCCGACCAGGTGTCGGACTGATAATTGGCAGTAAAGTTGAGCACATCCGATTGCATCTTGGGTGTACGCAATACGCTGTTATTAAACAATGGCGCACCACCCGGGCCCGAGGCCGTCACAGTCGCGCCGGTCACTATGCCCTGTTCATTGACGCTGACGGTGTCACTTTGCAACGTTCCCGAACTCATGATGGCAAACATGGCCGAGTTTATGTGATCGTTTTCCAGCTCAAATAAATTGTAATCCAGGCCTAATGTCAGGTTCTCGCTGGGCGCGTACTGAACACTGATCTGGCTGCTGCTACGCTCCCTGTCTTCGTCAAAGATAATCGACGAAGCACAGCATGAGGTTTTTCTTAAGATACCAGCGCTGTCTTCCAACTCAGATGCACCAGGAGGCCCGAACGTCGACAGGGTTTCACGGTATACTTTCGACTCTTCATTTGAGTAAGCTACCAGAATACCGAAGTTTTCTTGCTCATTTTTCCAGCTCGCCAGACCGGAGTAGGCAGGAGACCAGTCTTCTGCATTGCTATGATAGGCATTTTCTACCGACGCAAAAACAGTGCCTGAGTCCATATCGAGCGGCTTACGGGTCTTCAGGTTGACTGTTCCCCCCATCGCTCCTTCGTTGATATCAGACTCAACGGATTTGTAGACATCCATACCCGAGATCTGCTCCGATGCGAGCATCTCAAAGTTAAAGCTACGGTTCATTCCGCCTAAGTCAAACCAGCCAACACTGGCTACGTTCTGACCATTAAGCAACACCATACTGTGCTCCGGCGCAGTACCACGAACCGTTACACCGCTCACTTCACCAAAGGTTCTGACCACAGTCACACCCGGGATCCGCTGCATCGCATCACCGATGTTCTTATCCGGAAACTTACCTATGTCTTCAGCGGAAATCGAGTCAACGACAGAATTAGCAAAACGCTTAGTATTCAGCGCCTCGGTCAGACTGCGTCGGATCCCTCTGACTTCAATTGTTTCAATTTCCTTATTCGCACCTTCCTGTTGTTCAGCCATTGCACCAAACGACATACCAGATAACGCCGTTGCTACACATACCGCCAGATAACTAGATTTCAGATAACTGGTATTTACCTTTGAGCCCTGATTTTTCATGCTCTTCTCCCCTTTGCCTTTTTCCCAAGCCGTTCATTCCCAGTGAGTCGACGGGCTTGTATTATTATCAAACTGTCATCTTTTATTAGTAAAATTGATATACTAAGTATTTATTAAATCATTTTGACTAATTGTCAAGCACTTATTATTTCGTTTTGCTGCTCTTTTTACAGCAGCTCAGCCATTGCCCGGGCGCTGACGGCTCGGCTCGAGTATGCACAAACATAAGTCGATAAATCAGTATATTGCGCCACCTCATAGTCAGAGCGCATGGCAATCACAATGACGTTATCAGACCATTTTTGCAGCGCCTGTTTTACACGCTGTTGTTGCGCAGCTACGTCAAAACTCTCTCCGGGCAGCGGGTAGTCTTCTGTGATGAGCACCAAAGGCTCAGCCATTGGCTCAGTCGGTGCCTGAAGTGCAGCCAGCAGCTGATCGTGCTGCCAGAGTCGGTACTCACGCCCCCGTTCAGCTAATGTTTCGAGGATCACATCTCGTGCTGAATTAGGGTCGTTCGGACCTATTCCCCGGCTATTCACTATGCTGTCATAGCCTTTGGGATCTGCGGCAAATGCCAGGGTAAACGGACGGCCAGCCAGCGGCCACTGCTGATGACGATTACGAACGACCCGAATGGCGGCCTCAGCCGCTTCGCGTGCAAGTTGATTGGCCCCTTCCAGAACACTGGCGGTCGGGTTAGGTGCAGCCGCAAAATGTTGATACTTAAATGCCAGTACCTGCTGCAAACGTGCATCGACGACAGATTCTGGCAAGCGACCTTGCTTCACCGCTGCAATGACGCCATCAATGGTTTGCGCCTGAATGGCTTTATACGGTGTGGTGCTGTTCTCGTAGTGCTCTTCACTGAGCATCACCAGATTGGCACCAGCCAGCAAGGCCAAAATTGCTGCTTCTTCCGGGGCATAGTTTTTGCGCATCGACCACATGTTCATGCTATCGGTAATGATCAGGCCTTCAAAGCCTAATTGCTGACGTAACACCCCCTGCAAAATCGTCGATGATAAGGTTGCAGGATGGTCGGCATCAATTTGCGGATAGCTGATATGACTGGTCATAATCAGCGGCACACCCGATTCAATGGCAGCCTTAAAAGGTAAGAGATCTTCACGCATCAGCTGCTGCAATGATTTATCCACTACAGGGAGTGTCTGATGTGAATCGCTGTGGGTATCTCCGTGCCCCGGAAAATGCTTAGCACAACTCAGACTACCGCTGCGCCCTACACCGCGTACGGCGGCTGCAACATGACGGGCAACATGATGGCTTTGCTCACCAAAGGCGCGCAGCCCGATGATAGGATTATCGGGATCCGCATTCACATCCGCACAAGGTGAAAGCAGCGTGTTGTATCCCACTTCCCGCATTTGCTCCGCAAAGACCTGATACATATCTGCGGTGAGTGCCGTGTTGTCGGCCTTACCCAGACCCAGATTACCGGGTCCCAGATCGGTGTACTGAGTGAGGATCCCCCAGGAGCCCTCTTGATCGACAGCTAGCAACAAAGGTGCATCGCAGGCTCTCAGTGATGCCTCGTGTTGTAAGTCATGCGCTAACTGCGCTGCACTTGTGGGGTTGGCTGCATTGTCGTCGGTAATATAAAACCCGCCGATATGACGCTCCTTGACCAGCGCCTTTGCGTAGTCCCGGTCCTCTCCGGCAAATGCCAGTACAAACAACTGTCCGACTTTTTCTTCGATGCAAAGCGTGTCTATAAGTTGCGCAACTTTCTTTTCAATATCCATACTGCCCTCTGATTTTCGGCAAAGCAAAGCCCTCAGCGCCACAGCGCCGATTTAAACAATGTTCAGATTAAAGGAGTGCGCAGTTGCACCCCGAGGTTGATATCAATCCGTGTTATATATTCATCAATTTTTCAGTGCGCACAAAGCGTCTGTCACTGCCATTTAATTGATAAAACTTGTTCAGGACCGATAAAAGTTAAGCCGCAGATTTGGCACCGGTGATCAACCCGACCAGATCTTCTTTGGTCACATCACTGACAGACACATCTGCCACCGATTGACCCTGATAAAGCACTACTGCACGGTCGCAGGTTTCTACAACATGTTGCATGTTGTGGCTGATCAGCAGCACCGCTACGCCCTGCGAACTGATCACATTGATCAGCTCATTGACCTGGGCACTTTGCTCAACACCCAGTGCGGCGGTTGGCTCATCCATAATCACGATGTCAGCGCCCCAGTTCACGGCACGGGCAATGGCCACAGCCTGACGCTGACCACCAGACAAGCGGTGGATCTGCTCCTGATAACTTGGAATGCGGCTGTTCAGTCGGTTCAGAGCTTTTTTCGCCCGTTTCTCCATGGCTTTTTTGTCCAGCCAGCCCAGTCGGCGCAGGATCGGATTTTTGTGCAGGATCTCGCGATTAAGAAAAAGGTTCTCTGTGATATCGAACTCGGGCACCATGGCCAGATCCTGAAATACCGTTTCTATCCCTGTCTCACGCGCAGCCAGCGGCGAGTCGATATGTACCGGCTGGCCGTTGACCAAAATCGCGCCTTCATCCGGCGGGTGGATCCCGGAGATACAACGCACCAGAGTCGATTTACCGGCACCATTGTCACCCAGTAAGCCAACTACTTCGCCTTTATTAATGGTAAAGCTGACCCCTTTAAGGGCGTGAACGCCGCCAAAGCGCTTATGTACATCCCTGACTTCGAGGGCGATTTGATCTAATGCACTTCTAACCATTTTTCAACTCCTTGACACCAATTGCCACTGCCACAATCAGGATAGCGCCGCGGGCTATCATTTGTTCATTTGTAGAAAACCCGGACAAGATCAGACCGTTGTTGATCATGCCCATCAACCAGGAGCCCAGAATGGCACCGATAATACAGGCCCGGCCACCAAACAGGCTGGTCCCGCCAATCGCCACCGCAGCGATAACGGTCAACAGATCCGCCTCACCCAAAGTGTAACGGGCACCATGCAGGCGGCCGGCATACAAGAGCCCCGCCAGCGCAGCAGCCATAGATGAGATAACCAGAGCGTAAATACGCACCTGAGTCACCTTAATCCCCATCGCCAGTGCTGCTTTAGGACTACCACCTACCGCAAGTAAGTGCTTACCAAAAGCTAATTTAGTGAGCACCACATAACCCAGAGCCGCGATCACCAGTGTCCAGATAAATAGCGATGGAATACCAAACAGCTCACCAGCACCAAAAAACGCAGTGAACGTCTGATCTATGATAGGTACGGATTCAAGATTGGTCAGTTGACGCGACAGGCCCGTGATCACACCCATAGTGCCCAGAGTAATCAACAAAGAAGATACCTGTAACCGCTCAATCAGCAACCCGTTGATCAGGCCCACGATCAGACCCACGCTGAGCGCCCCCAGGACCGCAAGCGGAATACCCACATGTTGTAATAACAGAGCGCCAACCAGGGCTGATAAAGCGACAACCGAGCCTATGGACAGATCGATATGGCCCACTGCCAGTGCAAAGGTCAAGCCCACTGCCATCACAGTAATGGGCGCAGTCTGGCGCACAATGTTCATAAAATTGGTCAGGCTAAAAAAGCCCGTATCATGCAGCGCAACTGCAAAAATCAGCATCACTGCAAGGAATATATAGTAGATAAAGAACTCTCGTTTTACTGCCAGCAACTTCAGCTGCTGCAAAGGTAGTTGATTAACGCTCATGGTATTCCTTATTGTTTTAACGCTAAATTCAGGAGTCTGGGCAGAGGCGACTGGAACGCGCGCTGCCAGATCTCAGCAATATTGTCTCGCTTCACCGTATCAAACGGCACCAGAGTAAAGTGCGGTGCCGGTAAACCCAGCGTTGCAGCCGCACCCAGTCTGGCCATGGTCTGGCCGATATCAAATGGGCGATCCGAAATGGTGCCGTGCACGTTGCCATTCATAGCCATATCCAGCAGATTATTGACCCCTAAGTCATGGGTGATCACTTTTATATCGCGCCGGCCCAAAGAGCGCAGTGCCTCGACAACGCCTTCAGCGGCAGCATCCCAGGAAACATAAATCGCCTCCAGCTCAGGATGCTGTAACACCATGGCAGCAGCCACATTGCTTGTCTCATGCTCTTTGATAAACCCCTTCTCGATGATCACGTCGAGTTCAGGGTAGGCTTTGAGCCCGGTGCGGTAGGCATTATCGCGGTTGTTGGTGATAAAATAGCTGGCATCATGGTAGATCATGCCAATTTTACCTTTGTTATCCAGCGCACTGGCCGTCAGATCAGCTGCCGCCTTACCCATACCAAACATGTCATCGGTTACAATGCCGACAAAATCTTTGCCCTGCTCAAATCCGGGGATGGGGTTGCTGAGCAGCACCAGTTTGGCGCCCCGCTCAATGGCTTTCGCATAGCTTTGTTTCGTACTTACGCCATCTACACTCAGTGACAAAATGATGTCGGGGTTTAATGCCGCAATATTTTCGAGATCAGCCACTTGCTTGGCAGGATCAAACTGGGCGTCGGTTGCTGCCACCACTTTAATGCCTAACTTTTCAAATTCAGCACGCGCACCACGTGATACCGCAGCCACCCAGGGGCTGGCGCCATGCCATACCAGTGCAGCAGTCAAATCTTTTGATTTAATTGCCTGGCTCTGCTGTGCGCTCAGGTGAATATCACTGGATTTTGCCGCTTTGCTCCAGTCGATACTTTGCGTTGCCCAGCTCATCGACGTTGCGCACAGTGCAGCAGCGGCAAACATCCCGCTCAACCACGCCCGGCTACGATGGCCCTTTATCTGAGTTCCTGTAGACATAGGTAGATCCTGCTGTTGATTATTAAAATTCGCACTCGCGAATATCCTAACTGCCTTTTTAATACTGGCATTTAGGATCTGTTTTGTTGTATTTATAGTCATATTCAGCCAACAAACCGCTTATGTCAAATAGTTTGACTAATTATTTTTTATTCGGTTTAGCATCATGATCGAGTAAGATGATCGGCTTAGTTCAAGGAGAATGTGTTGTATAAGCAGGTACATATGACACATTAACAGGGGTTATATGATGTTTAGAACCCCGTAATCAGATTCAAATAGTAAGGCGAACACATTGAAAGGCTCCAACGCAAAACAGAATAAATCGATAAATTTGCGTCTTGTACTCGCTCAGATTGTCACGCAGGGGCCGATCTCCCGTGTAGAGATTGCCCGCAATACACAATTGACCAAACAAACCATTACCAATATGGTCGAGGAATTACTGAGCGTTCAGCTTGTCGAAGAAACCGGCATAAAGAAATCTGAAGGGGCAGGTAAACCCTCAAAAATGCTGGTTCTGAATAAGAAGGCTGCGTATACCCTGGCCGTACGGATTGTCGATAGTGAGCTGGAAGTTGGCTTGTTTTACCTCAACGGTGAACTGCTAAACCGGCTGCATACCCGACTAGACACAAATGATACACCACTCGAGAAAGTCAAATATCTGATTGATACCCTGCTGACAGTGGCCAACCTGACCGTGTCTCAGGTGCTTGGCTGCGGATTGTCGGTACAACTGAGTCATCTTAAAGGTGTCGAGATCTTTGCTCACAATCGACAATTGCAGCAACAGCTTGCCGATACACTGGCGGTTCCGGTTGCGCTCGAAACCACCGCATCCGCCTGTGCCAGCTTTCAGATGCTGTTTGGCGAAGCCCGGCTGCTCGATAGCTTTGTATACGTACATTTGGGTAATCAGGTTGAATCTGCGGTGGTGTACGACCGTCGGATACTGCTCGGACAAAATGGCCTTACAGGCGCCTTAGGTGACTTGTTTGTGACACCCGAAACCGATGATGATACCGCAGAATTAGGCAGACTGAATGACTTTGCCTCACTCAATGCATTGAAACAACACCTGGGACGACCGGGTTGTTCCACAGAAGAGCTGCACCACCAGCTACAGGAACACCCTGTGATCGACCGCTGGCTTGAGCAAGCCGCAGAGCCGATGCGGATCGCCATTCACAGCATAGAGTCGTTATTGAATACTCAGACTATTATTTTAGGGGGAGACATTAATGACTGGCTGCTGGATAAACTGACATCAGAACTGCGCCCGTTTATCCCATCCATTGCGCAGTTTGGTGAGCGGCAGGTAGTACGCCTGGTCAAAACCCCAGATGTGGCAAATATTGCGCTTAAAGGGGTAGCGACCCTGCCACTACACAGCGCACTCAGCGCCAAAAATATGCAAACCTTGTATTTTCCAGCCCTGTGCCCGCCCAGTGAGCTTCAGGAACTGGTTTACTAACTCTCAGGGGCAAGTGTCGCAACCGGTACCTCCGAGTCTTGCCCCCATTCGCTCCAGGACGCGTCATATACAGACAAAGGATAGAACCCGCATTCATCAGCAATCATGGCCAGAATACAGGCAGTGATCCCGGATCCACAGCTAAACTGCAAGGCCTGATGAGTGACACCCGCGTCGCTCAGTAACGCTCTTAACTGCGTCCTGGACTTTAACAAGCCGCTGTCATCAAGTACGCTGGCATAATGGACATTGGCACTGCCTGGAATATGTCCGCTACGCATCCCCTCTCTGGGTTCACTTTCCTGACCACTGAATCTTGCCGGGCTGCGGGCATCCAGCAATAAAACGCTGGGGTCGTCTATTGCTGCCAGTACCGCCTGTTTATCTATAAAATAGCCTGCCTGAGGCTGAGCTACAAATTCTCCAGACTGTGGGCTCTGTGCATAGTCTGGTGCCACGGGCAAACCCAGTTCCAGCCATTTGACCAGGCCCCCATCCAGCACATAAACCTGCTCAAACCCCATGGCCTTAAACATCCACCAGGCACGGGCCGCGCTAAACAAGCCAAAGTTATCATAAACAATCACGGTATCCCGCTGGTTGATCCCCAACAACCTAGCCTCATGCTGAAATTGCTCAGCACTGCACATAGTGCTGGGAAACCTGCCATCGGGATCACTAAACGTCTGGCTGATATTAAATCGTTTTGCACCCGCGATGATTCCCGCAGGCTGATACTTTCCTGTTGCCCCGGGTTTGAGCATGCCGCAATCGAGTACCACAACTCGGTCGAGGTTCTTTAGTAACCAGTGACAGCTTTTGATGTTTTTCATTTTTTAACTTTTGTTTAAAATTTTAGGACTAGGGTGATTTTGTTCATTAGCTTTGGTTATACTAGGTTGGATCAGTGCCTATAACAAGGAAATCCATGCCTAAAACAGTCATCGAGCCCAGTAATATCAATGGTCCCATCTTAGTGGTACTTCCCCGCTTTATTGGAGACGCCATCAATTCGCTACCCGCGATAGGGCTGCTCAACGACTTGTATCCGGGTAAAAAAATCTATTTGCTGATTCGTCCCTATATGCGCGAAGTATTGGAAAGGGCACATGGATATGACTTTGAGCTACTTGAAGACGCCCGTTATCAGGCTGGTAAACGCGCTGGCCTGCTCAGCTTTGCCAAAACACTCAGAACATTCCAATTTTCAACGGCGGTGTTGTTTCGCGGCTCATTAACCGACGCGCTGCTCGCTAAACTGGCCAGGATCCACTATGTCGTTGGATATGCCCAGAATGGCCGAACTCCATTGCTTTCTCATGCTCTTAAACTGAATGATTGCCATCATTATATCTTCCGCTATTGTCGCCTGGTGAACGACGTGCATGGAAAACCCTTGGGTAGCTTCTCCTTACCAAAGCTCCGAGCAAACAAACTTGAGCTGACGCACACTGAACCTCAAGCAACCGCTGTGTACATTGGTGGCAAAAACAAAACCACACGCCATTATCCGGTACATCTGGCAGCAAGCGCATTGGCAAAAATTGTAGCTCAGACACCAACTCATTTGTATTTACTGGGCGACAGTAGTGAATGTGGTGACGCTGAGGAATTGCAACAACTACTTGCCAAGCAAAATATTACAGCGACCAACCTCGCCGGTACCACATCACTAGGCGCATTGGTAGATATCATCGCAGCCATGGATACGATGATTACAATAGACTCAGGCCCTATGCATATTGCAGCCGCATGTAATGTACCAACGCTGGCATTAGTTGGTCTGGGGACTTCCCCCTTTTCACTGGTCGCGCCTTTAACTGGCAACTGCCAAGCTATCACCAGTCAATCAACGAGTCTTGATGAAGCTGAGATTATTTGCGCAATAAAACCGGAAATTCTTGCCGAACGCTACTTAAATCTGTTCAAATAAATACAACAATACAAACCTTGTAAATTAATAGAATGACTCACCCACCAATATTCATAATTAACATGGATGGCTGTGAAACCAGATGGCACCAAACTTATGCTCGATTAAAGAAGATTGGGCTCGATGCCAGCCGTTTTCCTGCCACCAATGGTAAGCGACTATCAGAAGAAGAGTTAGCGATGTGGTATGATCAAGCTGAAAATATACAACGCTACCATAGACATTTGACGCCCGGTGAAATTGGATGCTACGTCAGCCACTATCAGGTTTTTGAAAAAGTGGTAAAAGAAAACCTAGAATTCGCACTAATTCTGGAAGATGATCTTAATATTGATGCAAACTTAACCCAAATATTGGACCACGTGTGTCGCCTAGAAAATTGGGATATGATAAAACTAGCGGATGCCCGAGATTACCCGTTTGTTGAGTCAGTGAAGCTTGATGAGAAATTCACCGTAGGCAATTATAAAAAAGTCCCAAACAGTGCACTGGGTTACCTAATAAGCTTACAAGGTGCTAAAAAACTGCTTCAACGTAAACCATTTTTCAGACCCGTAGATGTAGACTTCCAATTCCATGGGGAATTAGGTTTGCGCATTGTTGGTATAAAACCTTACCCAATTTCCGAAGACGTAAGCTTTGGTAGTGAAATTGAAAATATTAATCAAGGGAGGCATTCCAACAGAAGTACATTTTTTCGCAATTTCAAGCATCGAGTACGAATGTATATACAGCGCCAATCACGCTCAGCTGACTTAAAGAAAATAATTTTGGATGAATAATATTCAAAGTCTAAAGCGCTCAAACCGCTGTGAGGTGGTAATTGGCAACTGTCCCAGCTAATTAACAACAGCCACCTCAAACATTGTGACAACCTGATAAAACCCCCATACGTTGTTAGATATATAATTGCATACGCCATTAAGATGCACAGTAAGATAAAACTCCAGCATATCATCTGGATACTATATAGCTTTGCTGTCCGGACCACCCATAATCTGTGCGATAAATTTCCTCAAAAACTCAGGTGTGCATGAAACACTCCCTAAGTTCAAACTCCCGCTTGTAATCAACAAATTGCAACGTTACTATCAGGCAACTTACAAGGAAATGACTGGAATATATACATGTCAATAAACAAACACGCCCTGCGCCCAAATCACTGCCCAGACTTAATCCGTATGGGTAACCACTTTGATGGTGGATACATCGTGCCCAAAAACCATATAAAAGAAACTGATGTTTTGCTCTCGCTGGGTATCAATGATGACTGGCGGTTTGACAAAGAATTTCAGGCGCTCAATCCAGATTGCCGGGTTGTGGGAGTAGACTATACCGTCGGGCTTGGCTTTATCGTTCGAAAAACCCTGCAAAATAGCCTCAAGTCTCTGATCAATACATTGTTGTTCCGCCATGACAAACGTCAGAAGTACTGGACGCGTTTATTAAACTGTGTGTTTTTTTACAGCTTTTTCCGTGGCAAAAACTGCCATTTACAACGCCGTGTCAGTAAGACTTCAGATCAATTGGATATCAGCCTGGATGAATTAATCAACCAGCATTGTGGGGCGAAAGATGACACCATTTTTCTTAAAATGGATATCGAAGGGGCTGAATACCAGGTTATCGATGACCTGTGTAAACATGCCGACAGGATCAATGTTGTTGCCGCAGAGTTTCATCACCTGGACACGCAGACCGCTGACTTTAACCACTTTATTGAATCGATAAAAGCGCATTTTCATGTTGTTCATATTCATGGTAACAACTATGGTAAATACGCAGACTCGATTGATTTCCCTGAAACTGTTGAAATTACATTTATCAATAAAGCTTTGATGCCTGATGCGACGGTTTCCCAACTCTCTTACCCGGTTGAAGGACTAGACTTTCCAAACAACCCGAAAAAACCGGATTATAAAATCGAATTTTAACCCTAAAAAATTAGCATTAATTAAAAAAGCTCAACAATAAGATCGCCATTGTTGAGCTTTTTAATTATAGCGTTTTAAGAAACCTAGTTATAATGCACTTTTAAGCTCACTTAAATTCAAAAAAACCATATAAATGGTTGCCTACCCCCACTATTAGAAGTACATTTTCATCCAACACCGGAAATAGTACTTTAAATTGCAACTTGCTGTGCTACGTCAGTCAATGTAAACCTATATCATCAAAGCTCATACAGCGTCCTTTTATTTTTAAAAAATTAACGCAGGGACAAACAACATACAGCCTACTTTAAATTACAAGTTGAAAAAAACAATACTATATAATAACATTAAAATTCATTAAAAAAGGAAATTACATGAAATTAAAAACGCTTATTTTATCCGTCGGTGCTTTATCTATTCTTACAATACCAAATGTAGAAGCATTAAATTATAAATATGGCTCTTTCACTCCTGGTGAACGCGTAGAGATTCGAAATAAAGCACAAAACCTATGCCTAGATCCTGAAGGTGATTATGGTCACAAAGGGAGTAATGTTTTACTTTGGAGCTGCGATGGTCAAAATGACCAACTATGGTATATACAACCCATGGACTTTAACAGTTCCTACTTCCAAATAAGAAATGCAGCTTCGGGCCACTGCTTAGACGTAAGGAAACTGAGTGGAAATAAAGGGGAAAGTGTCGGTGTTTGGAGTTGTGATAGCCCATATTCAGCAGACCAACTATGGTTGGTGAAGGGGGGTTACATTATTAACGTTGCACAAGGGCACGTTCTTGATGTTGAAGGTACAACAGGAAGCCATGGCAGTAATGTCGTGATCTGGTCCAGAGAGTTTAAAGATGACCAAATCTGGAGTCCTAAAAAACGTTCATATTGAGCTTGAGTAGTTAGTAAGAGTTATCTGACCTCTCCATGCAGGTCAAAAATCGCACTTGATAAACCTCAAATCTTTATCACCACACCGCGCAACGGTGCCAGTCTGGCGAGGATCTGGTTTTGCGTGGTGTGGTCAATGCCCGCTTCGGTCATAGCGTTAATCAATAGCTCAACGACCCGGTTAAAGTCGGCTTCGGTGATCTGCATGCCGGTGTGGATCTGTATCATAGAATCCCCCTGATAATAACAGGGGCCGTCGAGGGTATCACACAGGTGAGTAATAAACCCCTGACGAAAGCGGCTTACATTGGCCTTAGCAAAGTAAGGCAGAATGGCTTTATCCCGTCCTATTTCCTGAATAAATAGATCAACCAGTCGCTCCAGACCGGCCTCACCGCCAATTTTTTGATACAGAGTCGGCCGGGCAGCGGACTGGCAGCCACCCAGCCAGACGCAGGCTAACAAGACTATCAGACTGGCTACAAGGTTACGGGTCATGTGATGTGCTTTATTATTCACCCTAATCCCTTAAAAGTATCCGGTAACAGACACATACCAACCGGTTTGACCCGGCTGACCTGCGATACTGCCCAAATCCAACCAGGCTGCGGTGATATTGACCTGCTTATTGATAAACCAGGCAACAAACACATCCTGCCACTGTTGCTCGCCCAATCCGAGGTTGTCAGGCTTTTCACGATATTCGTAGCCCAAAGCCAGGTGCTGGCTAAGAAAAATGGCCGTACTGGCTTCAAGGTAAATGCGTTCACTGCCGTGCTGACCACCGAAACCCAGCAGACCCAACTGATTGGCCTTCGTATGACGCGCCGTGATATTCCAAAATGCGTTATAGCCGCCAAGCATGCCCAGATGCAGCTTACTGGCAGCTAAATAAATATCGGTGCCGCTGTCATCTTCCGCGTCCAGTAAAGCGGCAACCGCATCGTCTTTTAACGACTTGTGTTGCAGGCCCAGGCTCAATTGTGGCCAGGTACTGTAAACGATATCCCCATACAGGCGCACTTTAACACCACTTATAGACTGTTCAATATCGGTATTGAGTGCTGGCACCGCAAAGGTTTGCTCAGCATAACTCAGCTCGACTCGATCAAACAGGTTAGCCTGAATGCCACACACATCGAGGCGATAATCGTCGACGCTGGCGCGGCTGCAAAATCCCCCGAGACTCCACTGCTCTTCACTGGCATAACCTGCAAGTTGTGCCCAGGGCACGATCCCACCCCCAGCGCTTCCTTCTACCTGAGAAACGCCCGGTGTGGCCAGTAACTTACCGGATCCTGCGATACTGTGTGTACTCACACACAGCACACAACTGGTCAGCAAAAGCAGCCACGACTCAGCCTGCTTCATGATATTGGCCAAGCCATTGAGTCAGTAGATCCGCTTTTAATGGCTTACTCAGATAGTAACCCTGCGCGTAATCACACCCCATTTCTTTAAGCAGCTCCAAAGAGGCTTTGTCTTCTACGCCTTCGGCCACCACAGAGAAACCCAGCTGATGACCCAGACTGATGGTGGAGCGCACAATACATTGATCCTGATGGGTTTCAGCCAGTTTTAGAATAAACACTTTATCCAGCTTAAGTTCATCAATGGGCAGCATTTTTAAGCGGCCCAGTGAGGTTTGCCCTACCCCGTAATCGTCTAGAGATATATGTACACCGATTTCTTTAAGAACTTTAAGCGCAGCTATGCCTTTTTCTTCATTTTCTATCATGTCCCGCTCGGTCAGCTCTATGGTGATCAGCGATGGAGATATTTGATAGCGGTCTAACATGGCTTCCAGGTGTGGCACAAAGTCGGGATCGGCAATGTCCTGGGCCGACACATTGATTGCCGCCTTCATAGTGATCCCCTGCTCGACCCAGTTGGCCACCTGTGCCACCACTGTTTTGAGCACCCACTGAGTCAGCTCAACAATCAGGCCTGACTGCTCTGCCAGATCAATAAAGAATTCGGGCGATACCCATTCTCCGTTACGCCGCTGCCAGCGGATCAGTGATTCAACCTTATCCACCTGCTGACTATGCATATTCAGTTTAGGCTGATAGGTCATAAACAGCTGGCCATCGTCACTTTGCAATGCGGCTTTTAGTTCATCAATGATCAGCAAGCGTTCAAGATACGCTTCGTCTTCACCTGTCTGATAGAAATAAACCGAGTTATTGCCCTGTTGTGCGGCATTATCGGCTGCAATCAGTGCCCGTCGCACGAGATCTTCCGGATCGTCTGCCTGCTCGGGGTAATGCACGACGCCCACGCTAAATCGCAGGTTGATCTCCAGTTTTTGTACCTGATATGGCTGGTTAAGCGCACTTAAAAACCCCGCAACACAGCCCTCCATGGAGCTGTCTTCTTTGGCTGCCAGCACAGTTAAAAACTCATCGCCTCCCAGACGGGCATTGAGCCCTTCAAAACTGGCACCTATCTGCTCAATGCGCTGTGCAACGGCCTGAATACAACTGTCCCCCACACGCGGTCCCAGTTTATCGTTAATGTGCCTGAGGCCTTTAATGTCCACAACCAGCAGATAATAAACACGACCATCTTGCAACAACCGAGTGAGTTTCTCCATAGCCGCTGCCCGGTTATAAAAACGCGTCAAACCGTCATGACTGGCCTGATAGCGAATTTGCTTTTCCCGCGCCTGAATATCATCACCCATTTCATGAAAGGCATCCACCAGCTGGCAAATCTCTTTGGTAGGCCGAGACTCGTGTACAGTCGCTTCATAATCTCCCAGGGCAAAGCGGCGCGCCATCACAGTTAACTGCTGCAAGGGAGTTGCCAGATTGCGGGCCAAAAAGCCACTGGCCACAAAGCCAAACAGCATAGTCACACACGACGACAAGATGATAGTCAGCACCAGCTGATCAAACTCCTGATAGTCTTTGGTCATATCAGCACTCAATACCAGGCTCACCGGCGAAGAGCTGAGCGCAGGCAAGGCCACTTCGGCATTGATATAAATCGGAAACTCACTCAACCACCGGGTAATTTTTTGCTCGTGTAAATACGCAAACAGATCCTGTGACTCCGGTAAACTCAAAGAGCTGGCCTTGATCTGCTCACCGTGGCCGATAAAACTCATCTCCATGCCAGTCAGTTCACGCAGCTGTCTTGCGACCTCTGTATCTACCGCAAAACCAACGATGGCGAAGGCAATGGTCCTGGGCGCCTTAACCGGAAGAATAATGGCTTGATACAACTGTTTGTCGAGGCTAACAAAGGCCGACTGTTCAGTGTGATTCAACAGCTCTCTGAGCAGCGGGCGCAAGTCTTCAGCCAATTCAATTTCTGCCTGATTAGCGGAAATCAGCTGCCCTCTGACATCCAGCAATAGCATCAAGTCAGCATCAATTCGCTGACTGTGATTAAACAACACGCTTTCTATGGTGGGTGCATCCCGGGTTGCAACGGCCTGTTTAAAGCCAAAATCCTGTGTCAGCACAGTCGCAGCTGTGACCAGTAAGCGCTCTTTTGCACTCAGATACTGCTGATAGACATTTTGTGCTACCTGAATATCCTGCTGCACTTTGCGTTCATTAAACTGGCTGGTGGACCACCAAAAGCTGGCCAAACTGGCTATGGCTGTTAACAGCACTAACCCGACGCACAGCGCGATAATGCGATTTTTAAAACTAGTGCCCATGATGCTCCTTAAACATCTCAGAGAATGTGTTTCTGGGTGCCGGTGCCTGTATCTCTACAATAACAGACCCGGATTGTTGTAATTCTGTCACCGCCACTACCCTGCGAGTGTCGATATCCTGTGTTTGCAGTGCGTGCCAGATGGCTACTTGCTGGGCGTATGCTGGTATTTGCACAGTCCCCTGCTGATTTGTTGTAAGCACATCTTTTGATTTAGAAACATAGATATAGCCGACCATTGAATCATGAATATTACATCCTAAAACAACGACACCAGATTGTTCAAATCGTATCGGTTGAATGGGGGTGCCGGCATACAATTTAAGTTCAAATCGTTTAGTATCAGAGAAGGAATAAACATGATGGCGAATATCATCGCTGTTTGGAAAGCTGACCGCCTGGCCCTGCATAATGGTAAGCAGCCGAGGCTGAAACTGTTTATCAATTTGATCCATTATCGCTATCTGCTGCACAGCGCCTGCACGCAGAGGGGCAATAACCTCGACTACTACATCGGGCAATGGAGCACCATGCTGGTCGCGTATTTGAAGGGTGTAACCGTTACCGGGACCACTCTCAGCTCCATAGACAACGCCGGTCATAAAAACCACCGTACAGTAACCAATCAGGGTCATGCTGAATGCAGCCCATACGCTCCCCACGGTTCGTCTGATCACGTTCAGACGCCCTTGTGCGATCCTTACCGGGTTATGCCCGCTGACGTTCATGGATATTTGCCTGAGCCACTTGCATACTCTTAAGTAAAAGTGACGCTGAAAAGAAAAGCAAGGACTAACACGAATTCACATTCAGATAATACGTAAACACGAAGGAAAATCGGCGCCAAGGGTATGTTTTTAGCTCAAGCTTGAGAGTGCTTGGTGCGTCAAAATGAAAAAGCGGCACCGAGCCGCTTTTTCAGAAGAGTCGTATCAGATGACTCAGGCGTCGATCAGACCATACTCTTTATCTAACACCGCAATCACTTCGTCACGCGGGCTTTGAGGAATGCTTAACTGCCGACCAACGATTTTGCTGGCAATGCCGACATAGGTATCAGATACAGACATCATTACCTGCTCTGGCAGTTTGTAACTGGCAGCCAGCTGCTCACGCTCATCCATGCGGTCTTTGTTCAGCAGAACATCGCTGTCAGGCACATTGTTGATCAGCAGCTGGCGGAAGCCCTCTTTTGAGTTCTCGACAATGTTACCGTCGCGGTAGGCCGGGCCATCCCAGATCCGCGATGAATCCGGTGTCCCTACTTCGTCAATGTAGATCAGGCGCTCGGTGCCATCTTTGTCTTCCACGTAACCAAATTCAAATTTGGTATCAACAAAAATCTGGTCCAGCTGAGCCAACTCTTTAGAGATGAGCGCAAAGCCTTCGCTCAGCAGCTTTTCATAGAGTGCGACATCGTCTTCAGACTTAAAGTTGAACGCATCCAGATTATCTGTGATATTGCGACGGGTGATGTTCACGTCGTCCACTTCCGGTACATCTGCTAAACCGCGAATGATCCCTTTGGTTGACGGGGTGATCAATACCTCATCCAGCTTTTGATGGGCCGTAAGGCCTTCTGGCAGAGCGATGCCACAGAACTCGCGTACACCTTTGCTGTAATCGCGCCACATGCTGCCAGTGATATACTGACGGGCAATGGCTTCGACGCGCACTGTGCTGGCTTTACGCACGATCCACACGTAAGGGTGTGGAATATCCACGATGTGATTGCCGGCCAGTCCGGCTTCATCAAACAATTTGAACCAATGGGCGGCCACACTGTTTAGTGCGATACCTTTACCCGGCACACCATTGAGGCCGTTTTCGCCCTGCCAGATGCAATCAAATGCGGAGATGCGATCCGAGATCACCATGATCGCCAGCTCAGTTCCGGTGGGAACATCATAGCCTTTTTCTTCGATTAAACGGGCGCTGTCCTGGTCGGTTAACCAATAAACTGAACGTACTTTACCACTGTGCACAGCACCTTTGGTGCGAATGGGTAGATCGTCATTGACGTCTAGAACTTTGTAGCTACTCATTGTATCTCCATAGAGAACGGCTGCGTCTTGCTAAAGGACGCAAAATACAGAGGGGGTTAGAGCGGTGTATGATAGTCGAGCAGCCGCTAAATCACAATTGCTTTACCGCACTGATCGGCGATATGCCGCAGGCAGGTTTAGCTTCGGGCACAAGTATTTTATGATGCGGGCGTGATCCGCCATTGATGTGAGACTATGTTAGAAATTAACGACCTGATTTTTCGCTGGCCCGGAGCAGCCGATGCCACGCTTCATATACCTAAACTTGAAGTCGCCGCTGGTGAGCGGGTGTTTTTACATGGCCCTAGTGGCAGCGGAAAATCCACTTTACTGGGGCTGCTCAGCGGTATAAACAAACCCGAGTCTGGACATATTCAATTACTGGATACTGACCTGGCAAACCTCAGCGATGCCGCCAGAGACAAATTCAGAGCCGATCACATCGGCACCATATTCCAGAATTTCAATTTGTTGCCCTATCTCAGCCCAATTGAGAATGTGATGCTGGGGTGCAATTTTTCTAAACTCCGCACTCAGCGAGTCAATGCTTCAGGTAACACACTGACACGGCAGGCCCAACAGCTGCTACAAGCGCTCGGTCTGAGCCCACAGATTATGTCACGTTCAGTGTCACAGCTGAGTATAGGCCAGCAACAGCGGGTCGCAGCTGCCCGGGCGTTTATCGGTCAGCCGGAGCTGATCATCGCAGATGAACCCACCTCGGCACTGGATGCCGACAATCGCAATACCTTTATTGAGCTGCTGTTCCAACAAGCCAGCCAGTATGGTGCCACTATCCTATTTGTCAGCCACGACAATAGTCTAGCGCCTTTATTTGATAAACAATTGAGCCTTGTTGAAATAAACGAGGTGAATCAATGAGATTAGTCACGTTAGCAACCAAAAGTATGCTCAATCGCAAGGCCAGTGTACTGCTGACCCTGTTTACCATTGCCATCAGTGTGATGCTGCTGCTTTCCATTGAACGGGTGCGTCAGGAAGCCAAAAGCAGTTTCAGCAATACCGTGTCGGGTACCGATCTGATCGTCGGCGCACGCAGCGGTGATATTCAGCTCCTGCTTTCCAGTGTATTTCGTATCGGCCACGCTAACAATAGTGTCAGCTGGGAGAGCTATCAGGATATCCGCGCTCAGCGTGGCGTGCGCTGGACCATACCTATGAGCTTGGGTGACAGCCACAAAGGCCATGCTGTGCTGGGCACCGACAGTGCGTACTTTACACACTTTCGTTATGGTAAAAAGCAAAACCTGGCCTTCGCCGCCGGCCGCGCGTTTGTTAATGCGCAGGAAGTGGTACTGGGGAGCGAGGTTGCCAGCAAAATGCATTATCGGCTTGGCCAGCAAATTGTGATCTCACACGGCATGGGCAATACCAGTTTCCACCATCACGACGATAATCCGATGACCATAGTCGGGATCCTGGCGCCTACCGGTACACCCGTTGACAAAACCGTACACGTGCCACTGGCAGCCATCGAGGCCATGCATAGCCAGCCTAAATCAACGCCCCGCATGATAGGTAAACCAAAGCAACCGCCTGCACATACTCATAGTGATGCTGACGAGCATGATCACAACCATGCAGATGAACATGGGCACAATGACAGTCATGACCACGCTCATGACAAGCCCGACACCGTCGCGGTCGCCGTACCAGCACCCGCACATTTGCATGGCGACCTGATCGGCGAGCCAAAACAGATCACTGCATTTCTGATGGGGCTGGATTCACCGCTCTATACCTTGCAGATCCGTCGAAACATCAATAATTACAAAGCGGAGCCACTGCTAGCCATCATGCCCGGTGTCACACTACGTGAGCTGTGGCGTATGTTAGGCCTGGTAGAGAAGATCCTGTTGCTGTTCTCAGGCGTAGTGGTACTTATCAGCCTGCTGGGGATGCTCACTACGTTACTGGCAACCCTCAACCAGCGTCGCCGTGAGCTGGCCATTTTGCGCTCTGTGGGCGCCAGACCCCGGCATATTTTTACACTCATGAGCAGCGAGGCCATCTTGATCACAGCCGCCGGTTGCGCACTGGGCATTGCCCTGTTTTACGCGCTGATCGCCCTGGCTCAGGGCACACTGCAAAGTCAGTTTGGGATCAGCCTGAGTATTTCACTGCTCAGTCACTATGAACTGATGTTGATCGGCGTTATCATGGCGGCCGGCACTTTGATGGGCATATTGCCTGCAACCCGGGCCTATTTCTATTCGCTCAGCGATGGCATGAGCATTAAGCTATAAGAGGTTTTGAATGACACCAATACGCACTTTTTTCTGGCTATGCACTGCGCTATTGCTAATTTCAGTACAAGTTCAGGCTGGACCCCCGAAAGAAATTTTCTGGGAAGATCTGATCCCTCAGGGCCATGTGCAGATAAGCAATCAGGATGCTGCAGCGAGCCACGATGGCGATCAGCAAAACTGGGTACAGCCAGATCTGGATGCGCCCGTGGTCAAAAGCCTGGATGGCAAACAAGTGAGCTTACCCGGGTTTGTGGTACCGCTGGAAGGCGACAGTGAAGTGATCACCGAATTCCTGCTGGTGCCCTACTTTGGTGCTTGTATCCACGTACCGCCGCCGCCACCCAATCAGATTGTCCATGTTAAAATCAAGAACGGCGTGCCCATCAACAGCCTGTATGATGCCATTACCGTGACTGGCACTATGAAAGTTGCAACCTGGAAAGGTGACCTGGCACAAACTGGATATCAAATGGACGCGGTTGGCGTCGCACCTTTTGAACTATAAACGCCGGGTGATGTATCTGAAAGTGGCTCAGAGTTGAGCCACCGATAATTTATCCAATCAGCCTTTAGCAAAGGCAACTTCTGAAATGGAAAGTATCGCACTGGTCGATTGCCGTGTTACAGGTGGACCATGCGGTACGATATGCACCACCCGCAATCTGAGGTGTTTCGCCGCCCGCAAGCGTACGCGCCGGTTTGCCAAGCTGCTTTATCGATTTTTTGTTTAACTGTAGTTTCATAGTTTATTTCCTTATTGGTATCTGTAGTGTGTGCTCGTAGGCACTTAACCACCATTGCATATATTTCAACCAGATGCAAAGCTACCCCTGCGCCAGCTGTTGGCAAAGTATGCGCATCAGCGCGGGGTCGTCCTGCATCAGTGACTTCAGCTTATCAAGCGGGATCCACATCACTTCACAGGGCGTTTCTGCCAGATAATCCAGCGCCGAAGTACCTGTCAGCAAGGCCGTAGCCCCCAGGGCTTCACCCGGCCCCCGAACCACAGCCTGACTGCCCCCGTCAGTGCCGGCACCTACTTCTCGTACGCTACCCCGGTAAATGACCCCCAGTTTATTCAGCGGCTTGCCCTGCTTGATCAAAGCCTGCCCGGCATCATAAATGCCCCGCTCCTGGCAGCTGCTTATCTGCTCCCGAGTGGTGTGTGTTACGCCATGCAGCCAGGGGATCTGCTGATCCAGCTGCGCCGCCTCGGTCTGGCGAAAAATGGACACTTTTTGCAGTGCCGCCATACGCTTTTCGACACTTTCCAGCAAACGACTGGCTTCGGGTTTATCGAGCACTGCCAGTTTTAGTTGCTCATTAATCACCGCACGCTCCCGGTTAAGCAGCAATCGGGTAGCCGCCTGTGACTGCAGCGCCTGAACGATATCCGGAAACGTCTCCTGAAGATCATTAATGCGCGCTATGGTCTGAGCAATATTGTCTTCAACCTGCTTACGCACCTGAGCCGCTATCTGTGTATTGGGCGATAAAGTATCAATATGGCTTTCCAGTGCTTCCTGTGCCTGAATGAAACCCCGTGCCACATCGTAACCCACCACCAGACGCTCAAAGTACAATCTCAATAACGCCCGCTCTAACCAGGCACTGCCACGCAGTCGTTCAAGCCAGCCTGGTACTTGCCAGGTCGCAAACAGAGTATCGCGCGGCCCAATGCAGGGCTCGCCATCCAGTGCCTGCTCCACGGCTTCAACCAGCAAGTTGGTTGCTCGCTTACCTAAAGTCCCTTGCTCAAACTGTGTCCAGTAGTGTTTTCGTTCCGTCTCCAGCAGACGACGTAAAAAAGCGGTATTGAGATCGTCTTTATCTATTGGTGTTGCGGCGTCTGACTGTGCCATCGCGCCCAGCTTGACCTGTGCTTTCACCTGTTGCCAGTCAGCGCCCCGTAAAAACGGGCTGTCCATCATGGTCGGCAACATAGTTTGCAGGGTATTGGCGACCTGCTGATTGGCTTTATCCACCGTAGCCTGTTTAGCCGGAGGCAGGCTATCGAGATGCAGAAACTTCAGCAGCATGCCCATAGTGCCGCCGTTAATTAAAATCGTCAGTACCACAATCCCGGCACATAAAAACAACATGCGATCGCTTACCTCCTTGGGGATCGCCTCGCTGGCAGCCACGGTCAGGGCCAGCGCTAATGAGACTGCGCCACGCAGACCACCCCAGCATAATACACTGGCTTTTTCAAAGGTAATGCCCACGCCTATGCGGCTTAACAAAGGTGTAAACACTGTGATGGAGGTCGCCCGGATCAGCATGATCCCCACGTACAAGATACCCAGCGTCTGCCATGCCTGAAGGTCGTCCAGGGGCACCCGAATGGCCACCAGGATCCCCACCAGGAGGAAAATACAGGTGTTGGCAATATGCGCCATCATTTCCCAGAAATGATGTAAAAATCCGGCAACCTCCGGGCTTATCCGGGTCCGCCCGACACTGGCCAGTACCAGCGCCAGCGTCACCACAGCCACCACCCCGGATACATGGAACGACTCGGAAATAAAAAAGGCCGAGTACGCCGCTGCTATGGTCAGAGTGATCTCTATCATGGGATCGTTAAACACCCGATCGATCCACATGATACATAATCCGCCCAACACCAGCCCTATCGCCAGCCCCACCAAGACGACCCCGGCAAACTGGCCTACCGCTTGCCAGGGCGAGGCCATCGCCGCACCTTCACCACCACTGCTGGCCAGTACCCAGAAATAAAACAAGCTAAAAAACACAATGGCGGTCCCATCATTAAGCAAAGACTCGCCCTCAATCAGGGTTTCTAGGCGTTTGCGCGAGCTCACTTCTTTCAGTAAAGCCACCACAGCCACCGGATCGGTGGCACTGATCAGGGCACCAAACATCAGGCACATGGCCCAGCTCCACTGCCAGTGTTCAGGCACGCTCACATGCAATAACTCAGCAGTCAGCCAAATGGCCAGCATCAGACCTGGCACCGCCAGAATGGCAATTTGCGTAAACATGCGCCGGAATAAATGCACTTCCATGGCAAACGCGCTTTCAAAGATCAGGGTAGGTAAAAATAGAAAGAGGAACAGATGCGGGTCGATGTCAGCCACCAGCGTCAGGGTATCGCCGACCATCTGCATATCGCCACTGAATGCCTCACCCCGCTGCGCCAGCCCGATACAGATCCCTATGACCAGCAGCGCTACAGTATAAGGGATTTGGGTATTTTTCAGGGCATGGCGAGTCAACGCCCCGATAAACAGGGCCAGGATCAAAAACACCAGGACCAGAATGCCAGATTCAAACTGCATACCTGTCGCCTTAACCACCGCGTTCAGAATGGTTAAAGCTTAGTTCACTCAGGCTGGCCCTGTTAGTTTATGGTCAAAAAACTCAGCCCTCAGTTTTGCCCGGGTAGTAAATCGTCACTGGCTGCGAGTAATTGGGCACATCATCATAGCTAAACACCGCATAATACTTCGCAATATCCGGCGTACCAAAGTTATCCAGCGTATAATTGTCCCGACCACCGTACAACTTCACCCCATCAAACGGCGAGCGCGGCGGATGAAAACGGTTACGCACCACAAAGAAGCCGACCAGATCCTCGTCTTCTTCATTGTCCCAGGTCAGCTTAACCACGCCATTTTCGACCTGAGTTTGCAGGTTATGGGGCGCAGCCACCGGATGTTTACGGCGCTCGATATAATCGATCTTCAGCTGTGCCGGCTGCTGGTCCTGACAGTTGGTCCAGTTTACCAGTGCATCGGTAGCCTGCGACTCCGCGGTGGCACGAATAATAAAGTAAAACGGCGTCTGTGCCTGATGCAGACGTTCCAGCTCCTGCAAGCTGTAGCTGTCGAAAATAAAGTGATGTTCAGCACGCTCTCTGAGTTGCTCATTACTGACTTCATAGCCGATATATTCAATCTTCTGGCGCTGTTTAACATGCTGGTAGTCCACATCTCTTAGCTCCACCAGCTCTATGGTAAAACGCACATCCCGTGCAGAAGCTATGGAATTACAACAGCGTACGGTAAGGCAGGCATTGGTAAATACGGTACGATCTACAGGTAAATCCACATTCAGATCAAACGCCATTTGTCCGTAAACAATATCGCCTTCGGCATCGAATCCCGATGCCAGCTTGTCGGCCACTACTTTGTCTTTGTAAATGGTATTGCAGGACAGCGGGCTCAGGGCGAGCTGTTGCTCGGGTAGCTGATAGACCAGCTCCAGGTTGGGCCGATAGTGCAGACCACTGCCAAACGAGCCGTAGCCAATATCGAATTGCATCACCTGAGAGTCTTTGCCCAGTGGCAATTTCTTGGGTCCCTGTAAGCGCAGCAGTAAGCGCTTCTGCTTGAGCAGCTTGGCCAGCAGGCTGCGCTCAACCCCGTTAAACAGCCATTTCATCCAGATCCCCTGGGTGAGCTTGTCGGATTCTATGGTTTGTCCCAGCGTATGCAATGGCTTAGCATCGGCAATACTGCTGTAGTCATAGATGTCCTCAACCTGATCGGCATCGAGAATCGCCACCGACCACTCGCCATATTTTTCAATTTTGGCGGCCACCCGGTTCATTGGATAGATAAAGAACTGGGCGCTTAAGATCTGCGAGCCTTCCACAATACTGCTGAGATCAAACTGCACCACGCCCATGCTTACCCCACGCTTTTTATCGACGCCGATAAACATGGAGTTATAACCAAAATGCTCCTTGTTCTTGGCCTGATTGTTTTGCGATAAATAGCCCACAGTTTCGCGAGCAGGGAACAAGGTACGGGCGCTTTCGGTCCGGCCCAGGCGGGTTTTCAGGCGCAATTCCGGGCTGAACGGGGATTTTATTTTAGTGACTTTATCGACGGCGCGAATGTTATAAAAATAACTGTGTCCGCTTTGCAGCTGGCGATCGATAAAGCTCTGTGTTTTGGTGATCGCCACCAGAGTTTCTTCGCCGCAAGGGTTTTTATTGTGCTGACTGCGATAGACTTCAAAGTAGATGTCATCCCGGTCTTCATACTGCCACTCCAGCTCGACGCTGTCATGGGCCACGGATTTGATGGTGAACCCTTCAACCCGCTTAGGCGCCAGCGGCGAGTAATTTATCGCTTCACTCAGTGCGTACTGCACGGCGGGAATATTCTCGGCGACACTCTCGGACATGTTTTTCATGTAATCCGGGATATTACGCGTGCCCACCTCCACCACTGTGGCAATGATCCCTTTGCGATAATAATACTCACGGCCACTGCCATGGATCAACTGCGCAGGCGGCTTGCCACGGTGGATCCCGTACTGACGGCCGGTGACCTTTTTGATCTCGTGGTTCATGTTAGCGCACAGCACATTCAGATCCGTGCCTTCGATCTCGACCTCATGATTAAACTTATGGGCGGGGAAAAACACGTTACCCTGAGAGTGATAATCCAGAGCAATGCGGATATTCTCGTGACTTTCCACAAAATCGCGAATGGCACAGGTTTCCGGCTCAGAAAAGGCATGAGGACCGCCATAGGTATTCGAGCCGGTATTCTGATTGCGCATAAACTTGGCATCAAAGTTACGGTTCAAGTCCACCCCAAAAGTGCCATCGCCGTTGTTGCGCCGATTTTTGCGCCAAAATGAAAAGTGGTTACGGGAGTACTCAAAGCCATCGGGGTTCAGACAAGGCACCATGTACAGGGTGTTACGGGTCAATGCATGTTGTAGCTTAGGATTGAAACGATAGTTATCAATTACATACTGAACAAACTTCACCGCCAGTTCGTTGCCAATCCATTCCCGCGCATGAATGGACCCAGTATATAATAAGGCCGGTTTATCATCGGCATAGGTCACATCCAGGGAAATGGTCACGAGCATGATCGGTCGGCCTTCCCAGGTCTCACCTATGCTTTGTAAACGGATCAAATGGGGGTGTGCGCTCATGGCGCTTTGCAGGAACTCTATGGTGTCCTGATAGGACGCATATTGGATTTTCATAGCGATTGCTCAGTTGCATAAAAAGACATGCCATAACCCGGATCAGACTAGCTGATCCGGTACAGCCAGAAAGCACTAATGTGTGGTCAGCCCGGCGGGCATCACCTGTTGCCAGTGAGCAACAATCTTTTCCAGTTTCTTATCCTTCAGGTTTTTTACGACACATAACTGCTGTGGCTCGGTATTCAGGGCTTCAACCACACCATGTGCACCAAAGGTGGCCATGATCTCGTCGATCATCTTGTCACCTATGCCTTTTACCTGGGCGAGGATCTCCCGGATCTGGGCATCATCAAACACCGGAGCCGGGTAACTGTTGAGCTCCAGACCAGCCTGTTCATCACTGCCCGGAATAGGTTGCAGGGCTTTGGCCTGTGCCGATTTAGCTTGCAAAACAAAGTTGTCCTGTAAATTCCAGATCTCACTTGGCCATTCTTCGACACGCTGATATTGGGTATCGAGAATTGGAAACTGTTGTTCATCCATACCATGGAAGGTCTCGCCACAGTCCTGACTTGGCGTATAGCTGGAAAACCCAATATGACGCATAGTACGCAGTAAACGTGAATCGATTTTGCCCAGCTCCTCCCAGTTATACAGCGGGATGCTCGGCTTACGGAAATGACCATCCGAGAGCAGCCACATCAGATACTGGCCTATCCAATCTCGAATATATGGGAACGCAGCAAATGCCGTGGCACACTCCAAAATGCGTAGCTTGCCATCTTTGCCCAGCGCAATATCGCACGCCCAGTATTCTGCATTCGCCGCTTTCGAAGCAGCAGTGGCCAGCTTAAGCACTGACTTTGGCACTGCCTGATAATCCATGCTGCCACCCTGGCTGGTATTGGTCAGCCATTCGCCTTCCGGTGGACGACGCCAAAAAGCACATACCGGCTTGTGGCCTACCAGCATGACACGAATGTCTGCTTCCATAGGCACAAAGTCTTGTACATAAGCCGGGTAGTATTTTTTCTCCGTCAGGAGTGCCATTGCTTCGTCGTAATTATCCACTTTATGTACAAAGTAGCCGCCGTAATTTGAGGGACCATACGAGCGCTTGATGATCTTTGGGTAGGTGGCCTGACTGAGATAACGCTTTGCTTTTTCAGGGACGTAAAAGATTTCGGTATGAGGCGCCGGCAACTTGTACTTACGACAGAAGTGGGTCACATTTTCTTTTGACTTGTTTGAAAACTGGCTATCCAGCGAAGGTAAAAAGCGTACATGTGGCAACGCACGGGCAATTTCGCGGAACGTCTCATACGCTGTCGCAGGAATATTACCGATCAGCACATCGATTTTCTTTTGATTCACTTCGGCAATAAAACGCGCTTTGTCGTTGCCCCAGTGATATACCACAGTTTCGATTTTATCTGGCCAACCTTTAAAGTTGGATTTGTCGAAAAAGCGTAAGACATAATCCAGATACAGAAGTCCAATCTTTGGGAGTTTGGGTTTTGCAGTCATTGCTCGGGCCACCTTGGCAAAATTAATGGGTTAGTAAAATAAGTCGATCGCATGGCCATCAGGCCACTTTATGCGTATGCAGGGCGCTTTTTTGGGTCGCTGTGCGCTCGATCAGCTCCACCATGGCATCTATCTTGGCCTGGTTAAAATTGATCCCCAATGCTTCTTGTTCAGGTGTCGCAAACGCAGGAATGGTGTTCACTTCCAGCACCACGTATTCTTCGCGCTCGCGATCATAGATTAGATCAACACCGGCAATCTCCAGCCCCAAGGTATTGGCAGCCCGGATCGCCAGATCAACCACCTCGTCGTCAGGCTCTCGGACAAACACAGAGCCACCACTGGTGATATTGGTTTTCCAGTCATCCTTCGGTGCTTTGCGGCCATAGCAACCGACAAACTTGCCATCCACCACATCAATGCGGTAGTCGGTATTGTCGTAGTCAATAAAACGCTCAACATAGAAGTAACGCAAGTCGGTTCGGCTCAAAAACGGCAGCAGCATGTCCAGTGCCTGCTCACTGTCAATTTTGACAATGCCGACACCACCCCAGCCATCGGTGGGCTTGTAGATCAGCTTGCCGCCAAAATCTCGCAGTGCCTGTTTCAGGCCATCCATGTCGTTTTTGTGGCACAAACGATAATCTGCCGTGCAGATCCCCTGGCTATTGAGCAAGTGAGAGGTGCGAAATTTGTCTTCCGCCAGCGCAAACGCCTCGTAGTTATTCAGTGTTGGTATCGCCTGGCTCAACGCCTGATAGAGATACACCTGAAACTGAGTTTGCTGGCCTGCGTTATAGCTCAAAAACGCATCCAGCTGCTCCATTACTACGCCATTGCAGCTGATCTGGCCATCTTTTGCCCGGGCATCACGCAGATTGAGCCCGGTACTGGTTTGGATCCCGCGTTCAGCCAACGCGTGAACCAGGCGCTGCTCAATCTCGCGCCCTCCACCATTTTCGTACATCCAGATGCCAACGTGCGGCGCCGCGACAGAGCGTGTCATAAAGTATCTCCTTGGTCCTTGAACAGGTGCATAAAATTTGGTCAGGAATGCTATTTTACAGGGCACTGTGTGACAGATTTTTGATCGTTTTTCTGTACCTATCGGGATCCAAAAACTGTTCATAATTCCGTCACCTCACTGTCATCGAAAATCGCCACGATGGGCCAAAATTACCGCAGGGACCTGTTATGGATAGTCTGGACTTTAATGAACTCGCGTCTTTAATTCGTTGTAATTCTTACAGTAAGCATAAAGCCGGTGTGGATGCACACGGCGAGCAAATGATTGAGCTGGCTGCACCGCTGGGGTATACGCTCACCCGTTATCAGCGGGAACATATTGGTGATCATTTATTATTGCGTGCGCCAAGAAGCACGGGTAAAAAGATCCTCTTGCTGGGTCATCTGGATACGGTGTATCCACCCGATACATTCGTCGAATTCAGCCAGGACGATGACTGTGTGTATGGTCCTGGCGTGTGCGATATGAAAGGCGGTAACTGGGTAGCGCTGAATGCATTACGGCAATTGAAGCGCACCTATGGCACGCTCAACAACATTGACTGGCTGCTGGTCAGCGATGAGGAAATTGGCAGTGACGACAGCAAAGCGCTGACCAGTAAAATTGCGAAACAGTATGATGCCTGCCTGGTGTTCGAAGCAGCAGGAAAAAACCACGAACTGGTGGTGGCTCGCAAAGGCATTGCCACTTATACCATTACCATTACGGGTAAGGCGGCACATGCCGGTAACCATTACCGGGATGGTATTGATGCGAACTTTGCACTGGCAAACATGCTGATGGAAATGTCGGCCCTGACCGACCTCAAACGTGGCAGCACCGTCAATGTGGGTAAAATCCAGGGAGGCATTGGTGCCAACACCATTTCCCCATCGGCCACTATGGTAGTAGAAGCACGCTTTACCAAAGCCTCTGAACAACAGCGCTTACTCGAGGGCATAGAAAACATCTGCCTGGCCATTGAAGTAACCGGTGTGTCGGTCAAATTAGAAGGGGGTCTGCAACGTGGCGTCATGGCACCAACGGATAAGCAATCAGCCTTGTTGAATGAGATCAATGAGATCCTGGGTTATGATCTGCCCGTGGAACATCGTGGCGGGGTGTCCGATGCCAATACAGCAGCCGCCACGGGGACGCCAACTTTGGATGGCTTTGGACCCTATGGTGATGGGGATCACACCATTCATGAACGTGCGATCAAATCTAGTTTTGCGCTGCGTATTGAGCAGGTCACTCAGATCCTGGCAAGCCTGTGTTATCAGGCCGAACCGGAAGCTGAGTTAAGCAGTGACAGTTAGCGCTGACACTGGGGGCAATAGACGGTGCTGCGCTGACCCAGGCGGATCTCCTTCAATTCAGTCTCACAGCTGACACAGGGTTCGCCTTTTCGCCCATAGACCAGCAACTCCTGCGCAAAGTAGCCTGGCTTACCGTCGCTTTGCGCAAAGTCCTTAAGGGTCGTCCCACCTTGTTTGATGGCGCTCGCCAGTGTGTCTTTGATAATGGGTGTCAGCCGCTGATAGCGCTGCAATGACACTTTACCGGCTTCGCGCTTTGGGTGGATCCCTGCTTTAAATAAAGACTCATTGGCATAAATATTACCGACGCCCACCACCACATGATTGTCCATAATAAACTGTTTAATGGCGACCTTTTTGCCCCGGCTGGCCGCATACAAGTGCTCGGCCGTAAACGCCTCTGTCAGTGGTTCAGGGCCCAGCTTTGCAAACACCGCATGCGCCTCATCCGGTGATTGCCACAAACATGCACCAAAGCGACGCGGATCATTAAGGCGTAACGCCAACCCATTTGCAAAGTGAAATTCGACATGATCGTGTTTCTTCAATGGACTGTCCTTATCAACCACCCGCAAATTGCCCGACATGCCTAAATGCAAAATAGCCGTACCCAGCGCACTCTCAAGCAGCAAGTATTTGGCCCGCCGATGGACACCCTGTATGTGTTGTCCTTCTAGCAGGCTCACTTGCTCTGGGACTGGCCAGCGCAGCTGGCGCTGATGCACCACCACTTTAGTGACAGTTTGATTCAGAATATGGGGTTCAATGCCTAAACGGCTCACTTCTACTTCAGGTAATTCTGGCATTACTTCAACTCTATAGGGGCGAATAATTGTTGTGCCTGGGTTTTGCTCAGGCTGAACCAACGTTGTGATTGTCTGGCAAAAAGATAATAGCGCTGCTGCTGGCGGTACAGCTGATAGCTGACAGGTAATTCGCTGCCAGCCAACCAGAACTGAGCCACACTCAGTGCTGCACTGGCTGGCAACCCCGGACTGTCAGTCAATGCCAGCTCACTTTCCTGCCACCGGGTAACTAACGCGTCCAGTGTGGCCGGTGGTGCCTGCCAGGTGGCCTCGGCATCAGCACTGAGCCGCCAAGAGGTGCCAATACGTTCAATCTTGTAACCCGGAAAGCCCAATGCCAGCACAAAGCTCTGCTGCTCAAAAAGCGGCATGCTACCCATTTCCTCATCCGAAGGGTTCATTTTCTGGTGAATCCCATTGAGAAAAAAGATCATGATCAACATGGAAAAGATCACCACATTATTCCAGGCCTTACGACTCAAACGCATAACTGCTCCACTGCTTTTTCATACCAGCAATCCGACGGGTTAATTTTGACCCCGGATTTTATCCCGCACACTGTGCTAAGTACACTCAGATGCGAAAGAAGCCAATATTTTTACCCAACACACCAGACATTTCTGTCAGCTTGCTGGTAGCCTGTTTATTGTCGTTCAGCGCGCTCATCGCATCCTGAGCGGCCAGTGTGATCTCTTCCATGTTTGACGCCACTTCGTTGATTGCCGATGCCTGCTGCTGAGCGACGCTGGCGACCTCTCCAACCTGAGACAAGGAGTTTTGTGCCTGGGTATCTATCTGTTCCAGTAGCTCGGTGGCTTCAAACGTCAGCGTACGGCCATGCTCAACCTGAGGCTGGGTTTTTTCCATCGCCGCCACCGTGGCAGAGGTTTCACTTTGTACTTCCCGGATCATGGTTTCAATCTGATCTGTGGCTTCAAAGGTTCGGCGTGCCAGCTGACGCACTTCATCAGCCACCACAGCGAAACCACGGCCAGATTCACCAGCCCGTGCAGCTTCAATAGCGGCGTTCAGTGCCAGCAGGTTGGTCTGCTCAGAGATCCCACTGATCACATTGGCAATACCGCCGATCTGCTTGGTCTGCTCAGCCAGTTTCTGAATTTGTGACACCGTACCGTCCACTGTCTGCGCAATCGTATCCATTGCCTCAGCGGTATTACGAATTGCCTGGCGTCCCTGATCAGCAAAAGTCACCGTTTGTGTGGAGTTTTCTTCTGTTAGCTTGGCGATATCACTCACCCGCATCATGTTTTCTCGCAAAGAGTCGAGCATATTTGCAGTCTTGCTGGTGGCCTCCGCCTGATGCTGTGCTGCGTCATAGATTTCACCGGAAGCTCCAGATACAGTCGAAGCCTGCACAGACAGCTGTTCGGATACCTCTTTAATACTGGTCACAATACGGGTTAATTCACCGGACATCCGACATACAGAGTCTAACATGCTGTCTGGGTAGTCGGTCTGGATCTGCCCTGTCAGGTCGCCTCCGGATATACGTGTCACAGCAGCGGCTGCATCCTGTGGCTCGCCACCTAAAGAACGCTGAAAACTGCGCTCAATAGCCCATCCCACCAGCACACTAATGGCAACGGCAATAACGGTAAACCACAACATAAGCTGCGAAAACCCGCCTGCGGCTTCTCGCGCTGCCGGCGTCAGTGTTTGATTTTGCTGCTCCTGATAGTCAATAAACTCGTTAATTACGTTGAGCCAGGTAATAAATGCCGGACGGGCCTCATCCAGCACCAGCGCATCAACAGGCTGACCGGCTTTTTTATTACTGAGTATGGTGCGGATCAGCGGCAGTGTAGTGGACTCAATCCGTTCGATCCGGGCCAGGATCTCCCGCTCTCGGGCGCTGAAGTGTCCGCCGGAGTTAATCATTTGCGTCATCTTAGCATCTGAATCCTGATAGAAACGTGCCAGCTGATCGATTTCCCGCTCATATTCAGCCACCTCTGACGCGCTTCTGGCGATCGCCACGTCACGAATGGCAATTGCTCTATCGTGTACACTGCCCCGAAAGTTTATGGCGTAGCGTTGCTTAACCGAGTTGACATCGGTGATCTCGGTTAATGTATGATCGATAAAGGCCACCCGATTGCTGCCAATAATGGTCATCACTACCAGCAACGCCAGCGCAATACCAAACCCCACTACGAGTCGGCTTTTCACCGACAACCCCATTAACCACTGCACCATATTGTGCCTCCATGATAGCAACATGTTGAAAGTTCAAAGTTAGTCTCAGGACTCTACGCTGTAAAGTTGATTAAATGAATTGTCATCATAGAAAAAATAATATGCGCATGCACATAGCTGACTCAGATTAGGTATAATTGTGGAAAATTACACAAAGCAATTAATCGACACTTATTCAAACGAAGTTAAGTGTGTCAGGAATTTAAAATGAACAAACGGATCCTTTCTCTGCTTATTGGTACATTGTCAGCAACAGCACACGCAAAACCACTGTTTACCCCACCCAAGTTAGCAGACAACGCCAATACCAGCGCTTTCGTAGAAACCAAAGACGGCAGCCGCAATGAGGCCTGGGTAAATTCAGATTTTATGGTCGGACTGGATGGTAAACCGATGCATGTTTTACTCGAGTCGGAGGATCCCAGATACTTTGGTCGAACCAAGCTGTACCTGCAACAACTTAACTACACCGTAGCCAGCCTGAATGGAGAAAAAATAGCGTCCTCATCACAGTTCTATTTACGACACTATAAAACCTTCACAAGACACTCAAATAACAACGTATCCACTACCTATACCAAATACTTTGATCAAACCAAACAATTAATCGCCGGAAATAAATTGAGTGAAGCCAAACCTGCATTGGCTGAACTGACCGAGAAATATACTAAGAATATCGCTGAGCAAGCATACACAGCCTGGCTATCCAGCGCTTATTTCTACAATATTCAGGACTGGCACAATTACGAGCTGCAGCTTCGCAAAGCGACGGACATGCATAGTTTTTTAGAACCCGATCTTGCTCTGATGTCTATGCAAAGCCTGATGAACCTGGAACTTTACAATCAGCAATATGGTAATGCGTTGCAGACATTGCTAAAGATGCGCCACATCAAGAACAAACAGTTATCTAAGCAGACCGTCACTGAATTTAAGGCACAATTACATGAACAACTGGCGGCACAGCCAGTCAATACAGTGACATCCAAACTGGTTCAGTCGCGTACCTGGCGTCATATTCTCAACCGCAGTACTATTTCACTCAGTGCAGAAAATGGCAACCCGAGTACCGTGGCTTTATATTGCCAAAATGGTTACCAACACTTTAGCGAGCTTCCCGTAAACAATTATCAGGTACCAGACAATTACGGCCGTTGCTATCTGGCGGTGCAAGGTGAGACAGATACCCAAATCACCTATCGTGAGGAGGGCAAAGTCCGGCTCGGGCTGAATCTGTAAATTTTACAAAAAAATTTAAAATGAGTGATCCGGATAACCGGCGCATTCGTTTTATAGAATGAAGGGTTCGCAGTACGGTGTACTAAACAATCCCCTTCGCGACGGCACTGATAAACGCGCACATTGAGTGCGCGTTTTCTCTGTCTCAACCCTCACTTTTATTTCAGGTCTTTTAACCCTTCACATAGTTCGCCTTGTAGCACTTTCGAGTCGGCACAAAACGCTTTCAGCTGGTTGATGAAAATCTGTACCATAGCCGGCGGCTTTCGTGTATTAGCCCACAGGGCATATACCGGGCGCATGTGCTGCCATTCTCCAAGGTAGTGAAATGGCTGATCCAGCTGCGCGACTTCCGTCATAGGTAAAATGGCCGCACCTAACCCGGATGAGACCATTTGCCTTGCCAGAGTGATATCCCCCACATACGAAACCTGATCAAAACGTGCCAACAGTGAACGCCAGGAGGCTGAATCCGGTACTTGCTCGGCTTTAAAGGGCATAAACAAAGTGCTTACCTCGCCAGCCTGCGCGGATACCACACATTTGACCCCAATCTGGCCTACCCGGGTATGAAAACAACTGGAGTCTTGCAATGTGCCCACCCGGATGATCACGTCAAATCGCTTCTGACTCAGCAGCACATTGGTATTATCTGGCTCAATATGCAGTGTCAGATCTGGATAAGCACGCTGAAAAGTCTCAACCACAGAATACAGCGGGCCATTGATCAAATTCTGCGGACACAACAAATGAAACGCTCTGACCTGCGGATTAAGTAACTCAGTGCATTGCGCGTTCAGTGCTAATAGTTCTGTTGCAACCTTATCATACACCGCATGTCCGTGAGACGTGAGCAGCACGCCCCGTGCGGAGCGGATCATCAAGCTGTACCCAAGCCTGGCTTCTAACCCGGCGAGGCGTTTCGACAACGTAGGCGCACTGAGTGCTAACGCCTCAGCCGCTCTGGCAAAACTACCACGCCGAGCAACTTCAACAAAGAGCAAGAGATCATCAAGCATAGGGATTTCCTTAATCTTAACTTTCGATTTCTGATATTCCACTTTTTTCGGCGGTGGATATGATGGGTGGGTAACCAAGGAGCCAAGATGCAAAAACTGATATTTACGACCCTCTTCTCATTTTGCCTGTCTGCATTAGTATCTGGTTGGGTCACGTACTTAAATCTGGGCATTGACGCTGGGTTTGTACCACACTGGTTCAGCGCATTTTTACACGTCTGGCCTGTGGCACTGATCACCGCATATCTGCTAAGCGGCCCTGTTCAAACACTCACACACTGTATTCTGGAGGTCTTCAATGACACATGACAACGCACTTAATGACTTGCCCCAACACGATGACGCCGTCAATCTGGTTGCCTATATTAATCCAAAAGCTGACAGCTACCAAGATTGCAAAGCCGCGATTGAGGCAATTATCGAAGTGACACGATGTGAACCGGGCTGCCAGCGTTTTGAGCTTTATGAAAACAAGGAGCAATCACAGCTCACGCTGATAGAGCGATTTTCACGACGCCATGACTTTGATTTCCACCATGCTCAGCCCTACACCCAAAAAGTGTATCAACTTTATGAGCAGGCTCTGGCAACCCCAGTAGAACTCCACTTTATGACTGAGCTCGACGTGTAAGGCACACGAAAATGCCCGCAAAATGCGGGCATCTATCTCAGTTTATTGTATTAATACACAATGAGCGCTTAGTGCATTCTACAGGCAGCATAGGCAGGGTGTGTCCAGCAAATATCAACACTTGCCTGATTACCCGCGCCAGCAATTGCTTTGGTCTGATCTTTGTTTAAGCCATGGTCCTGAAGAGTTTTGACTGCTTTTTTATTTAATTTCAGTTTCATAATCTTTCCTTAATCAAAATATGAATGCCTTAAGTGGCCAATCAGGTTTAACACAGAACCTCTCTGATTGGTACAAAAAAAGTACAAAAACATGCTTCCTCAGGCTAGTCTTGAACTGCTCTCAATCGCTCGATCACCTGCGCATCCACCCAATAGATATCCCCTTCTGCGGATTCGGCATCTCGGTTAAAGAACAAATACTTACCATCGGGCGTGACACTGGCTGATGCTTCCCTGCCGGCAGTATTCACTGGAGCCCCTAAGTTTATGGCCTCCCCCCAGCTGCCGTCTTTTTGTCGAAAACTAATATACAGATCGCTGTCACCATACCCCTCTTCTCGCTGACCGTCCCAGATAATATAAGAGTCATCAGGCGCGATAAACGGATGTGCATTATACTTGCCGGTATTGACCTGCGGACCCAGTGCAACAGGAGGCTGTCGCTTGCCATTAACCACTTCTGACACACGAATGACATCCCCGCTTTTGTAGTCGTCCAGAATATAAGTGCCCTTGCGGGATGAAGTCAGGCGCATAATACCCCAATCATTGCGAGCAAACATGGGGTCTAACACCTGCAACGATCCCCAGCCACAGGCTGTACGCGCCATATAGTATTTTCCAAGATGCATGGTTTGTCCGTCCGGAGCCAGAAACGGACGCCCTACCCGTGGGCCAACTACCTGTTCATGCCATTGATTGTTTTGCTGGACATAGGATATTAAGGTCCAGTTACCCGTATCGTTATCTCTGCGGGTGAAATAAAACTCCGTCATATCGGGTGAGAAAAAGGCATTGTAATCCCTGTGCTTGGTAGAGACTGCCCCCGGAGCAAATACCTGAGGGACATTCCCCGGCTTTTTTTGCCCCAGGTAGGGCCCTGTTAACGTCTCCGATACCTGATTGGCCAGGCTGGCTGAACTCATTATTAAGAGTGAGAAGGATACAGTGAATATTGACATCGCTTTCATTGCTGAACTCCCGGACTAAATCGTGTTGTTTTTTGGCACTGGTATACAGCAAGGTTAACGAACGGGCCGGCCATTACATGATGTTTTGCTGATGTCTTTATGAATAATAAAAAAGCATAAGAATCAGATTGATATCGGCATAAACACTGATAAAACGCATAAAAAAGCCACCCGACTAAGGTGGCTTGATCAAAGTCACACTCAACACTTAATGTGCCAAGGTAGAGTGTCGGCAGCAACAGACTTGCCGGTTAAGATCCCCGTATGGCTTTTCTTCTGCGTAACCAGGCAGCGCCTCCAATCATAGCTAGCAGCGTGCTGAGCATACCGCTACTGCCACCCGGTTTGACTTCGCTCGTATCGTCACCCGAGTCACTGCTTGAGCCATCGCCTGAATCATCGCCTGAATCATCGCCTGAACCATCGCCTGAACCATCACCTGAGCCATCGCCTGAGCCATCGCCTGAACCATCACTGGATGCTTCAACATCAAACTCCAGCTCAAGCGGTTGATTGAGTTCACCATCACTGACTTCAATGGTCACCTTGTACTCGCCCGGTTGGGAAAACTGCCCGCTCAGAGTCCCCCATGGTGTCAATTCAAACCCTTGCGGTAACTCAGTCGCACTAAATTGGTAGTCATCCCCGTTCAAGTCAACCACCAGCTCGATCAATTCTAGCGTTATGGGCTCGTCCTGCCTGACAGTCAGTGTCTCAGGCTGTTGACGCCATTGTGGTGCCTGGTTCGGTACATCCAGCGCAATACGATATACACCACGACCATATGTGAATGCATAAAGATAGTTGATGTGCTCAATACGCCTCAATACCATGCGATACACAGCGACATTGGGCAGCCCGTGAATGAAAGGCTGCCAGTGCTCGCCGCCATTATCGGTGTGATACACACCATAATCTGTGCCAATGAACAAGGTATCCGGGTCTTCTTTGAGCTCAACCAGGGTATGTACCGGTAAATCCGGAAACGCCCCTTCCCCTTCTCCATCGAGTGCTCGCCAGCTGGTCCCGTCGTCTTCGCTCTTCCAGATGTGTTTTTCATCAAATGTGGATGTGACCGCATACATATGTGCGGGGTTATGCAGGCTATAGTGCAATTCGCGCACATAGGCGGTGTCAGAGAAACTGATATCTTGCCCTATGGTCGTGCTGTCTGCGCTCAGCGCATTAGTCAGGCGTTTCAGCGCGCCGTCCGTTTGTGCGTAAACAACGGTATTGCTGTCCCCTGGTTTAACCGCCAGCGCAGTGATCCCCCGACGATACTCCTCGGTAAACCGCTCAGATGCGCGCTCAAACTGACCATCGGCCAGCTCATCCAGACGCCATAAACTCTGCCCGCCCAGCCAGACTCGTTCAGAGTAATTCGGGTCGACCACATACGGTGCAATGAACAGGGCATTTTCATAGTCCGCTTTTTGTATATAGCGGTTTTCTCCGTTTTCACGCAGGAACAAAGTGCCATTCTGACTGGACATCAGCGTACGTGCTTCATCAATAAAAAACGCATAACCACCATCACCGGCTCCGACATCCTGCCATCCCATATCCGGGGTATACATCCAGCTGCCGTTGTCCTGAGCGCCACCGACTACCCGGCTGCCATCTTCCGATACATCGCCGTGGTAAAACTGAGTGACATTGTAACCTGAGTTCAAAGAGCGCCAGGAGATCTCAGCAGGCTCTTCTGCACAGGCACTCACCCCTGATGCAAAGGGATTGTCAGTCTGGGCAATACCACCGTCATTGACGTTATATAGTCGGGTTTCATTGACCCCATCGTAGTTGGGATGAAAATAAAGTCCATGGTGATCCACATGCGGGAGCGCCTCACCACTATAATAAAACGACATCTGTTGCCAGCTCTGACCACCATCTACGGAGCGCATCAACTCAACCGCGCCAACCCAGATCACATTCGCATCTGTGGGATCTATAGTCAGCGTATTATCAAACCAGCCCTGACCATAAATGAAACTCCGCTGTGGGTCGTCACAATTCAGTGTCGCGGGGTTAGAGAGCACATACCGGCCCAGTATATCTTCGTGTTGCGGACCTGTGACCAGCGTCCAGTTTTCCCCCCCATCCACAGATTTATACAAGCCCTGCAGCGCATGGGGTATCTCTCCCCGAGCGTTAAACGCAGCCAGTGCGTAAACCGTGTTTGGGTCAGACGGTGCAAAGGCCAAAGTCGTCCGCCCCTGATTGGGCTCTGCAATCACCGCCTGCCAGCTCAGTCCCGAGTCCAGACTCAAATAGACTGCACCGCCCTCACCAAAGTTGCCACAGCTTGCCAGGATACGATCCTGCTCGTCACTTAATGGGCTCACCGCCAGTTCCAGACAGCCGCCCACCACCTCGTTTTGATCCAGTGCCAGTTGCCAGCGCTCACCTTTGTCATCAGACAGCCAAATCCCGGTATTCGTCACCGCATACAAGCGACCTTTGGCTCCAAAACGGAGCTTGTTAACATACTGGAAATTGACATTATTGTTGGTGCTCTCCAACTGATACCAGGTCTCGCCCCCATCCTCAGATGTCATGATGCCATCACCGGCAAAGCCGATGCTGTTTGTGAATCCACGACCCACATAGACTCCTTCACCGCTGCCCGCAAACAGGCGATTACTGTCGGCAGGGTCAAAGACCAGAGTACCTATCGCCATACTGGGCAGGTCATTGGCAACCGGCTGCCAGTTTTCTCCACCATCCACAGACTTCCATATTCCCCCGGAAATCCCGGCAGTGAACACAACGTCGGGGTTTTGCGGGTGAAATACCAGGGTCCGGGTTCGACCACCAACCATTTCTGGCCCCAGGTTTTGCCACTGGGTGTCTGAGTATTCCTGTGCTCTGTGTGCCTGGACCTGCTTGAATGCCTGCTCATATCGCGCCAGTATATCGACCTGACGCGCAGGATTCACGCGGATCAGGCTCTGCATCGACTTATCAGGTTCACGAATATTTTTCTCGTGTACTTTTACTATGGGGGTTATATCGTGAATGGTGGGTTGATGATTTGCGTAAATGACCGCTGCAGCAATCGTCGATAAGGCGACGCCACCCAACCAGCGGGCATGTGTTTTATGACGCATATTCACTCCTTTTTAATTGTTTTTGTCCTGTACTGACGACCTGAATAGCCGCTCATTTGTCACCTTATCAGATACGTAACAAGTCTGTATACCAGATAAACAACCCCGTTGTGGTCTTGACGCGCATACTTAGACACCCAGCCTTCTTGATCCAAAGCAAGCTCTTCACAACAAATGTAAAATAAAAGTTTAAATTGATTCACAAAAAGTAAACAATACATCTGTGACGCACTTTGCGTCACAGACACACTAATTAAAAAGGACAATTTTATGAAAAATTTGCGAAACGCTGTATTGGGTCTGGCTGTAGTTATGTCGGGTTCGGCATTGGCCGGTGACATTGAAAACGGCATTATGAAAAATGCAGAAAACTACTACGGTATAGAATTCTCAACTTCAGACCTAGTAAAACAGGCGCCGGAATTCAGAGAAACGACCAAGCAATACCCTCGCTTTGACGTTCAACCTATGGCCCCTGCCACAGGTATCTCCTACTTTGAATTTGGCCTGGTACGATCACAGCAAGGTGGCGACCAAACCATTCTGGCGGGTGACTTCTCAACCGGCAGCACAAATCATGGTGGTAGCTACTTATTTGTGTATGCCTGGCAAGTCGGCTACGGTAATCCAAATAACGCTACCATGAATGGCCTGTCGAAGTCTGCTGCGCTCAGAGAGGCGCGATGCGGTTCTAATTTACATCGCTGTCAGGCAGGGGAAACTGTCACTGGCTGGCTGTATGGTTGGGATTTCACCGGTCAGTCTGCAGGTCAGGTAAAAGCCTCGGCGAATTCAGTGGCCTCTCCGTTTGGTTACTGGAGTGACTCTCTGTACATCAACTAGTGCTTTGAACACAGGGTGCATGCAGCGGTTATGCACCCATTTTGTTAAGCCGCGGGATCAGAGCGGGTTTTACCCAATCTTTCGAGCACTTCGATAGATTTCAGATACAGCTCACTGGACTCTTTGCTGTGCCCACCCATGGCGGACGATAGTTGATAGGTATGACGCATATCGTTCAGTAAATCGTGTTTCTTGAGCGGATTTTCATTCATAGCAGTCGGTGCGCCTATCACCATCATTTCACCCGTGCCGATAAAGCCGCCATCAAATAGCTCTCGTGACAGACTGCGCATTTCACCTGCCGACATATTGTGTACATCATAGTTGGCTGCAAGTTCTTGCCACTTGTTTTCCGCCTGCCTGGCTTTGTCACTAAGCGTGACAGTATCACTTGCAGTTTTGGTTGTCTCAGCGGTTTGCTGGTCGGCCGTGTAAGTTGCGCGTGTCGCGTAGACCTGGCTGGCTGCGCTGGCGCCAGCGCTTGCATTAATTGCGTTCATTGATGATATCCTTCCATTGGTGGAGATTAGGGCGGGTCATCTCTCAACGGCAAACTAAGCAGGCCCGCTATTTACATTTTGTTAATGCAATTAAGGTGCCAAGAAAACCATCCATTTTACCTAGCTAATTTTATTCGCGTACCGACTTTTTTCACAGCTCACGATGCTGATACTGAAAAACAGATTCCAGCGGCTCGCCAAATACCTGAGCAATTTTAAACGCGACCTCCAGTGATGGTGAGTATTTTGCTGCCTCAATCGCCATAATAGTCTGCCGGGTCACGCCAACACGCTCAGCCAGCTCTTTCTGCGTCATCTCGCCCGCCATAAACCTCAGGGTTCTGATTTGGTTTTTGATAGTGCACTCAGCCATAAGATGTCACCATGCGGTTTCTGATCAGCTGAGTTGCGTAATTAACCAGTTCCGCCAGCAAAAAAGCGCCAACCATGATGTGTAACGTGAAAAACGGCAACGGCGCACGCTCAGCAATACCCATACCGTTTTGCTCAAAAGCATATTGTCCAATCGCAAAACAGACCCCGGCCTGAAGCGTCCAAAGTGCATATTTATTACCTACCAGCGACACCTGTTTTTCTCGTTCATCCATAGACTGATCGACTTCGCCATCACTGACCAGCTCCAGCAATAGCTGACTGACAATAGACAAAGCAATCGAAACACCCACAACTTTGACGAGCAGCTGGGATATCCAAACCCCACTGGCGAGCTGTTCTGCTGTAGCCATCATCAGACTGGAGGCGTAGAAATAGACTACAGCACCGGTTACCAACAGATCTAAGCTCAAAGTCAGATCCCGAAAGCTCAGCGAGTCGAGCAGCGCCTTGAGCACTTTCAATTTTTCATTGCTTGTCATGACTACCATCCTTAACTCAAAGTAAAAAATATTTGACCTAATACTGGTTGAAAATTCTACTCATGTCAAATATCTTTTACTTCAGGTCGAAAATCCATGACAATCTAGCCGTCGATGAACGTCACCGTTCGTGCAAATCTGACCGCTCGGGACCTCAATCAACGGGCCTGAGCTCATCAATAATTTTTGCATCAACCCAGAACAAGTCGGACTGTGCTTCACCTGCTCTCCCCTTAGACTTAACCATTCTGTTGAAAAACAGATATTTACCATCCGGTGTTACCTGAGGTCCTCCTTCTTCGGCAGCCGTATTAACTCGCGCTCCCAAATTAATCGCTTCACCCCATGAGCCATCGCGCTGGCGAAAGCTAATATACAGATCTGAACTGCCAAACCCCTGCTCCCGCTCACCATCCCACATAACATAAGACTCGTCAGGTGCAATAAACGGATGGGCATTCCACTTACCTGTATTGATTGCTGTGCTAAACGCTGTTGGTGCCTGCCACTCACCCTTATCCCATTTTGAGTATCTCAGTACGCCATTACCGTCACGAGTAAACTCGTCGAACACTAACGTGCCCTTTCGCGACATTTTAAGCCCCATCAAAGGGATATCATCAAAAGCAGGGCCGAGCTTTTTCATCTCAGACCATCCGTCTGAGGTGCGCGTTTTATATTGCTTGCCGTAAAACACCATTTGACCATCCGGGCTGTAATACGCCGCACGGCCTGTGTGCTCAGTCACCACTTTTTGCCAGCCTTCGGCAACTCGTTTGAATACCACATGAGCCGTTTCACGCTGGCCATTGGCCACCCGCCATCGAGATACATAAAGCACTTCTTTATCAGGTGCGAAATGCACCGCATCTCCCCAATCGAGTGTCGATACGATGCCAGGGGCAAACACTTTGGGTGTGAGCCCGGGAGGGTTTTGGCCCAGATAAGGGCCGTTCAATCCGGGCAGCACACCTTGAGCATGGCTGTTGCTGCACAGCAGCAGGGTAACAACAGAAAAAAGTAACTTTGGTAATTCAGACTTCATCATATATTCTCCATGTAAGCGGATAGATAAGCCTTCACCTTAATCGTTTCAAAAATTAAAACTGGGCTTTATAGTGACTTCTCGCTGACTTTAATCTGTAAACCATAAAAAGCATTACTATCAAAACCTTACATAAAATTTCAGTGTAAGATTTTGGTACAGATGCAGAAAGCGCCAAGCGCACTAGGGGTGTTATGACACAGCAATACTGGGTTGGAGAGTTTTTTGTAGACTTATCGCGTAACCAAATCACCGTAAACCAAGAGGTCAAAACCTTAGCGCCCAAAGCGCTGTCGGTGCTCACCGTGCTGGCTCAGCAACAGGGGCAGGTGATCAGTCAGGACGCAATACTGGATGCAGTTTGGCAGGACACCATAGTCTCGCCTAATACTTTGCAACGCTGCATTGCTCAGTTAAGAAAAGCACTGGGTGATGATGGCAAGGAACAGCATTTTATCAAAACCCATGCCAAGCAAGGCTATAGCCTGGAATGTGATGTACGCTGGCAAGCACAGCCGCCAAGCGCAGCATCGGCACAGCACTCAGAAGACAGTCACCCCGAATCAAGCCACACACCAGCGCACGCGCAAATACGCTCCCGCTCACAATTCGGATTTGCCCTGTTTGCGGCGGCATTTTTTATTGTCGGTCTCGCGGCTTCTGTATTGTTTGAGCCAAGTTCAAGCGAACAGCTGACGATCAGCGAATTTCGCCCCCTCACAGCCACCGATAATCGTGAAGTGGCCGGGGTTTACTCGCCCGACGGCGAATATATCGTATTCCATCGTTTTTCGACTGAACTGTGCCGCAACAGCATCTGGGCAAAGCGCATCGACACCCAGCAGGAGTTTCGCCTGACGAACAACCTGGATATCAACGGGCAGCATCAGTTTTCACCCGATGGTAAAACCCTGGCATTCGTGCAAACCTCAACCTGTGTGCAGCCCGTCACCCAGAAGCTCTGTTATCACCTGATGACGCTGGATTTCGATAAAGCGCTGCAAACACCGCAAATCCCAACTCGTGTACTGGAATGCAAAAACTCACAGATCAGAGAGCCACAATGGCTAGACAGCGAGCACATAGCCCTGCTACAAAAAACGGACGAGCGCTGGAAACTGATCCGCTACTCAATGACAGATAACAGCAGCGCGCCTCTGTATGAGGTCAGCGACGGCGACATCATTAGCTATGATTATTCCCGTAAAGACGGCTTGCTGGCGGTGGTGCGCCTTGGTGAGGGTGAGCACTATTATCTTGATATGCTGAGGCCCGATGGCGAGCAGGTATCCAGTCACCGCATTCACTATCCAAATACCATAGCCCGATTCAGGCCCATCTATCCCAATTTTTCGCCCTATGAGAACCAGCTGGCCTTCAGCACCGGACGCCAGTTATATACCCTCACTTATCAAGGGCAAGTCAGCCCCGTGACCCTGCCAGTTGACGAACCTATGGGCTCCCCGGTGTTTCATCCCGACGGTCACCGTATGCTGGTGATCAAGGGACAATATGACAGTGATATTTTGGCTATGCCGTTTGGCAATGACGCTTCGCTGCAAACGTCGCAAGCGACAATCCTCGAACGCACCACCAAAGAAGAAAGCAATGCGATATTCCAGCCGGGTGGCGATCTGCTCGCCTTTAACTCCGCACGTTCCGGACAAATGCAGATCTGGCTCAGCGACGGGCAGGTCCCCCGTCAGCTCAGTAACTTCCCGATGGACACCTTTTTATACGAAACCCACTGGTCAGCCGATGGCAGTGAGCTTTTAACCAACGCCGACAAAGCACTGGTGAAGTTTGCACTGGATGGCACTGCGCACGCCATTACCCTGGCGCACCCGGTAGAGCAATTATTTTACTGGGACAGCCGCGTTCAGACAGCACTTGCCCAGCTCAAAATAAATGGGGTACTCACGTTTGCTGAGCTGAACCTGACAGATTCAGCCATACGTGTTCTGAACGAGCGCGAGGTCACCTGGGCGCTCAAAACCGCTGACGGTAGCCTGGTTTACACCGATCACATGGATCGCTTCTGGCGATCCGGCCCGGTTGAAGACGAGCTGATTGAGCCTCTTCTGGATCAGGGCAGCGAGCGGCGCTTTACGGCATTTGGCAATACTCTTTATGGGATTAATGAAAATGCACAATTGTGGTCTTACGATCTACACAGCGGTGATTTTGAGATCATCACCACAGTGGCAAACGACATTATCCGCATTTCAGCCGTCAACGATCAACAGATCTTGTTGATCAAACAACTCACATCCCGCAAAGAAGTGGTCGAGTTGCTGCTGGCGGAGTAAGCAGCAACTCAAAAGGGCAGTCTTCTCTGCCCTTTAAATAACGCGCTTTTTAAGGCTCTGCCAGCTGCTGTTGTTCTTTTTCACTGAGCGAACGCTGATAATTTCGATGACTCAGTCCCAGCCACTGCGGTAACGTTGCGCTGACAAAAATGGAGGACCAGGTTCCTACTGTCACCCCAATGAATAAAGCACTCGCAAACCCCTGCAAACTGGCACCACCGAGCCACCACAATGCCGCTATAGTTGTTAGCGTGGTTGATGAAGTAATGGTGGTTCTGCCCAGGGTGCTGCCCAACGCCGCATTAATGGTGTTGCTCACGGTGCTATCCGGGCGGGCGCGAACCAGCTCTCTGACTTTGTCGCCAATCACAATCGAATCATTCAATGAGTAGCCAATGATGGCCAGTAAGGCGGCCAGTACCGTCAGGTCAAATTCCATTCCGGTCGCAGCGAAAAAGCCCAGTGTGATAAGCACGTCATGTAGCAGGGCCAGACTTGCCGATACAGCCAGTCGCCATTCAAATCGTACTATCAGATACAGGCCCACTGCCAACAGGCTCACGAGCAATGCCAGCCCGCCCTGCTCGATGAGCTCAGCGCCTATCTGCGCACCCACATAGCGGCTGTCGAGGATCTCTCCCCCCAGATTATCGGGCAACTGAGTGTGCCAGCTAAGTGGCGTCGGGCTGTCATTATGTGGCGGCTGGAATACTTGCCAGTGAAGTGCACCCTGAGCAGATAAACGAAACCCTCCGCTCACATGACGTGCCAGTTGGTGTTGTAATTCATCGCCGGGTATATCCTGAGCAAGCTGGAATTCTGTGACATAGCCACCTGTAAAATCCTGCCCGAGCTCAAGACCTCGCTGACTGATAAGCACACAACTGAGTATCATCGCAATCAGACTCAGCACTAAGCCTGAGGTTCGAAGTGTTTGCCATAAATCGCGCATATCAGGCTCCTTTTACCGGTTTGGTCCGATAGACCCACTGAGACAATTGGCCGGAGACCACCACACCGCAAAACATACTGGTCATAATCCCCAGCGCCAGGGTGATGGCAAAGCCCTTAACCGGACCATAGCCAATGGACATTAATACCAGTGCAGTGATCATGGTGGTCAGATTGGCATCTATGATGCTGCTTTGCGCTTGCTGATAACCACGTTGCAACGCCACGCGCATACTGTTTCCCTGGCGCCTTTCTTCTTTGATCCGCTCAAAGATAATCACATTGGTATCGACTGCCATACCAATGGTCAGGACCAGACCCGCAATCCCCGGCAAAGTGAGCACTACACCGGGTAACAAAGACATCAGACCCACTAAACACACCAGATTCGCCACCAGCGCCACGCAGGCTATAACGCCCAGTTTGCGATACCACAGCAACATAAAACCCAGCGTCAGTGACAGACCCAGTGCCAGTGCCGCAAAGCCGCTGCTGATGTTCTGCTCACCCAAACTCGGCCCTATGGTGCGCTCAGTTACTATGGTCAGGGGCGCATCTAAGGAGCCAGCCCGCAGTAACAGTGCCAGATCCTGCGCTTTTTGCCACGACCCTAAATTGGTTATGCTGAAGCGCTGCCCCAGCACCTGCTGGATGGTAGCCACTGAGATCACCTGACTGCTTTCGCGGATCTCTCCCCGGCTGTCGGCAATGTACTCACTGTACATAGTCGCCATAGGCTGACCCACATGCGTGCGGGAAAAACGCAGCATTTTATCGCCGCCCTGGGATGATAGAAACAGCTGTACCAGAGGCTTTCCGTATTCGTCCCGGCCAGCCTGCGCCGAATCAATATCGGCCCCGGTAAAAATGGCTCGCGGATCTAACCCCACCATGCCGTGTTCAGCTTTAACGCGCTTGCCACCGAATTCCTGCAAAGCGTGAAAAGACAACTGTGCCGTAGCACCGATGATCCGCTTTGCTGCCGCCGGATCCTGCACCCCGGGTAGTTCAATGCGAATATAATTCGCGCCCTGACGCTGCGTCACAGCTTCAGTAATACCCAGCTCTTCAATCCGCGAGCGCAGCGTCGTCAACGCTTGTGTCATCGTTTGTTTTTCAAAAGCCGCCTTGCCGGTTTCATCATAGCTTAAGGAAGCACGCAACAAGCTGCCTTGCTGGTGTGTACTGACACTCAGATGCTGAAACTGATCCAGTAATGCCGACTGCAACTGATGCAGTGCCGCCTCTCCCTGAGGAAGTGCCACCAGCTCAAGACCAGCAACCGAACTGCGCTCAATACGAACGCCTTTTAACTTATCGCGGATCCGCAGCGCTTTGGCCTCCAGCGCAATGTTTTCCATGTGCTTTTCCAGTGCTTTGTCGGTATCGACTTTCAGCACGAACAGTACACCGCCGTTTAAATCAAGACCCAGTTTAATGGGAGACAGGCCCAGTCGTTGCAGCCAGTAAGGTGCGGTAGCTTGTTCAACCACTTTTACTGAAGCCTGCCCACGCAAAGCCTCAGCCAATACCTCTTGCGCTGCAGCGGAGGCTGTCTGTGGAGTTAGTGTAACCAAAGTCGGTTTGCCCGACTCTATGTCAGCCACAGTAAAGCCGCGACTTTGCAGCAACTGCACAAGCTGGTCCGGGCCGGGTGCTACCGGCTCTGATGTTAGTGTACGGATACTGAGTTGGGTGGTGTTTTGATATAAGTTGGGCATCGCACACAGACCCAGCACCAGGATCACGGCTACCACCAGCAGACGTTTAAGCCGCGCCGGCCAGGCCGTACCCGCAGCGTTCGCTCTTCTATTCATAATTTGACTCACTTAACGATGAGCTGCCTCATTTGGCCGCTCACACTTTCGCTATTTACCTGATAAAACATGTTGTAATCCGACCGAACCTTGCGGTCGGTTTGTGTTGTGAGATCAGGCGCTCAGCTGATAAGTCAGTCTTGCTCGATAGGTTAAGTTGGCGGGTTGACAGTCATTGATCAGCCCCGTGCGTACACGAGTCGAACATTGATGCCAGGGTCGCGTCAAAGGTTGATGAATATATTGCTGGCTCACCCGATACAAGTCGGGGTCAGCAAAGGCATAGAGTAGATCATAATCCGGCTGCTGGTCCGGATGCAGAAAGTAACTAGGATGCGTTAAACGGTTCTGTGACGGCAGTTGCGCGGGATAGCTTGTCGGTTGTGAATGCGACACCTCAGTACCAGGTGCAGGCAAATGCTTGATCAGTGCAGTGTCAGTGACCTTATGCCTGAGATCATTCGCGTCGGGCGCTGTATGTGGCTCGGCACTCACTGCCTGTGACAACACAACCACAGAAACGGGTTGAGTTTGCCAATCAGCGGCCACGGCATCACGACTACCCATATTCAGTAGCGTACATAACAGCAAAAACGGCACTAAACACCGCAGCACTTTGGCAAATGTCTCATAACTCATGTGGTGAAGATATAGTCGGCAAGGTGGTTTTTCAATAGCCATCACAAAAAATGGCCTCGATATCGGGCATGTACATAGCGGTAAAAGCCAGCATGCACCATTCGATTGCCCCCTGTACTTTTGCACGCATTGTGTACAAAAATACCCCCTACCAACGGCCCTAGTAAATCATAGCCTTTCGCGTAACGGTCTCATAAATATTATCGAAACAAAAAAGCCGCGACACTTTTTACTATCGCGGCTTCAAACTTTTTATACGCTATTGAGCTTATTCAAAATCAACGGTAACAATCTGCTTCTGGCTTTGACCGTTATCACTACTGTAAATGTAATAACTAAATGAGTCGCTTGCACCATTTGCACTGCCATTTGGTGTATAAATAAATTCACCAGAGTATTCGCCGATGGCTACGTCACCGAAGGCAGGCGCATCTGCTAATCCGAATGTGACTCCAGTACCGCCTGGAAGCTTGCCAGCAAAAGCAGCATATTCAGTCGTAGTAAACTTAACATCAAGGTTATTACCTACTTCAACTGCGCCATAGATAGTTCCGTTAAATTCATCTCTCGCTACGTTGTTCGCTCTGTCTTGCTCGAAGTCATAGAACAACAATAGGTCTTCTTCACAGCCTGATACCATTTCGGCAGTACAACTACCAACTTCGTCCTCAGTTAACGCACGTGTCCACACCGCCACATCATCGATGTAACCTTTAAAACTATGTACTACTGTTTCGTCGCCGCTATATGCACCAATACGAATAGGTAATGTATTGTTTACTTGTATACCCCATAAAGTAGCTTGTCTAACAAATGTGCCATTTACGAAAACCTTCCACTTTTTATTTTCCATATCTACAACGACGGCGACATCGTACCAACGGCCATCAGCCAAGTTACTCAAGCTATACTTAGAACTATTAAATGCAATAATATTCCTGCTTGCATTGCTGTCATTGACGAACCTGAACTCAAGTCGATTCGAGTTATTGATTCGCAATAGCCAACCGATGTCATCATTAGAGTCAGATGCTTTTTTAGCTGCAATGACGCGGTTACTATTTTTACTACCCGGTGCTTTATAAATCTTCGCTTTGATAGTAAAGCTATTGCCACTGGTAAAGTTCAGATCATCATCATGCTCGATTTCAACATAGTCACTATTGCCATCGAAGGTAAAGTAAGCGTTGTGTTTTTCAAAGGTCGGTGTGTTTATCAGCTCCATCGTGCTTTCACCCGTTAAGTCTTTTACTTCGCCGTTTTCTTCATTATCGAAACTATAGTAAGACAATAAGCTCGAATCACTTAACGACGCCCCCAAGTTACGATGTGCAACAATAGAATCTTGTGATTTTGCGTAGTTCCAGACACGGATTTCGTCAATCTGACCGTTGAACATCTTGCTTACACGGTCATTACCTGCACCCCATACAAAATGAACGTCGGCGTCATTAGCGGCATTCACTTCTGAAATAACCAACTCACCATCTAAGTATAAAGATACTGTTTGTGTTGGTTGATCATAAGTTAATGCGTAGTGTTGCCACTGACCTACAGTAATCGTTTGTGTTGACTTGTATGCAGACTTGGTAGCTTTTACTCGTAAAGTACCATCTTTCAAAATACGGATAGCTGCATTTGAAGAATTTGCATCTTCAGAGAAAGTAAACAAGTTAGAGTTGTTCTCAGGGTCTAAAGCATTCACTTTTACCCATGCTTCAATTGTGTATGAACTGTTTGGATTAAAACCTGAACCCATGGTTTGAACCATAAGCTGATCTGTGCCGTTCAGCACAATTGATTGACCAAAACTGTTCATAATAGACAAGTCTTGATGGAACGGGCTTTCCACATACGTCCACTCAGAACATTCAGGGTCACCGAATAACGTACCGTCATTTGGCGTTACACAAAAAGCAACATAGCTATCAATATCTTCTAATGACAAGGTGTATGATTGGTAAAGTCCACCATCAATTACCTGTGCATCGTCCTTACTGCCTGTAGCAGAACGATACCATTGGTAACGAGTCCCTGATTCCAAGTCACCTTCATGGTCGGCATAAGTGTAAGATGCAGTTAACATTGATTTGCCGACATACTCGCCTGCTACAGTTACATCAGACGCAACTGGCGCATTGTTGCCAAATGATAATACTGGTTCACCACACGCTGCACTGTTGCTACATAAGTCGAATGACAATGCTGTAGTGAAGGAGTTTTGTGCAATAGTGATTTCCGTTGGTCCACCAAAGTCTGTGTCGCCAGCCGTAACCACTTTCTCGCTGTCTAATAATGGTCCATAAGAACCTTTTTCAAACATCAAACCTTGGTTACCCATGGTATAAACTTGGTCAGCTGAACAAATCGCTTCTTGCACGTTGTATTCAAACTCAAGCAATTTAAATGGCATTCTAAAGAATGCACTCATCTTACTGTTATTAACAAAGTTCGATGCTGCATTTACGGTTAACGTTGCGTCAATCATGCCATCATTGTTAACGTCATGGGTTAGCTCAGGTGTAAAGGTAATGTCTTCTTCCGGGTCAAAGTAAATCTCAGTACCATCTTCAAGAACTAAAATAGCGCTAGATTCAATGTTCAACTCAAAGTCTTGTTTTAAATCAAGCGCTGCACTTAAGAAAGTATCAAGCGTACTGTATTTGTAGCGACGATATAAATCTTCACCGGTCGGTGCGAAATACCCATCAATACATTGTTCAGACGTACCTTCCATTGCCTCCATGCCTGCCGCTGCATGCCACTTGGTCCAGTTAGAACCCCAATAGACCTCTTCTGATACCCAATCAACTAAGTCGTGACTAGCTAAGAAACGTAACTTATCTACGTCTAAATCAATCGCTTTTTCAATCGCTTTCCTTGCATTTGAAGGTAATTCTGCTAATGAATTACGAGTTAAGTTTTTAATAAATAGAGCGATATTCTCATAAGATACATTCGCCGGAATATAGGCAATGGTTGTCGCTGTCGGATCAGAAACATCTGTGCTGATAATTTCAACGCCATCAGTTAAACCGAAGTGAGCGTATACAGCGTCGATAATTTCCACACCGTTTACCACACTCGTACCAAAGCTAATATCATCACTTCTGGCTTTTGCGTTTTCAGTTGCGACAGCAACGGATAACTCGTAGAAGTAGCTTTCTGTCAAAGACGTAATTTCTTCATCAGTTAAGTTACGAGTTAAATCGAAAACTTCTACACCGTATTCCAACTCATAGCAATCGGCACGATTAAGCGCGTTAGCACAGTTATCACCGTATACACCAAAAGATTCTGAACCAACCGTTTTCTCATAAGACGCGTAATCGATTTTGGTTTGACCATTTAGCTTTTCAAACAGCGCTGATTCATATTTGATTAAATAGTCTTCAAAAATTAACTCAGCCGAAATTTGCACACCAGGAGAAGACGCCATGAAGTTTGCATTTTCACCAACGGTAAACTTGGTTGCTAAATTAACTGGCTGACCAGCAGCTATTTCATCTGGGAATCGTAAGTCCATCTCAAGAGGAATGTCAGCTTCGACCCAACCGCCGAATAAGTTCATGCCGCCCACATAATGGATTTTACCGTGTGATTCAATTCTAATAATTGCAGGATCATCTGGTAGATTTTCTTCTGGCACAGTCCAAGTATGCTTAGTTTCTGTTGACGCCCACTCAGGAGCACTCATGCCAAGCAAATCTAAAACCGTGTTTTCGCCCCAGTAACTACCTTCACCACTTACATCACCTTCTAAAGTGATCTCCATCGACTCCATGTTTAGTACTTCAACAGTGATTTCTGCAGTGTCAGTGGTGTTGTATTGGTCGTAAACGATGACTTCTAAGGTGTACGTTGAGGTGTTTTCATAGTCTAAACGAGAAACCGTATCGCTAATGCTTAACACACCCGTTTGTGCATCTAATACCAAGTCACCGTCTTCGTTACCACTTAGGATTTGGAAGGTTACATAGTCACCAATATCGTTAGGATCTGCCTCTAATGTGCCGATTTCTGTACCACTCGCAGCTGCTTCACTTACAGAGAACTGTTGAGGGTCGATAGTAGGTTCGTTGTTAACCGTAACGGTTAACCCATCTTGCACTAACATGGTTGCTGAGCCAGACGTGAACACTTTATAAGTGATATTATCGATAACTTGTGTTGAACCAGAATCAACCCATTGGTTATTTGCTGCACCAACATAGTCGTCGTTGTCACCTAAAATTCGTAAGTTTGAGTTACTACTCACGCTCTTATTAAGCGTAATTGAGTTAGCACCTGAACCACGGATATCAAATACTTCAATATTACGTACACGTGAGGCTTGTGTTGCAAGGTCTAGGTTAATGCCTGAGCCATCAAAGATGAGCGTATCAGTATTACCGCCACCGTCGATGCGTGTGAAGGTGTTGTCAGAAATGTAAATGGTATCTTCACCAGGACCTGCGTGAACAGCATCAGTGCCACCGTTAGTTCGAATGACGTCGTCACCTGTACCTGTGGCAATATTATCTGCAGACGCAGTACCTGTGATTGTGTCGTTACCGTCAGTCCCCCAAAGCGTTACTAACTTGCCGTCACCATTTAGAACGTACACAGCACCTGTGTTTTCTTGGTTGTTTTTGTTCGCAGAAGGCGTACCAAATTGAATGTCTTTGATACCGTCGCCGTTAATGTCACCAGCACTTGCAATGAATTGCCCAAGTTGCTCGCCACCATTACCTTCAGAGTAAAAGCCTTGTTGGGTTTCAATGATCTCACTAAGATAAACAGGCTCTGTACCTGCGCGGCCATAAACTACGTATACGCGACCCTTGTTGTCCTCTGCAAACGGGTCACCGATGATGATGTCATCAAAGCCGTCGCCATTTAAGTCACCTGCACCACCGATTGAACCCAAAATAACTTGTAAGTCACCGTGGTCGATATTTGACGCATCGTTGTGAATAACAAAACCGCCATTGCCATTAGCAATATCCGCTAGATTGATTTCATCAGCAACGTCAACACCGCCGAATAAGATGTATGCTCGAGGGTGATCAATACCCGAGCAACACCCTGTGTCTGTCAATAATAACGCGATATCGTCAACACCATCGGCGTTTACGTCACCTACATGAGAAGTAGTAAAAGATGGCAAAGCATTAAGAGTGGCATTACCGAAGTCGAAACCGTAATTGTTTGAACCTTCTGGCGTGATCTTAATACCGTGTTCGTCTTTGTAAATGTTGTTGTATTTAATCGCTTCGCCACCGATACGGCCATATACAACATAGCTTGTGCCCGCTGTATCAACGTATAAGCCGTTGCTCACGATGAAATCTGTTAAACCATCACTGTTAAAGTCACCCGTTGGTAATACTTGCGCGCCGTAATGCCAGTCGCTGAATAGCTTTCTGTTAGGACGAGTAATGGCAAAACCTTGTGTATTGTAGTCTGTTGCAACGTTGGCTAACTGAACAACGCTTTTATCTTTTTTACCGTAAACAACATACGCCAGGTTTGGATCAGCGGCGCCGTCTTCTAATAAATTTCTTAATGCAAAAGAACCTGTACCCGCTAAGAAACGAGTGACTGTTTCACCGATAACAATATCACCCAGGCCGTCACCGTTTACATCACCAACAACTAAAGAACCACCTGAGTAGTCTTGAGTGTAAGCACCATGAATAGCAAAACCTTTATCGCTGCTGCCATCGTTTAAATATTGAAGCGGCACATAGTTAGTATCTGATTTACCAAATACGACATAAGTAGAACCGGAATTATCGCCATTAGTGCCAGCATATGGTGCACCAACAACAACATCTGATAAACCGTCGCCGTTGATATCAACGCCACCAGCAACAGAAAAGCCTGCATTATCGCCAGCTTGTGCACCAAGGATACCAAAACCGCGCGTACCGCCTTGAACTTGAGTTAACGTTGGGAAGGTGCCTGTTTCATCACTAAATAGTACATAAGCCGCACCATTGTCTTCTGTGATAAGCACACCGTCACCATCACGAACATCAGTTTGAGGCGCACCTACGATGATGTCGTCAAAACCGTCACCGTTGACGTCACCTGCTGGCGCCACTGCCCAACCCGCCCAATCGGCTGCTTCTAAACCGTCAATAGATTGTGCGTTGTTGTTTAATGAATCATTGATGTCATTAACGTTGATAGTTACTTGTGAATCATAATTATTGCCTGCGCCATCAGTGACACGAACTGTGATCACATATTGGTTGTTACCTAATTCGTAATCTAGTTGTGCTTGGTCAGCAACTTTGATGTTACCTTTAACTGGATCAACGGAGAAAACACCAGCATCGTTACCAGCAACAATTGAATAGGTGTACTGTTCTAGTGGGATATCCCAGCGACCGGCTTCGAAAATTTGATAATGCAATTCAAATTCGCCAAAACGATTTGGCACAAGGTTTTCGTTATCTGAATGCAAATAACCTTGTAACATCATTGGCGCGATGTAGTTTATACGCACTGCCGCGTCGAAGATCTCTTTGTCTTTACCCACAGCTTGTACGAATACAACTGGCTCTCTGTAAGATTTTGAGAATGTAATGGAGAATGGGTTTTCGATGTCAGTATCAGAAACTGTGATCACGCCCGTTTCACCAACGATGGCACTCGCTTCTGTAACTAATAAACCCGTGCCTTGTAACGCAAATACGTTGACGTTTTCCGCCACGTGCGCTGCATCATCAAGGTTATCAATATGAACTTTGACTTTGTCTGCAGATAATTCTTCAATTGCAACGCCACTTTGAGAAGTACCATTGTATGTAGATAAAGAAGTTAGAATGACCGGGGTGTCTGTCATTGGCACGCTGAACGCATGACCATGAGTATTGTGAGTAACCGTTGTGCCTGTGCTTGACACATCGATTGGTTTGTCATTCCAAAAGCCTGAAACAGGTTCAGCAAATGCGATCCACCCTAATTTTTCACCTGCACCTGTATTGGTGAAATTTTGGATAACACTAGTGCCTTTTTTGTCTAACTGTGACTCAAGAACCGCTTCAAAACCTGAGGCCGTCACATTGTTTAAACGATGACGCATTAACAGGTCGCTGTGGTTTTTATCTTCAACGCCATTATAAGAGTAGGTATTTACTTCATACTCTACCGTATAATCACTGTTAGACTGGATCTGGCCAAAAACAATAGGCGCTTGGGTAAAGGTCGATGAAAATGAGATGGGCTCAAACACTTCACCGTTTGTTATCCAGTTTTTGATATCAGTTGTGCCAACTTCTAAGCGCACCGTTTTATCTGATACGCCATCAAGAAAACGAACAGTACCAATGGTTGTGTTCGTTTTAGTATTTTCATCAACTTCTATTGTCAATGGGGCCAGAGTTGTCTGAGCAAAACTAGGGAAACTAGTCCCCACAGTCAGCAATGCCAGGTACAGTTTGTTCCGCATTATAGTATTCATACCCCTCTATCTAGTCGGCAAATACAGCTTAAGATATGGATTTATCTCACAAAAATGAGATTTAAATATGGATACAATGAGGAAGTGTAGACATTTCTCATTAGCTCTTAGTGCCCTGAGTATGCCAAAAAGCCAAAATTAACAGGAATAAATCAATGAGATATATACAAGCACATTTGTCATGTAACGTATTGCGTAGCTAAGGCGTGAAAGTATGAGATAGGTTTTCAAAGTAGGTTAGCAAACGCTTGCAAAAACAAGCGTTTGCTAATGTAAAATAGGGTGAGTCAGCCTGTAAGCCGGGTTCTGTTCTCTCCCGAGGGAGATCGATAATCATTCGTCTAGGCTTGGGATCGCTCCCAAGCTCGAGCAACCTACCCGGTTCCGATGCGGGCCACACCATAAGGAACCCTATTTGGTCTTGCTCCGGGTGGAGTTTACCTTGCAACCAACTGTTACCAGTGGCCCGGTGCGCTCTTACCGCACCCTTTCACCCTTACCGGTTCCGAAGAACTTAGGCGGTCTTCTCTCTGCTGCACTTGTCGTAGGCTCACGCCCCCCAGCCGTTAGCTGGCACCCTGCCCAATGGAGCCCGGACTTTCCTCCCCCTGATCATTTTCGTCACAGGCAGCGATTATCCGGCTGACTCAGGCGGGCGATTATACGCACCTTTGCCATAAAACGCAGCATTAATTTGCGTTTATTCCCCTTCACGCTCGGCGATGATGGCTTTATACAGGGCGTTTTTCTTCAATCCGAAGTACTCTGCGGCAATGCCACAGGCTTTTTTCAGCGGCATTTCCCCTTCCAGCAAGCCGATCAATTGTTTGGCTTCAGGCGTCATTTCGCTGCTGACCTGGGTTTTGCCTGGCAGCATCAGCACCAGCTCACCACGCTGGCGTTCGGGTTCGTTTTCAAGAAACGCGATCAGCTCACAGACAGGCCCACTGAAAAAGGTTTCATAGGTTTTGGTCAGCTCTTTAGCGAACACCACCTGCTGCTGCTCACCCAGTGCCGTTTGCAAGTCAGCCAGGCTGGCCATAATGCGGTGGGTGCTTTCATACATAATGCTGGTAATGCCAGATTCGTGCGCTTCTTTAAAAAAGCTCTGGCGAGCCTGACTTTTAGCCGGTGTAAAACCGATAAACTGAAAGCGGTCGGTTGGTAACCCTGAGCAGCTTACCGCGGCAATTGCGGCACAGGCACCAGGCACAGGGGTGACCCGAGCGCCCGCTTCACGACATAAGTTCACCACCGCATAGCCTGGGTCGCTGATCAGCGGCGTGCCGGCATCGGATACCAGCGCGATGTCCATGCCCTGCTCCAGCCAAGTCAGGATCTGCTGCGCTTTTTGTTTTTCGTTGTGGTCGTGCAGCGCAAAGGTTTTTGCTTTTATGCTGAAATGGCTCAATAATTTACCTGTGTGACGGGTGTCCTCGGCTGCCACTAAGTCGACTTCTGCCAGCACTTTCAGCGCACGTTCACTGATGTCTTCTAAATTACCTATGGGTGTGGCAACGATATACAGGGTGCCAATTTTGTCTGAGATTTCGGCATTTGTCATTGAGCTCTCCAGGGTCAGTCAGTAAGATATCCACAAACAAAAGGTATGAGTATAGGTTTGCGAGTGCGACTGAAAAATATAAGTCTAGTGATTGCGGTATTGTCGGGGTTATCGGCCTGCGGCACAACCCCTAAAACGCCATCAACACAAGACAAACAGACATTAGCGGCAACCACCACCGCACCAGCCGAACTACTGGATGCGCAGGGTTTGTTTGATAAAGCCAATCGTAAACAAGGCGCAAGTAAAATTCAGTTGCTGTATCTGGCAAGACAGGCTGCCATTGAGGAGCAAAACTGGCCCATTCTGGAACAGGCCTGTAGTGAACTCGAAAGCAAGGCTAGTGTCGACCATGTACAAAACAAGCTTTATACCGCATTGGCCCGACAGCAACAGCAAAAATACAGCAGTGCGCTGGCCTTATTACAAACCTTAGAAAGTAAATTAAAACTGCCAGAGCATCAGGCCTGGCATCAGTATCTGATGGGGAGTGTGTATGCCGCTCAACAGCTTCCCAAAAAAGCTCTGGTCCATTACTTCAACAGTGCAGACCTGGCCAACAAACATCAGTTAAACATTGCCGGGCTGAATCAGGATATCTGGCAGGCACTACAACAGCTGTCTTCATACGCGTTAGAGCGATTTGATCGCGGAACGGTCGTACAACAAGGCTGGGTTAAACTGGCCAAATATCATCAAATCTACCTGGGGTCGACGGTGCAGCTTCATCAGGCGCTGAATAACTGGCAACGTCGCTATACCAATCACCCGGGTAGTGAAATTATTCCGACGAAAGTGAAAGCCACACTGGACCTGGCTCCATACGAAGTGACTCGACTAGCAGTTTTATTACCTGCCTCGGGAAGCAGTGAGCGCCTTGGCAGAGCCCTGAAAAATGGGTTTTTAGCTGCCATGGACAATAACCGGGTCGAAGAGATCTTCTTTATTGATGAAACGCTGGATGTAGCACAAATAGACAGGGAGCTGCAGCAGAGTCAGGCCGATTTCGTGATTGGCCCGTTACTGAAAAGTAATGTTGAGAAGCTCACCGCTAGTACCTATTTGACTACAACACCGGTCCTGTTCCTCAATACGCTTGATGCTGAAACACAGCCAGACAACCCCAACCACTATTACTTTGCATTGGATCCCGAGCACGAAGTAGAACAAGCAATGGTGCACTTTTTGGCCAAGGGCTATCAAAAACCTATGCTGCTGGCACCCGATACGGCGTCTGGTAAACGCTTGATCAATCATTTCGAGACACAATGGCAAAGATACAGTGAGACCCAGCCTGAAGTCGGGCTGTACTCGGACAGTGAAAACATGGCCCAGGTGGTTCGCCAGCTGCTCGAAGTTGACAGCTCAAAGCAACGGATAGCGACCATAAAACGTATGTTCAGACGCGAACTGGAAAGTGAAACGCGCTCACGTCGTGATATAGATGCCATTTACATTCTGGGTGATGCCATCGAGACCCGATTGCTTAAACCTTACCTGGACGTAAATGTCAGCACCTTTGCCGATCGTATTCCGCTGTATGCCAGTTCTCGCAGTTACAGCAAACAGATAGACAAGACAGATAAAGGGGATCTCGATGGGCTATTCTTCACTGAAGTCCCCTGGATGTTACCAGGCGCGGTTAAGTCGCAAAGCTTGCGCGAACAACACACCCAGTTGTGGCCTGAACAATCCGACATCGAACAGCGCCTGTTTGCCATGGCCTATGATGCGCTCAATTTGATCCCGGAAGTTAAACAGCTGAGCAAAATCCCCGGTAAAGAGTTTGATGGCCTGACCGGCGCACTCACTATCAAAGCGGCAAACCGGATCAGCCGTCAATTGAGCTGGGCGCAATATCACAAGAAACAAATCAGGCTGGTCAGTCTGGATCAGAGGGCACCGACCCCGCTGTTTATGAAACAGCTGTATGATGACTATCAGGCGCAGCAATAAGTCATGTTTGGCAACCTATTCAATCACAGCCGAGAAAAAGGCCAACACTATGAAAGGGTTGCTGAAACTTTCTTACATAAGCAAGGTCTTAAAAGCATAACTCGCAATTACCTCTGCCGATATGGCGAAATCGACCTGATCATGAAAGACGGTGATACCTGGGTCTTTGTTGAGGTAAAATTTCGCCGAGGTGGTGGTTTTGGTGGTGCACTGCAGGCTTTGAGTCAAAGTAAGTTACAAAAATTACGTCGCAGTATATATAATTACCTGCAACAATCTGCGTTGCACAATGTCCCGTTACGAATAGACTTTGTAGCAATTCAAGGCGATAAGAACCCAGATATCCAATGGATTAGAAATATTACTTAGTATGCAAGAATCAATAAAAGAGATCTTTACCGAAAGCATTCAGGCACAAATTGCCGCAGGTGAAGCGCTGCCTGAAGTATTAGAGTCAACGGCTTATGCCATTGCACAGTGCCTGATCAACGGCAATAAACTGATCTGTTGTGGTGTGCCAAGCTGCCACATGATTGCCGATCACTTTAGCAACCTGCTGGTCAATTACTTTGAAACTGAACGTCCTTGCCTGCCAGCACTAACCCTGAGCCAGACCCAAATCAACCTCAGCAACACTGAAGAAAGCCAGGGCTATGACTATTTTGCCCGTCAGGTTCGTGCTATTTCCAATCAAAATGACCTGCTTTTTGTGGTTGCCATCGATGGGCACGAGAAAAGTGTGATCAGCGCCGTGGAAGCGGCTTTGACGAATGACCTGAATGTCATCGCCTTGATTGGGGATGATGGCGGAGAGCTGACTGGCCTGCTGGGGCCAAATGATGTAGAAATACGCGTACCCAGCAAACGGGCGAGCCGCATTCTTGAAACCCACCTGTTTACCGTACACTGCCTGAGCCAGTTAATCGATAATATTCTCTTTCCACAGGACGCATAAAAGATGTTAAAACGACCTGCACTGATACTTTGCTCCGTACTGCTGATCCAAGGCTGTGCCGCCGCAGTAGTCGCGGGAACGGCTGGTGCCGTGACTTCAGCTAATGACAGACGAACATTAGGTTCACAAATTGATGATAATAATATCGAAATTAAAGGGACGCTTGCGCTAAAGCGTATTCCTGCTCTGGCAAACCATGCCAATATCAGCCTGGTGAGTGTCAACGGCCATGTGCTGATGGTAGGCCAGGTGAGCACCACAGAAATGAAGCAACAGGCACACAATACCCTGCAGAGTGTTCAGGGCATTAAACGCATATACAACCAGCTGCGGATCGGTAGCAATATCGGTATCACCACACAAACTAACGACAGCTGGCTGACCACCAAAGTTAAAACCAAATTGATTGCAGACGATCACATCGATGGTGGCAATATTAAGGTGGTGACTGAGAACAGTGAAGTCTTTCTGATGGGCCTGGTCAATCAGGATGAAGCGAATCGCGCGGTTGAAATTGCGCGCAATGTCCATGGCGTGCTTAAAGTCGTTAAAGCCTTCGAAATTTTATAATAGGTATAAAAAAACCTGCCAGAGGGCAGGTTTTTTTATTGTTTGACGTGCTACTTAATCACTCTCAGATGCGAGGGCTTTTTCGTCTTTTCAGACGTTTCTTTCTCTGTTGAAGGGGCTTCAACAGGCTCCTCAGTCATCACTTCTTGAGTCTGAGCGTGTTCTTCTGAAGCCTCATCATCTTGCGGTAAATCCGGCTCGGAGAAGATCGTACCTTCACCATTTTCACGCGCATAGATGGCCAATACTGCACCAATCGGTACATATACCTGCATAGGCTGACCAGAGAAACGCGCATTGAAGCTCAGTGCGTCATTGTCCATTAAGAAGTTAGCAGCTGCTGAAGGACTCACATTCAGCACAATCTGCCCCTGCTGAACAAACTGACGTGGTACCTCAACCGCCGGATACTCAGCATCAACCACGATATGCGGTGTACACTGGTTATCAACAATCCAGTCATAGAAAGCACGTAATAGGTAGGGGCGATTTGAAGTCATTAGCTGCGGATCTCTCGCTCAGCTTCGGTCAATGAAGCCTGGAATGAATCACGTTCAAATAAACGCAACATATATTCTTTCAGCTCTTTTGCACCTGCACCTGACAAGTCAATGCCAAGCTGTGGTAAACGCCACAACAGTGGAGCCAGATAACAATCAACCAGGCTGAACTCTTCACTCATGAAGTAAGGCGCTTCGCTAAAGATAGGCGCAATCGCAAGTAACGCTTCTGTCAGCTCTTTACGCGCTTGTTCAGCATCAGCACCACCTTGCGCAATTTTTTCCGCCAAGCTGTACCAATCAGTTTCAATACGGTGCATCATCAGACGACTGCGACCACGCATAACAGGGTAGACAGGCATTAATGGAGGATGAGGGAAACGCTCATCTAAGTATTCCATTATGATATTTGCCTGATACAGACCTAACTCTCTGTCGATCAGAGTGGGAACTGTACCATAAGGGTTAATCTCATGTAGTGCCTCTGGCAAGTTGTCCTTTTCGGCCAGATGAATATCGACACTTACCCCTTTCTCGGCCAATACGATACGAACCTGATGGCTGTACATACAGTTTGCACCGGAGAAAAGAGTCATAACAGGGCGCTTATTGGCAGCAACGGCCATGCCTACCTCCATAAATTAATGACAAAGTAATAACATCACTTTAATACCAATTTTATGTAATAAAATCGATAAAAACAGCAATAGGGGCTTAAGCCCCTATTGCATCAATTGCTGGTAAGTGTCCAGATTAATGGACATCTCTCCAGTATTCTTTCTTCAGCAGGAATGCCAGAATGAAGAAGATAACCAGGAAGCCAAGTACTTTGATACCCATCGCTTCTGATTGAAGGCGTGAAGGTTCACCAACATAAGCCAGGAAGTTAGTCAGGTCACGAACCGCCTGATCATACTCATCCGCGCTCAACTCACCTGAGCCATCTGTTGTGATGCTTTTCACTTTCTGAACTTTTACGCCGTGCTCTTCTACTTCTTCGAACTCTGCAGTAGGCACACCTTGCAACTCCTGCAGAACGTGTGGCATACCAACCAGTGGGAACACTGAGTTATTTACACCAAACGGACGGCTTTCGTCAACGTAGAACGACTTCAGGTAAGTATATACCCAGTCAGCACCACGTACACGTGCAACCAGAGTCAGGTCTGGTGGCGCAGCACCAAACCATTTTGCAGCGTCATCAGTGTCCATCGCGTTAAGAATGTGACCACCGACTTTTGAGTCATCAAAAATCAGCGTCTCTTTACCAATCTCAACCGGGATACCGATATCGCGGAACGTGCGCTCATAACGCTGATACTGCATCTGGTGACAACCCAGGCAGTAGTTCATGAACAACTTAGCACCGCGTTGCAAAGACGCATTATCAGTCAGGTCATGGTTCGCTTCCAGTAAAGGAACCGACGGACCGGCTGCCATTGCAAAGGTAGGCAGCAATGCGAATAAACCAATCAGTAGCTTTTTCATCATTTCGTCAACCTCGTAGGCAATGGCTTAGTCGTTTCATTCTTCGAGTAGATAAACAGCAATACGAAGAACATGAAGTAGGTTACGGTACAAATCTGTGACAAGATTGTTGAAGTCACAGTTTGTGGTGTTGCACCAGCCCAACCCAGAATGAAGAAGGTAACAACGAACTGAGCAATGTTCAGCTTGTGGATACCACTACGGTAGCGGATTGAACGAACCTTACCACGGTCTAACCAAGGCAGCAGTGCCAGCATCACGATAGACACCCCCATCGCAATAACCCCCATCAACTTGTCAGGGATTGCACGCAAGATGGCGTAGAAAGGTGTGAAGTACCAAACCGGGAAAATATGCTCTGGTGTTTTCAGCGGGTTAGCCGCTTCAAAGTTAGGCGCTTCTAAGAAGAAACCGTTCATTTCAGGCATAAAGAATACCACCCAACAGAACAGGATTAAGAAGCCAGCCACACCCAGAATATCTTTAACGGTGTAATACGGGTGGAAAGGGATCGCATCAACGATGTCTTTCTTACTCGTGTAGTACTCATGGAATTTAAATTTAGGCTTGTCTTCTTCAGCAACCGTGCCTTTTTTACGTTTGATTTCGATACCGTCAGGGTTGTTTGAACCCACTTCGTGTAGCGCAACAATGTGCAGGAATACCAGAATAACCAGTACCAGAGGCAATGCAATTACGTGCAGTGCAAAGAAACGGTTCAAAGTGGCACCTGAGATTACGTAGTCACCACGGATCCACAGTGTCAGGTCATCACCAATCACCGGGATTGCACCAAACAATGAAATGATTACCTGCGCACCCCAGAATGACATCTGACCCCAAGGGAGTAAGTAGCCCATGAAAGCTTCAGCCATCAGTGCCAGGAAGATCAGCATACCGAATACCCACAGCAGTTCACGCGGCTTCTGGTAGGAGCCATAGATCATGCCACGGAACATGTGCAAATAAACCACAATGAAGAATGCCGACGCACCGGTCGAATGCAAATAACGAAGTAACCAACCGTACTCTACATCACGCATGATGTATTCAATTGAAGCAAATGCGCCTTCGCCTGAAGGAACATAGTTCATTGTCAGCCAGATACCAGTCAGGATCTGGTTAACCAATACCAAAATGGCAAGCGAGCCAAACAGGTACCAGAAGTTAAAGTTTTTAGGTGCTGGGTATTGCGCGATATGCATATTCCAGACACGCGTCATAGGAATACGATCGTCAATCCAGTTCATCACAGCGCCGATTGCGCCTGGCTTATCAACCTTCGCAGTCATTATGCAACCCCTTCTTCTTCACCTACCAAAATGGTAGTGTCGTCAATAAAGGTATAAGGCGGGATTTCCAGGTTCAACGGAGCTGGTACAGCCTGGAATACCCGGCCGGCCATATCGAACTTAGAACCGTGACAAGGACAGAAGAAACCATGCTCAGTACCTTCAACCTTTTCACCAAAACCACCATTGAGGAATGACGGAGAACAACCTAAGTGAGTACAAATACCGACTGCGACAAAAATCTCAGGACGCTTAGAACGGTGAGAGTTTTTGGCAGAGTCGAGCTGTTGTGGCTCTTCTGAGTTAGGATCACGAAGGTTACCTTCGTGTTTTTTCATTTCATCCAACATCGCAGGCGTACGATAAACAACCCATACAGGTTTGCCTCGCCACTCAACACGAATCAATTGTCCAGGCTCAAGCTTGCTGATATCTACTTCTACAGGCGCACCTGCAGATTTAGCTCGCTCACTCGGATTCCAAGACGCAATAAAAGGAACAGCAGCTCCAACCGCACCAACGCCACCTACGACAGAGGTAGCGATAGTTAAGAAGCGACGTCGGCTGTTGTCTACAGGCGCATTGCTCATCCACTTATCTCCACTATGATTCTCAACACTTGCTATATTGAGAACATCAGTTACAGCAGGTTAATTTTAAGAAACTACAAAATAGACGCGATCATAAATAAATCCCTTGATTAAAACAAGGTTATTCCAGCACCATGCCCGAATAAACCCACGAATATTAGGGGATTGGTTACTTCGAGCATGAAGCCGATTTACTATGGTAAAACGTCATACGCGACCTTTCACTGACTAAGATCAAGCTCTGCTGGTGAGCTATCAAAATTTAACCAGTGTTTTCGCGACTCATTACTTGCCCCGCAATTGTAGCAAAAAAATGCGCTGAGATATCGTCCGAACTCGACTAATTATTATAATTATTGAACTTTTTTGACCATAAAGCAGGTCGAGAGAATGTATGTTGCAAACTCAAAGAAACGAGACAGCAAAAAACACCGAGATTTGAGTCGCCTAAAAACAAAAAACCCAGCACGAGGCTGGGTTTTTGCAATTCTGAAACGTAATAAATTAACGTTTTGAGAACTGAGTCTTCTTACGTGCTTTCTTAAGACCAACTTTCTTACGCTCAACTTGACGAGCGTCGCGAGTAACAAAGCCAGCTTTACGTAGAGAAGGACGTAGTGACTCGTCAAACTCCATTAGTGCACGAGTGATACCGTGACGGATAGCACCAGCTTGACCAGTTGAACCACCACCTGCAACAGTGATGTATAGGTCAAACTTTTCTGTCATTTCAACTAGCTCTAGAGGCTGACGAACAACCATGCGAGAAGTTTCACGACCGAAGTACTCTTCGATAGAACGCTGATTAATTACGATGTTGCCAGTGCCTGGGCGTAGGAATACGCGAGCACTTGAACTTTTACGACGACCTGTACCGTAGTATTGATTTGCCATGAGTAGTGCTCCTTAAATGTCTAGAACCTGAGGCTGTTGAGCCGCGTGGTTATGCTCGTTACCAGCGTAAACTTTAAGTTTACGGAACATTTCACGACCCAGAGGACCGCGAGGTAACATGCCTTTAACTGCTTTTTCGATGATCATTTCAGGCTTTTTAGCTTGAAGTTTTTCGAAGTTTACAGATTTAAGGCCACCTGGGTAACCAGAGTGTGCATAGTACATTTTGTCCTGAGCTTTGTTACCAGTTACAGTAACTTTCTCAGCGTTGATAACGATGATGTAATCACCAGTGTCAACATGTGGAGTGTACTCAGCTTTATGCTTACCGCGCAGGCGAGAAGCGATTTCAGTAGCAATGCGACCTAAAGTTTTACCTTCAGCGTCAACTACGTACCAGTCACGTTTTACAGTTTCTGGTTTAGCAACAAACGTTTTCATTATAAAAATCCAAAGTTTTCAGTTAAAACCACAGGTAGTCCGAATGACTACCGCTCTACTTTTTGGTGCTTTAACCCCTTCGAGTTTAAGACTTTTTTGCCGCTCAAGTCAGTGGCTAAGCCGACGAGGGCAATAGTAACGCAACGTGGCAGGCCGCGGATTATAGCAAGGGTTTTGCCACGATGCTAGGGGATGGCTGTTTTTTCCACAAAAAACATGCCATTCTCTGACATATGTGTGAAACGGAATGGTTCAGGCGTTATGCCAGGTGCTCCCGGGCGAGGTATTCCAGCGACTGCATTTCCTGCAAGCGACTGATACACCGCTTAAACTCAAAGTTCAGCGTGCCGTCGGTATACAGTTCAGTGATCGGTGCCTCTGCGGAAATGATCAGCGTTACGTTACGCTCATAAAATTCATCCACCAGAGCAATAAAGCGCCGTGCCGCGTCATCATTATTTTGTCCCATCTGTTTTACATCCGATAAGATCACTGTGTTATACAGGCGGCTGATCTCCATGTAATCTACCTGAGAGCGTGCGGTTTCACACAAGGCACTAAAGTCGAACATAACAATGCAGTCAGACACTTTACGGGTCTGGATCAGGCGCCCTTCAATCTCAATTGGTTCATTTAGCTTGCCCGGCTCAGGCGACAGCTTATCAAAGTACTCAAACAGGTTGTCGTCGGCTTCTTTGCCCAAGGGGCTGTGAAAGATTTCGGCCTGCTCCAGAGTCCGCAAGCGGTAGTCTATCCCCGAATCCACATTAACCACGTCGGTATTTTCATTCACCAAAGCGATAGCAGGTAAAAAGCGTGCACGTTGCAAACCATTGCGATACAACTCATCAGGGATGATATTGGAGGTCGCAACCAGCACTATGCCGCGTTCAAATAAGGCTTCCATCAAGCCACCCAGCAACATGGCGTCGGTAATGTCCTGCACAAAAAACTCATCAAAGCAGATAATATCCGTTTCGGCCTTGAAAATATCCGCCACCACTTCAAGCGGGTTTTTCACTTCTTTGAGCTTTTTCAGTTCATCATGAACCCGGTGCATAAAACGGTGGAAATGCACCCGCATTTTTCGCTCAGTTGGCAGGGCTTCATAAAACGTATCTACCAGATAAGTTTTTCCGCGACCTACCCCACCCCAGAAATATAACCCTTTGACTTTAGGCTGTTGTGTCTTTTTCAGACCAAACAGGCTGCCTAACAGACTTTTTTTGACCGGCACCTGATTAGCCAGATCGTCATAAAGTCTTTGCAGGTGCCTGACGGCATTTTCCTGTGCGCTGTCATAGTGAAAGTCATCACGCTGTAAGTCTTGTTGGTACTTTTCCCAGGGCGTCATCATCTTTTTTAGTGTCGAAGAGCAGTTTTATTTGCCCGCTATATTAACACGCATCGAAACTCAGCGTATATTTAAGCTATCGAAGTCGATTATTTTTTTGCATTCGGTGCGGCACCTTCCGCACCATTAACAGGAGTACTTTATGACGACAATCGCCTGGTTCGGGATCCTTGTAATAGTCGCACTGGCCGCATTTTTTGCCGGCACGCAACTCACTAAAAAACGCTTCAAGCATGATGAACTGGAACAAAAAGCGCAGGAAGCACAACATGCATTAGAGCAATATCGTCAGGATGTTACTGACCATCTGGCTGACAGCAAAAAGCTAATGGCTAAACTGGAAGAAAACTACAGCCTGCTCAATCGCCACTTTGAGCAAGGTAAACAACTCCTTAGTCAGGAGAAAACGCTGCCAGATGAGCCTTTTTTCTCTAAAGAAACCACCGAGCAGTTACACGCCTCGTTACACATGCGAGACGAGAAACGCCGTGCAAGTGAGCAAACTCATGATGCTCCACCAAGTGACTATGTCGAAGGAGAAAGCGGCCTGTTCAAAGGAGAAGGGTCACAAAATGAGCAATTAAAAGCCTCTTGATGAACTTTTTTTTGACCCCATAGTCTGTAGAAATAGCAATTGAATAATGGGTGGTGCGTTATGGCGCATCATCCAACGGACTAACGCTGTTTCCAGGAGAATTCCACGACTATGAAACTGAAATTATCATTACTTACCGCAGCGCTACTTTCTTCAAGCTTACTCTTATTACCCGAAACCAGTCATGCACGCCTGCCTGTTGCCGTCGACGGCCAGCAGCTGCCGACACTGGCCCCGATGTTAGAAAAGGTCACTCCCGGGGTGGTCAGTATTCAGGTATCTGGTGCAAAAGAAGTACGCCGACGCGTTGATCCATTTGATTTCTTTTTTGGTAACCCCGCCCCGCGCTCTCAAAAGCGTCCTTTTAGCGGCTTAGGCTCGGGCGTGATCATTGATGCAGACGAAGGCTATGTCGTGACCAATAACCACGTCATCGACGAAGCCGACAATATTATCGTAACACTTAAGGATGGCCGAGAGTTCAAAGCTGAACTGGTCGGTACTGATAAAGAGTCGGATATTGCCCTGTTACAGATTGAAGGGGAAGATCTCACCGCCGTTAAGCTGGCTGACTCAGACAAGCTTAGAGTCGGCGACTTCTCCGTTGCCATTGGTAACCCATTCGGCCTGAGCCACACCGTCACCTCCGGTATTGTCAGCGCATTGGGTCGTAGTGGTCTGAATATCGAAGGGTATGAAGATTTTATCCAGACCGATGCCGCCATCAACCAAGGGAACTCTGGTGGTGCACTGGTTAACCTGCGTGGTGAACTGATCGGGATCAACACTGCCATATTGGGTGCCTCGGGCGGAAATGTCGGTATCGGCTTTGCTATCCCTTCTAATATGATGAAGAACCTGGTTGATCAGATCATTGAGTATGGTCAGGTGCGTCGTGGTTCACTGGGGATCCGGGGACGAACGCTCGATGCAGGTTTGGCTAAAGCGCAGGGCTTCGACGTCAAACAAGGTGCCTTTGTTCAGGAGGTCGTCAAAGATTCAGCGGCAGATGAAGCCGGCATTAAAGCCAACGATGTCATCGTTGCGCTCAATGGCGATAAAATTGAAAGCTTCGAAGAGCTGCGCGGTAAGATTGCAACTCTTGGCGAAGGGAAAAAAGTCAGAATTGAAGTCTACCGAGACGGTGATACCCGCACACTCAATGTTGAACTGAAAGGTGCGAGTGAGCAACGTGCGGAAGCAGACCGTATTCACCCTAGCCTGCAAGGTGCGGTACTGGAGAGCGGTGAACGCAATGGCAACCAGGGTATTGTGGTGGTGTCCGTTGAGGAACGCTCTCCGGCTGCAAGAGTCGGACTTCAGGAGGGGGATGTGATTATGCAGGTTAACCGTCAGCGCGTTGCATCGGTCCGAGATATGAAACGCCTGATCGACGACATTCAGGGCAATATTGTTCTGGGCATTAAGCGGGGTCGCGACTCGGTGTTCTATCTCATTCAGTAACCTACCCCACTCGCATCATTACGTTTAAACACAAAACATACACAGCGGCCCCGTCGCTGTGTATGTTTTTACCAGCCAGTAATTAAGTACTCACTGTCACACGAGTCAGTCTCTGCAAGTTGAAGTAACCGCTCAATTTATTTGTCATAAATAAAGATTTTCAACTTATTCGAGGACAGATTTAAACTCCTAGCAGGTTTTGTCTTAATGCAGATTATTGTTAATTATGCCATCATTACTTTCTACACCGATAACTAGATAAAAAATAGCCGTGTTTAAATTATTCAAGCTTATTGTCCCGCCGATCTTCGTTGGTTTAGGTCTGGCATTGATTATCATCTGGCTCACGCCCGAGTTACGTCAAAATGCACTGCGCCTCAACCTCAACAGCCACTACACCACGCAACATATGAGCTTCGCCTCCGGCGTTAATCGTGCAGCGCCTGCGGTGGTATCAATTTTCTCCGAAAGCTTTAGCAACCAGCCAAGATTTAAACGACAAAATACGGTTCAGGAACTCGGCTCAGGTGTGATCATGAGTCGAGAAGGCTATATCCTGACTAATTACCACGTCGTCAATAATGCCGATCAAATCATTGTATTGCTGCCAGATGGTCGCTTATTTAACGAAGTACAATTGGTAGGATATGACACCATCACCGACCTGGCCCTGCTAAAAATTAAAGCTGAGCATCTTCCGGTTATCCCGGTTGATGATGCGTTTAACCCGCAAGTCGGCGATGTGGTGCTGGCCATCGGCAACCCGCTGAACCTGGGACAAACCATTACCCAGGGTATCATTAGCGCCACCGGAAAACAGACGCTGACCGACAGCCAATACAACAGCCTGCTGCAAATGGATGCGGCTGTGAATATGGGTAACTCAGGAGGTGCACTGGTGAACTCAAACGGTGATCTCGTTGGTATCACCTCTGCCCAGTTCAGGGCCAGATATAATATCGATATTCAGGGTATTTCATTCGCGGTGCCTTATTCACTGGCCAAAGATGTAATGGCCAAACTAATCAAAGATGGTCGGGTGATCCGTGGCTATCTGGGTTTTCGAGGCACTCCCGTCGATAATACAGGTCAGGAAGTCACCAATGTCTATACCACCATTGTCGGCTTAAGGATTAGCGACCTCGACCCCTTGGGCCCTGCCTGGCAAGCCGGTATGAAGGAAAATGATATAGTGACAAAAGTAGCCGGTGAGCCCGTTAAGAATCCACAACAAACTTTGCGTAAGATAGGCAATACCGCACCTGGCACTCAGTTAGAATTTGAGGTGTATCGAGGCGATCGCCATCTGACCTTTATGGTAGAAGTCGCTGAGCTGGAAACCCCGATTTATTAGCCCTCTGAAACGGGGTGAAGAAAACAAAAAAGCGAGCTCAGCTCGCTTTTTCATAATCATAAATGTGCTTAATTATGGCGACGCTTTATCTTAGCGCCCAGCTTACTGAGCTTATCCTCTATACGCTGGTATCCACGGTCAACATGATAAATACGATCGACAACGGTTTCACCACTGGCAACAATCCCGGTTAGGATCAGACTCGCAGAGGCACGCAGATCCGTCGCCATGACCTGAGCGCCAGAAAGAAACTCAGTCTCACCACAATACGCGGTGTTGCCTTCAAGGCGAATGTTTGCGCCCATACGTTGCAATTCAGGGACATGCATAAAGCGATTTTCGAAAATCGTCTCCGTGATGGTTGCGCTGCCATTGGCAACCACATTCAATGCCGTAAACTGCGCTTGCATATCGGTTGGAAAGCCAGGGTGTGGCATGGTTTTAATATTCACGCCTTGCAGTGTCCGGCCCTGCATACTGACAAAAATGCTGTCTTCTGCCACCTCAACTAAGGCGTTAGCATCACGCAGTTTATCCAGCACAGGCTCAAGGCTATGATAATCGGTGTTTTTACACAAAACCTCTCCACCACTCATCGCAGCGGCAACTAAAAAGGTACCAGTCTCAATTCTGTCAGGAAGGATCTTGTGTTCACAACCTCGCAGGGCTTCCACCCCCTCAACTTCAATACGACTGGAGCCGGCACCGGATATCTTGGCCCCCATGGCAACCAGACACTCTGCCAGATTGACGATTTCGGGCTCGCGCGCGGCATTTTCCAACACCGTTTTGCCTTCTGCCAGCGTTGCCGCCATCAAGAGGTTTTCAGTTGCGCCAACAGAGACCGTTTCCATGAAGATTTCGGCTCCATGTAATCGTTTACCCTGTGCAATATCAGCATTGATATAACCGTTTTCAACGCGGATGGTCGCGCCCATTTTCTCCAACCCGGCAATATGTAAATCAACGGGTCGTGCGCCGATAGCACAGCCACCGGGTAATGATACCTGTGCCTTCCCAAAGCGGGCAAGCAAGGGACCTAGTGCCAGTACTGACGCACGCATTTGCTTAACCAGCTCATAAGGTGCCAGCACTTTGTCGACCTTAGCGCCATCAATCTCTAACAACTGGCCACGCCAGTTGACCTCAGCACCTAAGGTGCGTAGTAAGGCTTCTGTAGTCCCTATATCTCTGAGTCTTGGTACATTACTGAATGTGCTTTTTCCATCGGCAAGTAGCGCCGCAAACAGAATTGGCAGGGCTGCGTTTTTAGCCCCGGAAATAGTGACTTCACCGTTTAAAGTGGTGCCACCTTGGATAACAAACTGATCCATTGTGGCTCCAGATTATTGAGGTAAGATAAATTTGCGCTCGCGCTGCCACTCAGTGGGCGTAAAAGCTTTGATGCTGACGGCGTGGATAGTGCCGTCTTTAATCACTTCCATCAGAGGGGCATAGACCATTTGCTCGCGCTTAACCCGACGCAGATCTTCAAAACAGCCGCCAACTGCGATCACTTCGTAATGGCTACCTTCTGATTTAACTTTGACTTCGTCAAGTTCCAGCGCTTCTTGTAGTAAAGCTTCGACTTGGTTTGTTTCCATTGGACTCACTCAAATAGGTTACTGACCTGACCTAATGCCATTAGGTTTTGTAGCTGATCAGGTACATTTTTTAACTCAAGACGTACGTCTTGCTGCTTTAATTTGCCTAAAGAGTGAATTAACCAAGCTAAGCCCGCGGTGTCAACCCTGGATACCTCAGAAAGATCAAAATACAAGACTGACTGCGCATTTTCTAGCAACTGGTTAAGAAGCGATTCATTTGTGAGACTATCTCGGGTTAATTCCCCGATAACCGCCACTGTATCAGCGGCGGGTTTGGTAAATTGCAAATTAGGCATTGCCGTCATCACCTCGAAACTGCACGGGCAGTTTGCTTTTCTTGTCCAGTAACTCGATTACATGCTCAATACCTTGCTGACGTAAAATGCCGTGCAGCTCAGATTGCTTGGCATCCAATAGACTGATCCCTTCAGCCATCATGTCAAAGGCACGCCACTGGCCATTGCTATCGCGGCGCACTTTAAAATCGATTTTAATATCCGGCTTCCCGGCTTCCACGATCTTAGTTTTCACAATGGCAATTTTATCATCTTCCGCATCACGTGCTGGTTCAAACTCGACTTTCTGATCTGTGTATTGAGTGAATACACCCGCATAGGTTGCAACCAGATATGACTTAAACACGTCAATAAAAGTACGGATATGTTCTATCGCCTGGCGCTTCTCTTCTTTATCTTCGATATTGCGGACTTTCTGAATATGACTACCCAATACACGATAGGCGGCATATTTGTAATCGATATACGGCAGCAGCTCTTCTTCAACGATCACCCTAAGGTGCTCTTTGCTCTGCTCAATTTTAGCCTGATCTTGGGTCACGCGTTTAAAGGTGTTGTCTGCAACTTGTTGCACCATAGTATAAGGGTTGGTCATATCTACCTCACTGGCAGATACTGTGCTGGCAAGTCCAATTAGAAAAACACTTGCGAAGAAACCCAAAACTTTCGCCATCATGGTTATTACTCACTACTTTGATTAAACAGGAATTGGCCAATCAGTTCTTCCAGAACCAATGCCGATTTGGTGTCGGTGATCATGTCACCATTTTTGAGTGCCGCGCTTTCCACGCCAAATAATTCACCCAGATCGAGCTCATCGTTATTGGCCACTTCTTCGCCCAGACATGTTTGCTTGGCAGATTTAGAAGCGATCACCGGAGAAATTCCCAGATATTGCTCGCCCAAAATACCTGAAGTCAAAATGGAAACAGACGTCGTGTCTGAGAACTGACACTCGTAATGTTTGTCAATACTCATGCTCACGACTGGTACAAATTCTTGTGGATGGATACTGATCCCATCAACACGACCAATCACCACCCCGCCTACTTTAATAGGTGCACGTGTTTTAAGTGAGCCGATGTTGTCAAATTTAGCCTGCAGTGTGTAGGTTTCACTATTGCCGCTGATCCCTGCATTCGCAACTTTGAGTGCTAGCATAACAAAGGCGGCCACACCCAAGGCAACGAACAGGCCGACAAGTATTTCTATTTTCCGTGTATTCATGTTTCTACAAACCCTTAACTTGAAAACATCACTGCTGTCAGAACAAAGTCAAAGCCCAGAACAGCAAGAGAAGAATGAACCACCGTTTCTGTGGTGGCTTTACTGATCCCCTCGGACGTTGGGATACAGTCATACCCTTTGTATAGCGCAATCCAGGTCACAATGAGCGCAAATACAAAACTTTTAATCAAACCATTGACAATATCCTGCTCGAACGAAACCTGAGATTGCATAATGGACCAGAAGCTGCCTGAATCAACACCCAGCCAATCGACGCCAACTAAGTGTGCACCGAGAATGGCGATGGCCGAGAAAATCAATGCAAGTAGCGGCATACTGATGAAGCCAGCCCAAAAACGCGGTGAAATCACCCGTTTTAATGGGTCAATTGCCATCATTTCAAGACTGGATAATTGCTCAGTCGCTTTCATCAGGCCTATTTCCGCGGTCAATGCACTGCCTGCCCGGCCAGCAAATAGCAATGCCGTTACCACGGGCCCGAGTTCACGCAATAAACTCAGCGCAACAAGCGGACCGAGGCTGTCTTCGGCCCCGTAATCTACGAGTACCGTATATCCTTGTAAAGCCAGTACCATGCCGATAAACAGACCCGACACCATAATAATAAGGAGCGATTGGTGGCCAACCATATACAATTGGCGAACCAGCAGAGGTCCGCCTTTTCTGAAATTGGGCATACTACACAGTGCCCCTATCAGCATTCTGGTCGCCCGGCCTAGTGACGCAAATCGACTCAGCGTCTTATGGCCTAATTTCTGCAAAAAATCCATTAACGGCTTCCTCCTGCAAGTAACTCATCCTCATAAGGAGCTGCATCAAAGTGGAATGGTACAGGCCCATCTGAATGACCTTGCAAGAATTGTTGTACCAGAGGTGAATCATGAGCCAACATCTGCTCAGGCGTGCCACTACCGATCACACCTTGCTCGGCAATGATCACAACATGGTCGGCAATACTCAGTACCTCAGTTACATCATGCGTTACGATCAATGAGGATAACCCCAAGACTTCATTCAGCGATTTAATCAGGCGCACCAGGACTCCCATAGAAATGGGATCCTGCCCTGCAAACGGCTCGTCATACATGATTAGTTCTGGGTCAAGTGCAATGGCTCTGGCCAAGGCTGCACGGCGCGCCATACCACCCGATAACTCCGAAGGCATGAGATCACGGGCCCCACGCAAGCCAACTGCCTGTAGCTTCATCAATACCACCAAGCGAATTAGTTCTTCACTCAGTTTGGTGTGCTCTCGCAACGGGAAGGCAATATTGTCAAAAACAGACATATCCGTGAACAAGGCCCCGCTTTGGAACAACATGCTCATACGCTTACGTGCCTGATATAATGCCTGACGGGACATAGAAGGAATGCTGTCACCAGAGAAGAGAATCTCACCGCTATCCGGCTTGAGTTGACCTCCGATCAGACGCAACATGGTGGTTTTACCGATACCACTGGGTCCCATGATTGCCGTAATTTTCCCTTTGGGAACGGAGAAACTCATGTTTTTGTAGATTGTCCTTTCACCACGAGAAAAGGTCAAATCCCTGACTTCAACTATTGACTGCGTCAAGTCGCTCTCCACATCATACTTTTTCAATTGTGGAATAATACGTTGTTTTGCTACGAGATGGAAAACCCTTAATGGTAAAATTTTGTAATTCATTCGCCACAATTATTGTGGGAAATTGACACTATTATATGCATTTGCATGACCCAAAGCCGATGACTTTATTTATACATTTGATAAGCTATTTGATACTATCAGCGCCATTGAATTTAGTAACTTGGCTTAGACTTCATGGTTTTATCGTTTGTCATTCTCATTCTTGGATTCATTGCCCTGGTTTGGAGTGCAGATCGCTTCGTGTATGGCGCAGCTGCACTGGCTAAAAACCTTGGGGTACCAACGTTAATTGTGGGTTTGACTATCGTTGCAATGGGCTCCTCAGCACCTGAAATGATGGTCGCCGCGCAAGCCGCACTGGTTGACAAAACAGACACGGCTGTTGGCAATGCCGTGGGCTCAAATATTGCCAACATCATGATGGTGCTTGGTATCACTGCATTATTGCGCCCGCTTGCCGTAGGTTCAGGCATTTTGAAGCGTGAAATGCCGCTACTGGTCTTCGTGTCGTTGGCAGCCTGGTTCATCATCAGTGATAACCATTTTAGTGCACTCGAAGGCTGGCTGTTGCTCATTGGTTTTTTGGCTTTTATCGGCGGCCTCATTTATATCTCAAAAGCAGGTAAAACTGACCAGGACGATCCGCTGATTTCGGAAGCCTGTGATGAAGTTCCCAACGACGTTCCCATGGGCAAAGCCTTATTCTGGCTGGTCGTCGGTATGATTCTGCTACCTGTCAGTGCCGATTATCTGGTCGATTCTGCGGTAGATATTGCAAAATATTTTGGCATGAGTGACTTACTCATCGGCCTGACAATTATCGCGATCGGAACAAGCTTACCTGAACTCGCTGCCTGTGTTGCCGGAGTCCTCAAGAATGAAGACGACCTGGTGCTTGGCAACATTATCGGTTCGAATATCTTTAATATTTTAGCGGTTTTGTCTATTGCAGGGATCCTCAATCCAGCAACGCTGGACAGTAACATCGCAAGTCGGGACATTTATGTCATGCTTGGCGCCACTGCTGCGCTGGTGCTGATGAGCCTGAGCCTGAAAGGTCGCCGGCAAATCAATCGTATTGAAGGTGGCTTGCTGCTTAGCGCGTTCGCCGGTTATATGTACTTCATTATTTAAGGAAGCAGCATGAGCACCTACAATTTTATTGGTTCCGCCAAACAAGTACTTGAGATAGAGCAACAAGCTATAGAAGAAATTACTCAGTATATCGACGCACAGTTTACCGCTGCCTGTGAACTCATGCTGCAATGCCGTGGTCGTATCATTGTCGTTGGTATGGGCAAGTCAGGTCATATTGGTAATAAAATAGCAGCCACGCTTGCCAGCACCGGCACACCGGCTTTTTTTGTGCACCCGGGAGAAGCAAGCCATGGCGACTTGGGAATGATCACAGCAGATGACGTTGTGCTGCTGATCTCGAATTCCGGAGAAACCCATGAGGTACTCGCCATTGTGCCTGTGATAAAACGTATTGGCGCACAGGTCATCAGCATGACAGGGAATGCTGAATCAAGCATGGCCAAACTGGCAGATATCCACCTGTGTATTAAAGTGTCAAAAGAAGCCTGCCCGCTGGGGCTTGCGCCGACAGCCAGCACCACTGCTACTCTGGTAATGGGAGATGCGTTGGCGGTAGCGTTATTGGAGGCACGAGGCTTTACGGCTGATGATTTTGCCTTGTCTCATCCCGGTGGCAGCCTGGGAAAACGTCTGCTGCTAACACTCGCGGATGTGATGCACACAGGTAAAGCGGTGCCCATTGTGTCGCAAGGCTGCACTATCACTGATGCCTTGTTTGAAATGTCTGGTAAAGGCCTGGGTATGACAACCATTGTCGATGACAAGGGTCAGCTCAAAGGCTTATTCACAGATGGAGACTTACGCCGAATTATTGAACAACGACTCGATTTGCACAACACTTTAATTGAGTCTGTGATGACGAAACACTGTACCACAGTGACACAGGATATGCTGGCCGCAGAAGCATTGCATATCATGGAGAAAAAACGCATCAATGGTCTCATTGTTATTGATGCACAAGGTTGCCCAATCGGCGCGTTAAATATGCAGGATTTACTGCGAGCAGGAGTTTTATAAATGCTGTTTTCTGATCTTTACCAGCCCATTGACGACACCATTGTCCGTAAAGCACAAGCAATTAAACTACTGATCTGCGACATCGATGGGGTGTTTTCCGATGGCCGTATCTATCTGGGTAACCAAGGGGAAGAGCTAAAGGCATTTAATACCAAAGACGGTTTTGGCATCAAAGCACTGATCAACGCTGGCGTTGAAGTCGCAGTGATCACGGGCCGCCATTCACAGATAGTTAAGCAACGTATGACTAGCCTCAACGTTAAACATATCTATCAGGGGATGGAAGACAAGTTGCAAGGCTATGCTGAGCTGAAAGACAAGCTGCAACTTGCAGATCATGAAGTCGCATATATTGGTGATGACGCACCGGATTTACCCGTGATGCTCAAAGTCGGTTTATCTGTTGCAGTGAATGACGCACACCCAATGGTCATCCGCCAGGCGGACTATACCACCCTGCTACCTGGCGGCTATGGTGCTGTGCGTGAACTGACCGACTTGCTATTACTGTGCCAGGATAAATCCCTGGGATATGAAGGCAGCAGTATATGACCGTGCTCCGCGTCCTGTTGCTCATTGTATTCAGTCTGACGATGCTTTGGCTGTGGTATCCTTATTTAACCCAGTCAGGACAAACAGCGCCAAAGTCTGAAGAAGTATTAGCCAAACCTGATTATGTTGCTCTCGACCTTAAGCAGACTAATTATGCTGAGAATGGCCAGCTGAGCTATCAGATCACCGCAGATAGAATGGAGCTCTATCAGGAGCTTGGCTTCAGCCACTTTACAGCACCTATTTTTACGCTTCATAACGATCAGCAAAACTGGCAACTAAAGGCCAATGAAGCCACATTATATGGTAATAACACACTCATATTAGAAGGCCAGGTACAAGCTACAAATCTGACCGACAACGCAATGATAAAGCACATCAATGCGGATCATGTGCAAGTCGATATTAGCGAAAAGCATATGCGTTCCGAACACCCTGTTGAAATTACCGGGCCTAACTTAACCATTTCGGGCAAGGGGTTGGTTGCCGATCTCAATACCGAAATCATTGAACTCATCAACCACACTAAAACGATTTATTATGAGCAATAAATTAACTTATTCCCTGATCCTACTGTGTACATTAAGTGCATTTCAACCCAGCGCTTATGCAGAAGAAAAGGTAGTCGATCAGGTCATTATCAGCTCGGGTACTCAGCTGGCACAATTACAAACCAACATTGGCGTATTCGAAGAAAACGTTGAAATCATCCATGGCGACAGGACAATTTTGGCAGATCGCCTTGAGGTCCACCGCAGAGAAGAGCTGGGAAAAAACAAACAACTACTGGTCGCTACAGGTAACCCGGCGGTATTTCAGGAGCGCCAGGCTGATGGTTCGTTACTAAAAGCAACCGCCAAAGAAGTGCGTTATGACGTGGCAAATCGTATGCTGACCATCAAAGGAGGTGCAGAAATAAGCCAGGCAGGCCAGAAAATCAGCGCACAAACCATAGTCTATGATATGGAGAAAAAGCTGATCAGCGCACAACGGGGTGAACAAGAGAAAAATCGTGTAAGAACCATTCTTTTGCCCGAAAAAGAGAGCAGTAAGAATGCACAAAAGAAGGGTAATCCGTGAGTAAGTTAACAGCAACTGCCCTGGCCAAGAGCTACAAGGGCAGACAAGTTGTCAAAAACGTTGAATTGAGCGTTGAGGCAGGCAGCATTGTTGGCCTGCTTGGCCCTAATGGTGCGGGTAAAACCACGACTTTCTATATGATCGTAGGTTTAGTGCCGAGTGACAAAGGCAGCATTCATATTGATGATCAAGATATCACTTTACTCCCAATGCACAGCCGAGCACGCCTGGGCATAGGTTATTTGCCACAAGAATCCTCGATTTTCCGTAAACTCACAGTGTATCAAAATCTGATGGCGATTCTGGAAACCCGAAAAGCACTCAGTAAAGAGCAAAGAGAAGTTATCCTCAACGAGTTATTAGATGAGTTTAATATTCAGCATATCCGTGACAGCCAGGGCATGGCATTGTCGGGCGGTGAACGGCGTCGGGTAGAAATTGCACGCGCGCTTGCGGCAGATCCAAAATTTATCTTATTGGATGAGCCTTTCGCTGGTGTTGATCCCATTTCAGTGTTAGATATAAAGAAAATTATTGAACACCTAAAAAACCGCGGTATCGGCGTATTGATTACAGACCACAATGTGCGTGAAACGCTGGACGTCTGTGAGAAAGCTTATATAGTGTCACATGGTGAACTGATAGCAGCAGGCACCCCGGAGCATGTTCTGGCCGATCAAACCGTGCGGGATGTCTACCTAGGTGAGCAATTCAGGCTATAGTTATAAGATTAGAAGTAAATAACAAAAAGGATTGTTAGAGATACATGAGGCAATCGCTACAGCTGCGCATGGGGCAGCAACTGACAATGACACCACAGCTGCAACAGGCTATTCGTCTGTTACAGTTGAGTACGCTAGATCTCCAACAAGAAATCCAAGAAGCGCTTGATAGCAATCCTTTGTTGGAAGTGGAAGAGGGTGAGTCTGAATCACACGATAATGAAACACAGTCCAAATCGGATACTGAGTTAGATCAACACGCAACCAATGATAGTGACAGCTTTGAGGACTCGGCTGTCAGTGACTATGAGCAAGACAGCGACGCTGCATTAAACAAAGACACCGTCAGTGACGATCTGGCAATGGACGTCACCTGGGATGAGTACATCAGTGCCGCCCCGGCAAGCAGCTCTGGCCCTATGCCAGAAGATGAAACCATCTATCAGGGAAAAACCTCTGAGACGCTGCAAGAATACATGATGTGGCAACTGGAGCTCACTCCCTTTAGCCCAACTGACAGAGCCATTGCTCTGGCAATCGTCGAAGCCGTTGACGACGCTGGTTTATTGACTATCAGCTGCGAAGACATTGTTGAGAGTATGAATCAGGACAATGACGACGAACAAATCGAATTGGATGAAGTCGAAGCCGTACTGAAACGTGTTCAATTATTTGATCCCGTTGGTATTGCAGCCCGCAGCTTGCAGGAATGTTTGTGTATCCAGCTCAATCAGTTTGATCCAGCCACTCCGTGGTTAACCCAAACCAAAGAGATTCTGACGGAACATATCGATCTACTCGCAAGTCGTGACTACCGAACTTTGATGAAAAAGACTAAGCTCAAAGAAGCTGAGCTTAAAGAAGTCATGACCCTGATCCACAGCCTTAACCCCAAGCCTGCCGCCAGTATAGTGCAAGAAGAAGCAGACTATGTGATACCGGATGTCTCGGTGAAAAAAGTGAAAGGCCGCTGGGTTGTTGAACTCAACCCGGACTCTATGCCGAAGATAAGAGTAAACGATCACTATGCCGCTATGTCCCGTTCAGTCAAGTCGAGCACCGACAGTCAGTTTATCCGCTCGCACTTGCAAGAGGCAAAATGGTTTATTAAAAGTCTCGAAAGCCGCAATGAAACTTTATTGAAAGTTACCAATTGCATTGTGCAACAACAACAGGCATTCTTTGAACATGGCCCCGAGGCGATGAAACCTATGGTACTCAATGATGTGGCCGAAATGGTCGACATGCATGAGTCCACAATTTCACGTGTAACAACGCAAAAGTATATGCACACGCCTCGCGGTATTTATGAGTTGAAGTATTTCTTCTCAAGCCATGTCAGCACTGAAAACGGAGGAGAATGCTCTTCGACTGCAATCAGAGCATTGATCAAAAAGCTAATTGCCGCAGAAAATACAGCTAAGCCATTAAGTGACAGCAAAATCGCGGATGTATTGGCAGATCAAGGGATCAAAGTGGCTAGACGTACAATTGCCAAATACCGAGAGTCTTTGGCTATCCCACCGTCGAATCAGCGTAAAAGCTTGATTTAGACGTAACTACAGAAGGAAAATGCTTATGCAACTAAATTTAACTGGTCGACATGTAGAAATCACCGATTCGTTAAGAGACTATGTAACAAACAAGTTTGCGAAGCTAGAAAGGCACTTTGATCACATCAACAATGTGCATGTAATCCTAGATGTCGAAAAGCTCATCCAAAAAGCAGAAGCCACATTACATGTGAACGGAGGGGAGATTTTCGCCTCGACCGAACACCGGGATATGTATGCCGCAATAGACGGACTCATCGATAAGCTTGATCGTCAGGTGATCAAGCACAAAGAGAAGCTAACTCGACACTAATCATGAAACTAAGCTCATTGATTTCACAGGACTGCAGCAAAGCTGCGGTCCTTTTTAATAGCAAAAAACGTATTTTAGAATACATCAGCGAGTTGGCACATAGTCAGCTGCCAGACAGCAATGCCCATGAAATTCTGGATTCACTTCTCAGTAGAGAAAAACTTGGCAGTACAGGTATCGGCAAAGGGATTGCACTCCCCCACGGCCGCCTTCCGGGGATCGATAAAGTCGTCGCTATGCTCCTCGTTAATCAACAAGGTATTGCTTTTGACGCCATCGACAATCAACCCGTCGACATTTTTGTGGCACTCATCGTACCTGAAGGAGAAAATCAACAACATTTGCAGACCTTGGCAACAATCGCTGATAAACTTAAAAACAAGGTGTTTTGTAAACGTATCAGACAAGCTCACGATGATCAGGAGTTATTCTCGATAATTGAAGAGTTTGACAACTAACGGAGAGTTTTTGTGCAGCTAATTATTGTCAGTGGTCGTTCTGGCTCGGGAAAATCGGTCGCTTTGCGTGTACTGGAAGACCTTGGTTACTACTGCGCCGATAATATCCCTGTTAACCTTCTGCCCGCGTTAGTGCGCAGTGTATCCGACAGCTACGATAAAATTGCCGTCAGTATTGATGTGCGCAACCTGCCAAAAGATCAGCAAGAACTCGACGATATTCTGGAGTATTTACCAGGATTTGCTGAGCCGAATATTTTTTACCTGGATAGTGAAGATCAAATCCTGATCCGCCGCTTCTCCGAAACACGCCGTCTGCACCCTCTGTCGTTAGCGGATCTATCGCTGGACAAAGCGATCAAAAAAGAAAAAGAGCTGCTGGATCCATTGATCCGTCGCGCTAATATTACAATCGATACAACGGACATGAGCATTCATCAGCTCGCAGAGCAGATCCGTGAGAAGATACTGGGTAAAAAAGACAAGCAATTAATTATTACGTTCGAATCATTTGGTTTTAAGCATGGTATCCCAAAAGAAGCTGATTATGTTTTTGATGCCCGCTTTCTCCCTAACCCTCACTGGGAGCCAGAGCTTAAGCCTTTGACTGGGCTAGATAAGCCTGTCATTGACTATCTAGCAAGCCATAGTCTGGTGCAAAAGTTCACCTGGCAAATACAAACTTTTGTGCAAACCTGGCTACCACACCTTGAGCGTAACAACCGCAGTTACCTGACGATTTCGATTGGTTGTACTGGCGGTCAGCATCGCTCTGTTTACCTGGCTCAAACGTTGGGTGAACGCTTTGCCCGCACACATAGCAACGTGAAAATCCATCACCGCGAACAAGAAAAATGACACAACGCTTTGAAGATACCTTTTTGATCCAAAATAAATTGGGCCTGCATGCCCGTGCAGCCAGTGTTCTGGCTGAGCTTTCCGCTCAGTTTGACGCCAATATCATGCTATTTCAGGGAGACAAAGCGGCTGAGGGCGACAGCGTGTTGGCGCTACTGCTGCTGGAAAGCAGTCAAGGTAAGGAAGTCAAAGTCATATGTGAAGGGCCTGATGCCGAGCAAGCTTTAAGTGCAATTGGTAATCTGATAGACGACAAATTTAACGAATCCGAGTAGCTCCCTTCCCCTTGTTACGTAGCCACCAGCTGTACTATAGCAAGGCTATTTGCATCACTTAATGCTGCTTTTTAGTTATACTAATTGATATTAAAACAGCTATAATTATCATAAGCCTATAATCAGCGCGCTTTACAATCATGACAAGCTTAATTGTCGACTATCCAATCTGGGACGCCTATGCCTGAAGTTTTTGAACAAGACTACACACTGGAGCTATTACAGCAAGTTACCAATGCCCTCAACAGTGGTCAGTTTGTTCAAGTCAGGCGCACATTAGCCGAAATTCCGCCCTGTGACACCGCATTACTCCTTGAGTCCTCTCCGCATAAGGTCAGAACTCTGCTTTGGCAGTTGGTTGACCCGGATATTCAGGGTGACGTGCTAGAGGAGCTGTCAGAAGACGTACGACTCAGCATCATCGCCAAGATGGAGCCTGAGCTCATTGCTGCGGCAACCGAGGACATGGACGATGACGACCTGGGTGAGGTCCTGAGAAGCCTGCCAGACCCTGTTTATCAGGATGTTATCGGTGCTATGGACTCGCAAGACAGAGCCCGAGCGACACAGGCACTGTCTTATGTAGAGCACTCCGCCGGCGCTCTGATGAACACAGATACGGTGACCATTCGCCCGGATGTATCTTTGGATGTTGTCTTGCGTTACTTGCGCCTTAAAGGTGACCTGCCTGCTGGTACGGATGACCTGTACGTTGTTGACAAAGACAATTGCTTTTTGGGTTCCCTTTCTATCAGTATGTTACTCACCAGCCAGCCTGATAAGCTCGTCAAGGAGCTTATGAATGATGAGCGTGAGACCATTCCCATTTCCATGGATGAAAGCGATGTCGCTCAGTTGTTTGAGCGCCACAACTGGATCTCAGCCCCGGTCGTCGACGATAACGCACATCTGCTGGGCCGTATCACCATCGATGACATCGTTGATGTCATTCGTGAAGATGCAGAGCACAGCCTGATGAGTATGGCTGGTCTTGATGACGAGGAAGATACCTTTGCACCAGTGTGGAAAAGTAGCCGGCGCCGCTCCATCTGGTTAGGGATTAACCTGCTTACTGCACTGATGGCCGCTTTTGTTGCCAGCTTTTTTGAAGGCACCTTAGATATTTTACCGATCCTGGCTGTCTTAAATGGCATAGTGCCAAGTATGGGTGGGGTTGCAGGTAGTCAGACACTGACCCTGGTTATTCGGGGTATTGCACTTGGCCATGTAAATGCTACTAACCAACGCTTTCTGCTCGGAAAAGAATTGGCCATTGGCGCATTAAATGGCCTGCTATGGTCACTGCTCATAGCAGGCGTGATTGCGCTGTGGCAATGGGATTTTGTACTCGGTGGCGTGATCGCCTTTGCGATGTTTATGAACCTGGTCGCTGCAGGCATCGCCGGAGCCAGCATCCCTTTGATCCTGAAAAGAATGAATATAGATCCTGCTCTGGCAGGCAGTGTGGTGCTAACGACGGTCACCGACATAGTAGGCATTTTCGCCTTTCTGGGCACCGCGACCTGGCTGCTGGTTTAAGCAGCCAGATACCTGGTACGCATGTTACTGACCAGCAATTTGCATGCTTTCAATAAGCACTGAACCCGTTTGTACTGCCCCTCGGGTTTCAATGTCTCCGCCAATGGCTTTGACAGACTTAAACATCTCTTTGAGATTGCCAGCAATGGTGATCTCACTGACCGGATATTGGATCTCGCCATTTTCTACCCAAAAACCCGCTGCACCACGCGAATAATCGCCTGTGACTGTGTTTACGCCCTGCCCCATCAGCTCTGTCACTAACAAGCCGCGTCCCATGGTGCGTAGTAAAGCAGCCAAATCCGGCTCCGTTGCTTGTACCAGCCAGTTGTGGATCCCCCCGGCATGACCGGTGCTGCGCATACCTAAACGTCTGGCGGCATAGCTGGGCAACAGGTACGTCTCCAGCACGCCGTCTTTGATGATATCGCGCTCAACCGTACGCACGCCTTCCGCATCAAACGGACTGGACGCTAAGGCCTGCAGCATGTGCGGTTGTTCCTTAATGGAAACACAGGAATTGAACACCTCGCTCCCCAAACTATCCAGCAAGAAACTCGACTTTCGATATAAGGCACCACCGCCAATTGCCGATACCAAATGACCAAACAGGCTGTTAGCAATGTCCGCACGAAACACCACAGGCACCCGCATGGTATCCAGCTTACGGCTATTTAACTTTGCCAGTGTTGACTCCGCCGCTTCCACCCCCACAGCTGTGGCATCGCGCAGTTGAGTATGCAAGCGTGAGATAGAATAGGCGTTGTCACGTTGCATAACGCCATTTTCTTCCCCAATCACCATAGTGCTTAATGTATGCCGGGTACGCGGGAAACCAGCCAAAAACCCGTGGCTATTGCCATAGACACGTAAGCCCTGATGACTGGCCACACTGGCACCATCTGAATTAACGATACGTGGGTCAAAATTTAATGCGGCCTGCTCGGCTTCAAGACATCGCTTTACGCCTTCTTCCGGGGTTAGAGTCCAGGGATGAAAGAGATCCAAATCAGGCACTTGTGTTGGCATAAGATCCGCATCAGCCACACCGTTGCACGGATCGTCGGAGGTAAACCTGGCGATTTCAACGGCTTTTTCCACAACAGAGCGTAAGGCATCAGGGCCCAGATCGGCAGTCGATGCCGAGCCTTTGTGTTGACCCACATACACACTCAGGCCCAGACCACCATCTTGATTAAATTCAATCGTTTCAACTTCACCCATACGGGTGCTAACGGACAAACCCGAAGTTCGACTCATCGACGCCTCAGCGGAGGTCGCGCCAAGTTGCTTTGCGTAGTCAAGGACATCGGACACAGCTTGTTTCACTTCATCAATCTGCGTCCAAATGGGATCTTGCTGCTGGCTCATGTTTTTCTTCCACAAATCATAGTACTTCCTTAATCCTAACACAGCCCGCGCCATTACGCTGTGACTCGCACAAAGATTCTGATTTCCTGGCAAGCGTAATGCGTACATATAGCTGGTGCAATCGCAGACGTTACTGCTTTTCTTACTTCTGGTATAATCAGGTCATTAATAACTTGATTAAGTGCGATACCATGGCCAAAAAACCGACTCAAGAGCCAGAAGAAGAGATCATTTACGTCTCAAAAAGCGAGCTAAAACGCGATGCGCAGCAGTACCATCAGCTAGGTGTTGATATCGCTCAGTTAGGCAAGAAGCAAAGAGAGAAGATCCCGCTCACCCCTGAACTGGTTGCAGCTATGGATCTGGCCGACAAGCTACGCGGAAAACATGATGCTTACCGCCGTCACCTGAACTTCATCGCCAAACAATTGCGTACCACCAGCAATGTAGATGAATTACAGCAAAGCCTGGATCTGATATTGAACAGGAATAATCAGGCCGATGTCTTGCTCAATCAGGTCGAAAAACTCAGAGATGAGCTGATCGCCAAAGGTGATGACAAGATCAACGCCCTACTTGATGAACACCCGACACTGGAGCGCCAAAAGCTGAGACAGCTGGTACGTCAGGCAAAGAAAGAGCAACAGGCAGAAAAACCAGGGAAAGGTTATAAAGAGCTGTTTCAGTTGCTTAAAGAATTGATCTTGCCATAACAGCCCTGGCTATATACACCCGCAGCGTCACACATAGTGCTACTGCGGGTGAGTTCTTAAGCGGTGCCACCAACGGTGAGTTCGTCAATTTTCAGACTGGGCTGACCCACCCCGACAGGCACGCTCTGACCACTTTTACCACAGACACCGACACCCGTATCTAACTCCAGATCATTACCTAGCATAGAAATTTTTTGCATTACGTCCGGACCATTTCCGATCAGCGTGGCACCTTTAATGGGCTGTGTCACTTTGCCATCCTCTATCAGATAGGCCTCCGACGCAGAAAACACGAACTTACCAGATGTAATGTCTACCTGACCACCGCCGAAGTTAGGGGCGAAGATCCCTTTCTTGACCGACGCTATAATCTCACTCTGACTATGTTCACCAGGCAGCATGTAGGTGTTGGTCATTCTGGGCATTGGCAAGTGCGCGTATGATTCACGCCGGGCATTGCCCGTCGGTGCCACCCCCATCAATCTGGCATTGAGCTTGTCCTGCATATAACCTTTCAATACGCCCTGTTCGATCAGGACGTTATAACCTGCCGGTGTCCCTTCATCGTCAATGTTCAATGAACCTCGGCGATCATTCAGCGTTCCATCGTCCACCACAGTGCACAGGCTGGATGCGACTTGCTCGCCGACACGGCCGCTAAACGCAGACGCCCCTTTGCGGTTAAAGTCACCTTCAAGGCCATGACCAACGGCCTCATGCAGTAAAACACCAGGCCAGCCAGCCCCCAATACCACAGGCATAGTGCCCGCTGGTGCATCAACCGCTTCCAGATTAACCCGAGCCTGGTGAACAGCCTTGGAGACATACTGTTGCCACCGCGGTTTACCATCGACCAACTCGCGGAAATAGTTGTAGTCGAGACGCGCGCCACCACCGGCACTGCCCCGCTCACGACGGCCATTTTTAGCCAGTAATACAGAGCAGTTTAAACGAACCAGAGGGCGTATATCCGTTGCAAAGGTGCCATCACTGGCGGCAACCAACACTTCCTCGTATACGGCAGACATTGAACTAACCACCTGCTCAGCCTCCGGAGCCAATTCACGGATGGCGGCTTCTACTTCACGTAATAAAGCGACTTTCTCAGAATCACTCATACTCAGTAACGGTTGAGTTGCCTCAAATTGGGTCGCCGCTTTGACGTCAGCGAACACCTGCACCTGCTTGTCTTCACCTTGCTGTGCAATGCTTCTGGCCGCCATTGCAGCCTGATTTAATGCTTCGATATTAATGGCATCAGAGTAACTAAAACCGGTTTTTTCACCACTTACAGCACGCACTCCCACACCGCGTTCTATGTTGTAGCTGCCCTCTTTGACGGAACCATCTTCCAGTACCCAGGTTTCGTGGTAGCTGGACTGAAAATACAGGTCGGCATAATCCACCTTGTGCTGATGAATATATGCCAGCGTCTGCTGTAGCTGCTCCCGGGTTAAGTCACTGTCAGTCAGTAAATGTTGTTCAACGTGCTCGCTACCAAAATTACTCATAAAAATCGCTCTTAAATCGGTTATGTGCCGCAACCGGCATTTTCTGTCGGATGGCGTGCAATGCTGCCAGGTCAACTTGAGCATGAATAATGCCCACTTGGGTTGACGCTTCAGCCAGACAAGTGCCCCAGGGTGACACAATCAGGCTATGACCATAGGTTTGCCGACCATTCTCGTGATGCCCGACCTGAGCCGCAGCAACCACATAACACTGTGTTTCTATTGCCCTTGCCCGTAATAATGTCTGCCAGTGCGCATCTCCAGTCACCGTTGTGAATGCGCTGGGTACCAGTAATACCTCAGCGCCCTGTTCTCGCATCATTTGATAGAGGCCGGGAAAGCGCACGTCATAGCAAACACTCAAGCCCAGGCGACCAAAAGGGCTGGCCACAGTGACAACGTCATCCCCGGCGCGGGTCAACCTAGATTCCCGATACTGCCCCGCACTGTCTGCAACATCCGCATCAAACAGATGGATCTTATTATAGCGTGCAACTTCCGTCCCTTCATTGTTAAACAACAAGCTGGCAGCATAATAGCGGCCCTCGCCATCCTTCATGGCGATAGTGCCCGCTGCTAACCAAATATCAAAGTCCCGACAAAGTTGTTGAATTTGTTCGATCCAGCTATGGCTTTCCTCAGCTTGTGCCAACGTCTGTTGTGGCGTTTCGCAAAACGCCAGCCATGATTCAGGCAAACACACCAGTGCAGGCTGCTCCAGAGTCTGTGTCTCAAGTAGTTCCCGCAGCTGTTTCAGGTTGTGCGCAGGATGTATCCCCGAGCACATTTGCACTGTATAGATATGACAGATACTCATGGCTTTTCCTCTTTAACCGTCGAAGGTTGAACTACTGTGGTGTCTGTAGCACCTGAACTGGCGTCCTGTGTGCTCTGCTCAGGTTGCTCAGTTGCTCCCCCTTCATGTTGAGGCTGCACTGGTGCTTCGGGTTTATCAGGCTCAGCATTCGGAGGTTTAGGTAATTCAACTTCCCGGCTCTTACGGTCCAGCTCCGTCACGACAGGTTCAGTCATTGTGCCGGTCACCTTAAACTTGATCTCCGAGATCACTCGCGCGGAATGGATCACCTTATCTATTGCTAACGCGGCAAGGCCAGTCACCGGGTTGACCATCCAGCCAACTATTACGGGTAGGCTGGATGTGACCTGAGGCGCCACAGACAGCTCGTAATCAATCGCCTGGCTATTTAGATCGGCATAGCCTTTCGCAGACAGGTCGGCTGGCACGCCATCCAGCTGGGTATCCTCAGTGAAAACAACCCCTTTGTTCAACTGAAAAGTGCCATCAATTCGGTTGTAGAAAAACCCTTTTGCAAACACGTCGCGAAAGTCCAGCTTGAGCTTACGCACCAACGAATCCAAGCTGAGTAAAGAAAACACTCGTGCACCGTGATCGCTTATCTCCGCCAAATGTCCCTCACCCAGTTGCCATTTAACTTCTCCATCCAAGCTGGCAACATCAAATTCATAAGGTGGTTTAGCCCAGCTCAATGCAAACTCTATATCCGCACTGGAATCCTGAACGCTAGAGGTGATATCAAATTCTTCCATAAGTTGACCAAAATCGTCACTGGTCAGCGTTCCGGCAAAGTTGGTTCGACCATCTCGCCAGCCCCCGCTGCCTTTTAGCAGGTGGTCGCCCTTATCGACACTCAGCTGCTCTATCAATAATTCTTCTCCATTCCCGGCTAATTTCAGGTTGACCTTATCGAGCTGATACTGTGCAATTTTGCAGTCATCACAGTTTAATTCAATAGCCGGCATACTCGCTAACCATTGATGTGATTCTTGAGTGCCTTCAGCTTGTGGCGCATCTTCTGCTGTGGCCGCATTTTCCTCTATAGGAATGGGGTTCAAACGCAGGTAATCCGCCTGGATCTGAATTGGCTGTGTCGACTTGCTGTCCGGGATTTGCACCTGTGCTCGCAGTTCCTTGCCATTCAATCTGGCCTGCAACCCCTGAGCATCGGGAGTTAAGCTTAATTCGAAGTCACTGACGGCGAGCTCAAGTGCATTCAGCTGCGCAATTTGGGCACGTAACTCACCAAAGGCGGGTAATATTCCCGGCTCAGGGGACGTTTGCTCGACCTGTGCAATGATACGTTCAATAAACGGCAACCAGGGGGCCAGCGAGAGCTGAGGCTGGGTGATCGCGATGTTAAAGCCGGGTTTACTTAATGCGCTGTTATCATTGGCAAGAACCAATTGGGCACGTTCAATCAGACCACTATTGTTATCCAGAATGCCGTCAAAATAGAGTTGCTCCCCCAGCGCCACACTGATCAGGTTGGATATATCATCACCACGCACCTGTGCTTGTAATTGCATACGCTCATTGACCTGCTTACCGACCGGCATGGGTAAATCTACAGCCACGCCCTGCAAGTCTGATGCAAAGTTTGCTTCGTAGCTGAATCCTTGCTCCGTAAAATCGAGCATCACACGTCCAGCCAGTAGTGCTTGTCCATCTACAAACCCATTCATCAAACCTTGTGTCAGCGGCATCAGCTTGTCACTGTCAGCATTCAGTCTTGTCTCTATTCCCAAACGGTAACGACTACTGTCTCCCTGTCCGGATAAACTAAATAGCAAAGGCATACCGCGCCAAAGTGCTCGCGTATTCTCCAGCTCAATGTTGTCGTCAATAAAATTAAGCGTACCACTCAGCCTATCGAGTGCCATACCCGGCTGCTGCAAATAGAGCGCATTATCTTTAAATTCCACGGACCCCAGCACATTGACATCCAGTGAGGCCAAATCAATTAACAGATCAACATTGCCCGTTACATTTCCCTGAACCTGAGCAACCTGAAGAATATCAGCGAGTGGATCCGCGATAGGTGTTGCACTAAAAAAAGCGGCTAACGTGCTGGCCTCTGTAGTATGGGCAATATTCACCGTCAGCAGATCTGTTTGCTCAAGGTCAGCCAGGCTGACGACCACCCCGGAGTCCAATTCCTGGTTTATTAATGTGCCTTGATTCACTGTGATATCCATCCGCTCATCCGCAAAGTGCAGGGTCACATCACCATCGTGCAAAGCCGCCCAATCAGGTGCAAAAGCAAATTTAGCCTGATCAATACGCGCCAACACTTCAAAACGGCCCTGATGACCGCGATAGGGAAATTGTTCTAACGGTCCGGATAACAATACCTGAGTATGCCTGAGTCGCCCTCCCTGAATCCCATTATTCAAATAGTCGACCAGGTTTTCATTCATCAGTTGTAGCGGAAAATACCGCCCTGCTATGCTGGCGTCACCACCAAATACATCGGCATAGAGATCAAGTTCTGGCTCATCAAGCAGACGCAAGTGCATCTCCAAAGCCAAGCTCAAGTCATCATTGCTAAGCCACAAATTATCCGATAGAACATGCCATTGCTGCGCATCGTCGAGGTAAAAATGAATATCGCCATTGAGCTCATTGACCGCCAGTGGAGCGATAAATTGTTCTTCCACCTGCATAGTTTGGTTCTGAGCACTCACGGTGACCACGCCACGTTCGGGCATCAGTGTCAGTTCAGCATTCAATCCGGAAAAGCCAGGGATCCCACCATCTTGCAACCAGCCAATATCCTGCAGGGCCAACCACATCGACATAGGTTTATCGTCTTCAAGTGACAGTCTGGCCGCAGTGACCTGGCCAAATGGAGAAAGTGTTTTCACTTGCTTTGCCCAGTCAAAGTGTGTCAGCGACATAAGCTGAGCAACAAAAGTCAGATCCAGTTGCTGCATCCACAAGGTGCGCTCATTCTCGCGAAATTGCCCCTGAATGCTTAACGGCGCAAGGCTTTGCTTATCGCGTGATAGCTGTAACTCGGAGCTGCTCAGCGCCCACCCACCTTGCGCTGGCTGCAAGTAGAGAGATCCCCCTTGCACTGCCAGTTGCTTGTCGACTTGCTCCTGCTGCCAGCTAATATGACTGGGTAACCAATCCACTAAGACATCTTTAAGTTGCCCTTGCTCCAACTGCGCCCAAAGCTGCATATTAACACTGGAGTTGACATCACTGTACTGAGGGTCAAGGTAGGCCTGTAGCCAACTCATTATTTCAACCTGTTGCGCGTCGATAAAGATATCGCCCGCCATGGCTTTGAGTTGCTGACCATGGAAGCGAAAACGCGCGTTGAGTTGCCCCTTAGCGAGTCCGGGCAACGAGATTTGCCCCTCTCCATGATGCATGTCTGCACTATTTTGCCAGATCAGATCTGGTACCAGTAAAGTATGCGAAGTGTCGTCACTGAGCAGTAAAGTCACCTGGCTATTCTGAACAGCAAAATGCCCGGTATCGCCCAGAAACAGTTCTTCAATCAACGCATGTTGCTCGAACTCCCCGCTGCCCCCCTCCATACCAGTCGTCATCGCATCAATATCTAGCGTGGCATCAAATCCATCAAGCACAAAATAATTGGAAACCAGTCGCCACTGTCGAACGGATTCAACCAGATTGAGCTGCAGGCTGGTTTGTGCAATATGTAAAGAAATTGGCGAGAGAAGGTTGTCTTCAAAACTGACATCACGTAATACCAGTGCTGGCCCATTGCCCTGCCAGCTGGCACTGATACTACCGATACTTAACTCGACCCCGAGCTGCTGGTAGAGCAGCGACTCGATGTCGTTTTTATACTCATTGGCGTAAGGCAGGCTATATTTAACCAGGGACACCAAGACGGCAAGCAGCACCAATGTGACCGCAAACACCTGCCACATCTTTCGCACACAAAAAAAGCAAACCGTCTTTACCTGCATCATGTCACTACATCATGACGACATCAAACTGCTCCTGGCTATACAGGCTCTCAGTCTGAATGTTGACTTGCTTACCGATAAACAATTCCAGTTCTGCCAGATTGTGATATTCGTCATTGACCAGGGCTTCGCTGACTGCCGGTGATGCGTAGACCATAAACTTGTCAGCGTCGTAGGCACGATTAACACGCACAATTTCGCGTAAGATTTCGTAACAAACAGTTTCAACTGTCTTGAGTGAACCGCGACCTGAGCAGGCAGGGCACACGTCACATAGAATGTGCTCAAGACTTTCTCGCGTGCGCTTTCGGGTCATTTCAACCAAACCCAGCGCGGATAAACCATTGATGTTAGCCTTGGCCCGATCTTTTGCCAGTGCCGTTTCCAGCGAATGTAAAACCCGGCGCTTGTGCTCATCCGAAATCATATCGATGAAGTCAATAATGATAATGCCACCCAGATTACGCAGCCTGAGTTGTCTGGCAATGGCTGAAGTCGCCTCAACATTGGTATTAAATATAGTTTCTTCGAGGTTGCGATGGCCAACGAACGCACCCGTATTCACGTCAACCGTAGTCATGGCTTCAGTTTGATCAAATATCAGATAACCGCCCGATTTCAACTCGACCTTACGGTGCAGTGCTTTTTGAATTTCTATCTCAACATCAAATAAGTCGAAGATCGGACGCTCGCCGGGGTAGTACTCGAGCGTTTGTGACAACTGAGGGACGAACTCTTCTGTAAAATCTTTTAGCTGCTGGTAGGTCAGTTTAGAGTCAACACGGATACGCTCCATGTCTTCACCAACATAATCCCTGAGAGTGCGAAATGCGAGTGTCAGATCCTCATGGAGTATACTGGCTTTGCTGGTTTTTCTGCGGCGCTTGATGATTTTTTGCCAAAGCTTCTTCAGAAACTCAGCATCATGCTGCAACTCAGCTTCTGCCGCCCCTTCTGCTGCTGTGCGCACAATAAAACCACCATTTTCATCATTGTACTGAGCAACAATTTTTTTCAGTCGACCACGCTCTTCTTCCGTTTCAATACGCTGGCTGACACCCACATGAGTCGCATCCGGCATAAACACCAGGTAACGTGATGGAATGGTAATGTCTGTGGTCAGGCGAGCACCTTTAGTGCCGATAGGATCTTTCACCACCTGCACCATAATAAACTGACCCTGTTTTACCAGTTCACGAATATCCTGCACCTTTTTGATCGGCTGGTCGTCGACGCCCTCTTCAATCGAAGCACTATTAACAATATCGGATGCATGTAAGAAAGCGGCTTTCTCAAGGCCTATGTCTACAAAAGCGGCCTGCATACCTGGCAGGACTCGGCTTATTTTGCCCAGATAGATATTACCTACAATACCGAGATTACCAACTCGCTCTACTTGCACCTCTTGTAAAACACCATTTTCAATGAGTGCAACCCGGCTTTCGCTGGGAGTCACATTGATCAATAACTCACTACTCATCTACACCCGCCATAAATGCTTTAATCAGTTCATCCGTCTCGTATAAAGGTAAGCCGACAACAGCGAAATAGCTACCTGATAACTGAGTAACAAAACGCCCACCTAACCCTTGAATGCCATAGCCTCCCGCTTTATCGTGCGGTTCTCCACTTTGCCAGTATTGCTCAATTTCTTTTTCATTCAAGGGTTTAAATGTAACATCTGTTATCACCGTTCGGCTTAGGATCCGATCTGTATCGGCAATGGCAATTGCAGTCATAACTTGATGCGTTTTACCAGATAGCGCCTGCATCATGACGATAAAGTCATGTTTGTCTTTGGGTTTACCCAGCGCCTGTTCTCCGAGCACGACAATGGTATCACTGCCCAGTACAGGTGCATCCTGATAGCCCATAGCAACGCCACTTGTGGCCTTCAGCCGCGCCAGTCGTTCGACATAAAGCAACGGTGCCTCACCGGGTAATTGGCTTTCGTCTGCATCTACAGAAAATTGCGAGAAAGAATAGCCGAGTTGAGTCAACAACTCACGCCTGCGTGGCGATGCTGACGCCAGATAAAGTGTCGGTGTCATTAACGGATCCTAAAATGCCTGCGATACTTGCGTAATAGCAGGAAAACCCAAGGCCAGCACAGCATACCTATCAAGGCCGGCCATAAATATCTCGGGTTGAAATAAATGTCTAACAAGAAATGGTTCAGCCAAAATTGCAGCAAGTGATACAAAGCTAAAAACAAGCCAATAAGCACTGCCTGCTGCCAGATTGAGAAGTTCCTGATCTTTTGAAAATTACTGGTCGTGATATACACACAAATGGAATAGGTGAGTGAGTTCACACCCAACGGAGAGCCTGTTGCCAGATCCATAACCAGCCCGGTACACCATGCCCAGCCAATATTGACACGATGCGGTAAGGCAATTGACCAGTACATTAATACCAGTAAGACCCAGTCGGGCCTAAATGGTTCAAAGGATATAGGCAGCGGCATCAGTGCCATAATTAATGCAATAAACAGGCTCAGTGCTACCAGGGCATAACTTCGGTTCATACTCACAGCTCCCCTTTGGCCATTTTACCCAAGATCACGAGCAAACGAATACGATCCAACTGTGCAACCGGCTCTGCATAGACTTTGGAAAAAGGGAGTCCCTCGTCGCGATCTATCTCGGTCACCACCGCAACCGGGTATCCCTCCGGAAACGTGCCGCCGAGTCCGGACGTCACCAGGATATCTCCCAAACGAATATCCAGGCTGTGCGGTACATGCTGCAATTGCACCAGGTTGATTTTGCCTGTGCCTTCCACCACAGTACGCACATCATTACGAAGGATACGTACAGGTGTAGCATGGGTCGTGTCAGTCATGAGCAATACCCGGGACGTGGTACTGCCAACCTGGGTAAGTTGGCCAACGATCCCCATTTCATCAATCACTGGCTGACCTTCCAGCACGCCATCAATAGCGCCCCGGTTGACCACCACCTGATGACTATAGCGACTCGAACGCACCGATAAAACTTCCGCAATTAAACGCTCCCTTTGTTGCCGGGAAGATGCGCCGAGTAAAGCTCGTAGTTGCTGGTTTTCACGTAACAGAAATTGATACTGCTGCAATTGCTCACTTTGCAGTAACTGTTTTTTACGGAGTGCTTCGTTTTCCTGAAATAACCTGTCGCGGGTATCCAGGCTTTTGGCACCCAGACTAAAAACTTCATAGGGTACATTCGCCACATAGAGCAGCGGACTTACCAGAGTATTCAGGCTGGTTCTGACTAAGGTACCGCCTGAGGTATAGCGATCTCCCAGGATCAGCAGTACGCTAAGCACAACTGCGACCGTAAGTCGCAGTTGTAAAGAAATAGTACGTCCAAATAGCAGGTTCATCAGTCGTAACTAAATACGTCACCACCGTGCATATCTATCATTTCAAGGGCTTTACCACCACCACGGGCAACACAGGTCAGAGGGTCTTCAGCCACCACAACCGGGATCCCGGTTTCTTCCATCAGCAAACGGTCCAGATCTTTAAGCAGTGCACCACCACCGGTCAGCACCATGCCGTGTGCTGAGATATCCGACGCCAGTTCAGGCGGAGATTGCTCCAGAGCAACCATTACCGCGCTCACAATTCCCATCAACGGTTCTTGTAAGGCTTCTAAAATTTCATGAGAGTTCAGTGTAAACGAGCGTGGTACACCTTCAGCCAGGTTACGACCACGGACTTCAATTTCTACCGGAGTTTCACTCTTGAAGGCTGAGCCAATCTCGTGCTTAATGTGCTCGGCGGTAGCCTCACCAATCAGGCTACCAAAGTTACGGCGCACATAGTTGATTATGGCTTCATCAAATTTGTCACCACCAATTCGAACAGACGATGAATAAACCACACCATTCAGTGAGATGATTGCCACTTCCGTGGTTCCCCCACCGATATCGACTACCATGGAACCTGTTGCTTCTGAAACAGGTAATCCGGCGCCAATTGCCGCCGCCATCGGCTCTTCAATGAGATATACCTCTCTGGCTCCCGCACCCATGGCAGACTCACGAATGGCACGCTTCTCAACCTGTGTTGCACCACAAGGAACACAGATCAGCACTCGAGGGCTCGGACGCATAAAATTATTATTGTGCACCTGCTTGATGAAGTGCTGCAGCATCTTTTCCGTCACATAGAAGTCGGCGATCACACCATCTTTCATAGGTCGAATGGCTTTGATATTACCAGGCGTACGACCCAACATTTGCTTTGCGGCAGTACCCACAGAAGCAACGCTCTTTGGTCCACCCGCACGTTCCTGACGGATCGCAACAACGGAAGGCTCGTTCAACACGATCCCTTCTTCTTTCACGTAAATCAGGGTATTTGCCGTACCTAAGTCGATCGACAGGTCATTTGAAAATAGTCCACGTAGTTTTTTAAACATGAGGCTGGGTAACCTTTAAGAATTCTTTTTGCAAACCATACAGTGACTTACGCCACTGCGTTGAAATATTTCTCTGTGTGTCAAAGACACAGTCGCACAGGCATGAATAACGCTGCCTCATTGGCGTGCTAAAACAGCCTTAACGCTCTCGTACTAATCTAAATCCAATATAATTGGCCCGAAAATCAGGGGCCAGCGCCAAACGCGTGGATACCCGAGCAAGACTCGGTGCGAAGTTCCAGGCGCCTCCACGTACCGTCACATCATCTTGCGACGCACGTTTCTGGGTCCACTCCCAAACGTTGCCTACCGTGTCATACAGCCCATAGGCATTTGCTGCAAACTGACCTACGGGCGCCGGGCTTTTATTTGACCATTCACTGCCACACCAGCCACAGTTTGCCTGATTACGGCCGATTTCATTACCCCAAGGGTATTCAGAAGTGGTATCACCCCGAGCTGCATATTCCCATTCAACTTCGTTAGGCAAACGGTATTGCATCCCCTGATCGCCAGATAACCAATTCGCATAGGCTTTAGCATCTTCATAAGAGACACAGACAACAGGAAAATCGTCAGCTTGTTGATACCCAGGCGAGCGCCAGTTGTAATCTATTTCCCAGACAGGCTCGCCATTTTTATAATGTGCACAACCCTTGCCTTTCTCTGCCTCAGTAACATACTGAGAACTTTCGATAAAACGGCGAAATTCAGAAACCGTGACTTCTTTGCTTTGCATCACATATGAATGGCTAAGCACCTTTTCTACAACTGGACGTTCATTGGCCAGACCATTACCTGTCAGGTCTCCCATTTTAAAGCTACCAGCAGGAATGATCACCGTTTCATTAATGACCCTGTCCGGGTTCACTACTTTAACGGGTTGCGATACGACGACTTGTTGTGCTGACTGAGTTTGCTCGCTTTTTGGTGTCGGTGCAGCAATCGACTCAGGCTTTTTTATCAGCCGGGCGTTTAAGGTCCGGGCTCGTCGCAAATTAAGGTTGGCCTTATAAGGCTCGTATCCCAGTTTACGTACTTCGATGTCATGCATACCGGCTGGCAGATTCACCACCAGCTTGGTCGAGCCATAACTGACACCGTTAATAAAGACTTCGTCGTCATACACATTGGAACGCAAAGTCAATTCAACCTCACGATTCTTTGGTGGCTGAGGCGCTATCTCCGTGGTGATATCGGGAGAGACAGGCATTCTGGCTACGCTGACCACCGGTTTACTCTGAGGTAAGTCATTTGAAAATGTTAGCTGTTCATCACTGTATGTTGTCGGATAATTGGCCTGATATCCCAGCGCAAGCGGTGAGCCATACTCACTGCAATAACGGTTATCTAAATTCAGCAGGCTACACAAGCGACTGTTATTCACATCGCCACGCATAGTCACACTCAGATTGACGCTGTAATTGCCCTGACCACTGAACGCACTGCCAACCACATGACTGCTAACAACCTGTACCTGCGCACCTGCCAGATGACGCTTAGGTTCAACAACTCGTTGCTCCGTCAGGTTAGCGAAAATTTGGTCAATAAAATGCTTGGTCGCTTTTTGCAGGCCCAATTGCTGGCCTCGTTGTTCACATGCTGCCAGCGTTTCGGTCCGCTTACAATTGATTGTATGGTCCACCTCTAACGTGCCTTCACGGCTAAACTCGTTCCGCAAACGCTCAATTCGAGCGGTGCTGAGCTGGTCATTCAAACTGGCGATGGTGTTAACTAAGGTGTGCTTGGTAACGCGGATTTGCTCAATGTCTTTACGGTGTGATGCAATCGCCGCCAACTGCATTACAATGTCTTCTTTGTTCTGTTTATGCTCTGCAACTGCCTGCTGATATCTGCTCTGTGCCGCTGAGATATCCAGAGAAGGATCATCAATCAAGCGTCGATAAATATCATTCATTGCATCAAGGGCTTGGTTTTTTTCTTTATCCAGCTCCGCGGAACGCTGTCGCAACAGGTCGAGCTGTGCCTGCAAGCGAGTTTCTTCACTCAAGTGCTTATCAAGTACTTGAGTATAGTTATCTAATTCAGCTTGCTTTTCAGTACGCTCAGATTCAATGGCAGTCACAGTTGCAGTATCTTGCGCCGACACACTTAAAGATAAAAGGGTCGCAGAGACAAAAAGAGATAAAGGAGCAATTTGCATAAATTCCATTCCCAACAGCGGCAGTTGTTTGGTCTTTGTTATTTTTTATAATTTAGCGCTTAATGCTATGTACTTAAGAAGTAAAACACAAGCCTAGCACAATTAATATCTGAGTTTACAACTATTAGCCACTTCCTTACCAGTGTTCTACTAAGATTTTCATGAAATAATAACGGCTATTCGACACTAAAGAACACAGACTGAACCTGAGATGGACAAGCTTGAATTTCCTGAGTCTCCGTTACAACAGATCCGGGCACCTGAACTCGACACTGCAGGCGTTTCGTTGCAAATCAAGCGTGACGATCTGCTTCATCCGACTATTCAGGGCAATAAATGGCGTAAGCTCAAATATAACCTCAAGGCCATGGCACAGGAAAACAAACGTGCTCTGGTTACCTTTTCCGGTCCCTTTTCAAATCATCTGTATGCCACCGCGATGGCCTGCAAACAATTTAATATTCATGGACATGCCGTGATCCGAGGCCCTGAGCTGGATTTGAATAATCCCACAATTCGCTTGGCGCACGCCTGTGGGATGGCCTTACATTCGGTTTCTCGCAAAGAGTACCGGCGACGCAATGAGCCAGATTATCTGGCACAAGTAGAACGGCAGTTTCCCGACGCCTTTGTCATTCCCGAAGGCGGTAGTAATCACTTTGCCCTTGCCGGCTGTAAAGAGCTGGCACAGAGCCTGCCCGACAGCGACTATGTGTGTTGCGCTGTGGGTAGCGGCGGTACACTGGCAGGCATACTGGAAGGGCTTTCACCTGACTGTCAGTTATTGGGGGTAGCAGTGTTAAAAGGAGCACAGTACCTGCGCGATGAAGTATTACGGTTAAATCCGCAAGCAGCCACACGTGCCAACTGGCAGCTGCTGTGTGACCATCATGATGGTGGATATGGCAAGTTTTCAGCACCATTGTGGCAATTTTGCCTTCGTATGCGTCGGGAGCATTCATTACCATTGGAGCCCATATACACAGGTAAGTTGATGTTTGCGCTTTGGCAGTTGATAGGACAAGGATATTTTCCTCGTGGCAGTCGGATCATTGCGATCCACAGTGGCGGATTACAAGGCTTAGACGGCTTGCGCTACCGTGGGCTAATCTAAACTCGTACCGGCTCCCCAGCCCGGCGGGGAGAGCCCGCGTTTGCAACGCTCATGGCGTTTTGTGAATCGCATGAAGAAGTTTACAGGCTTATCTCACTACGAGCGACAGGCATACTGCTCTAGGCTGAGTGCTATACACTTAGAGCGTGTGAATTACAGGCTTTGTTCCAGTTGTAGCAAAGGAGCGCTAAAATAATAGCCCTGAGCCCCATCCACCCCCAGGTTGGTGATACACTCAAACTCCTCTTTGGTTTCTACACCAACCGCGTAAACCGGTATCCCAAGTAATTTAGCCTGAGACACAACCTGACGAACAACACTACGACGTTTGGCGGAATGATGCACTTCATGGATCAGCTCAAAGGCCAGTTTGAGCGCCGTTATCTTGCCAAACTCACGCAGTGCCTCAATTTTCACCGGCGCATTGACATGATCCAAGACAAATCGACACCCCTGTTCAGACAAGCTAGTCAATACCTGAGCGCAGTATGCTTCATGTTGATAGAAATCCTGTAATGTGAGTTCAAACGCAATATCCGTTGCCCGCCCCGACCCAGCCACTTGTTCATTCAGCCAGGCGACAAAGTCCCTATTGCTCCAATTAAGTACATGTAAATTCAGACTAACAGAAAAGCCTACAGGTTCTTTAGACAACGCATTTAACGCGTGGCGAACCATGGTTTTATCCAACATCAGCAGGTGATCTGCCTGATGAATTTTGTGAATAAACTGCCCGGCAGACATGAGCCCCAGTGAGCGGTGACGTACACGTAACAGCGCTTCACTTTGGATCACATCTTTTTGAGCAAAGCCAAACAAAGGCTGGAAGAACAACATAAAGCGCCCTGCTTTTATGTCATCAATGATTTCACTTTCGGCACGACGCAGACTGGTACTCAAAGTATGATTCAGGGGCATGATATGTACGTGCTGCCAGACATTGCTCTGCGCTATACTCAGCGCCGAACGGACAACCTGATAAACCATTGCCTGATCAGCCCCTTTAGCGTAAAAACACACCCCGCATTTCACCGCGCTTCTTGACAGGTCTGGGCGAAAAGACAGCAAAGCCTGATAGACTACCTCATGGATCCGTCGAGCCAGCGCATCGACATCCACTTTGTCAACCGGCGCCAGCGTCATCACCAAAGCGCCAGACGATAAGTACTTACAAGAGCACCGCTCATACTTTGAGAAACACCGCGCCAGCGTGACACTAAAATGGCTTTGTGGATCCAAATCGTCAGGCAATGCCAGGCGCCATTTTACCATCGCAAAAACAGACACTTTTCGGCTTTCTTCCACGGCCTGTACTTTCATTTTCGGGACCGGCGCTAAGTCTGAGGTAATGGCCCGAGCCTGAGAGGCAGACAATTCAGAACGGGAAAGACCTCCCATCCACCTGGAAAACAGGTATCCAGCTCCCAAAATGAGTAAGTTCATAAACAGGACTACGGGTAAACAGTCTTCTAGTATCGGAGCGGGTGACAGCGCCAGCGTTTGCTCAGCAAACTGGAAGGTCTCACTCTCAGTCGCCCACAGCCAAACGGGTGCAGCCTGGTCTTCACTGATAAAGCCGTAGTGGCGGATCAAGGTAGAAAGTTCACCAATCTGTTGCGCCGAAGAGGATGCGTCTAACTGCGTCAGGTGACTTTGTAACTGCCCGGCCTGTTGCACTACCTGTGCGTGTGTGAATTGCCATAACGCGCCATTAACCAACAACCAGACAACTCCCATCACCGCGCGTATTCCCCACCCGGTAAATATCTCTTTGTCTGCTTTAACTAGTCGACGCATGCTACTACACAAGCCAATAAACCCTGTATCAAGTTTTGTTCAAGACAGACTAAAACTCAAGTTGCCTGAAGCAGATTCCTCCGCGGACGAATGAGCGCGGTCAGACCAACGTTGTAGTGACGGCAATTTTGTCCCTCAAGCAGAACTGCAAAGCCTTACTGCATCCCATATATCCCATTCACACTATCTCTCAGCCCTTTACACAAACCTGAGTTATCGCTGCTGTTCCCATAAAACCCGAAATAAAACTACATTGTAGTAATAATATCTTGCAGTAAATTCCTATTTTGTAGTAAAAATAAGAAAAATTAATTTTAAAGGCTTCCTGTTATGTCTGAAAAAGATAAATTCTTAGGTGAATTCGAACAAATGACTATGCTTGCGTTACTTCATCTTGAAAATGAAGCGTATGGTGCAGCGATTAGGCAACTACTGGCAGAACAAGTGGATCGCAATGTCGCCATTGGCGCACTCTATTCAACACTAGAGCGATTGGAGCGTAAAGGTATGGTGGAATCACGACTAGGTGAAGCCACAGCTCAGCGAGGTGGCCGAGCAAAACGCTATTTCAAAGTGACTGCGCAAGGCCATAATGCACTTAAGCGTGCCAGGCAGGCTATGGATACATTATGGCACGGACTATCTATTCGCCATGCTTTATCTCAGGAGGTGTAGCAATGAGCCTCTATTCAGACAAGAAATCAGATGTCAAACCGCCAGCACTGGCAAATAAAATTCTCTCTATATTGCTCCCTCATCGACTGGTAGAAAGTGTTCTGGGCGACCTTGAAGAAGAGTTTAACTTACGAGCGAAACAAAGTATCAAACATGCTAGTCAATGGTATTGGCAGCAAACTCTTGAAACAAGCTTGATTTATCTACAGAAAAAACTGGCTTCTGTCGATGTATTGGGGCGATTGAATTTTTACTTACCACTTATCATGTTCGTTGTGACTGCGGGTTTAATTGTATTGCTGTCCATATTGAACGACCCAACCTTTATTTCTGAAACTTTTTGGGATGAACTGCTACAAGGAAAAGTTCATACGGCGCTCTTTAGTGCACATTTTTGGCACAATTTCTGGGACATTTTAGCGCTGGCTGAATGGGGCATGTTTATACATTTCGAGTCTTTGCTCATCTCGTTCTTCAGTATCGCAATGATGCTCTATTTATATAAACAACAACAAGCTTCCATCATTGAACTCGCTATATGTGGTTATTCACTTGCTTTCATTCCTTACTTATGGAGCATCATGCATATCGCACATCATAGCTTTGAAGCAAGGCAAATAGGGCCCATTGTTGCGACCGGTATTCTTTGCCTGCTATATCAGCTACCACCTGTAAGCTACATTATCCATCGCAAATTACAGCAGATAAAAACAGAACGATTTGAATTTAATAAATAAAATAGAACTATAAGGAGAGGTTATGGCTCGCGTGAAATACACACTGCTACTGCCTTTTATTGTCTGTAGCTTTGCAAGCATGGGTAATGAAGCATCTTTAACGCCATTAAATAAAATGGCACCAACGGCCAGCGATGAGGAAGCAACAATACGACACTGGAGGCAACCTGAAATAAATCGTGAGTTTTGGGATATCTCTGTACTACCACAAGCTTTCATTGATGTTAAGCCAGCTCTAAGAAGCGATGGCTTAGCGGTTGGTGAGTTGGGCATTGACGGCGGTAAAAAAGCCAATATCCTTGCACTGGCTGACGAACTTGCCAAAAAACAGCACGGTAATTTTGACAGCCTTCTAATTCACCATAAGGGCAAGCTGTTGTTTGAGTCATATTACCTCAGAGGCCGCGTAGATTTATCCCACCCCCAATCATCCGTTACTAAAGCTTATACAGGCATGTTGCTTGGTCGTGCCATTCAATTGGGTTACCTCAGCATGGATGATTTGGATAAGCCCGTGGCAGGCTTTCTGGACAAGCTGGACGCTTCAAAGTTTGTTGACGGCGCAAGTCATATTACCTTACACCAGGCTTTAACCATGACAACCGGTCTTCGGATCAGCGATGCAACCCGCAAGTCTATGATGGAGAACCCTCCATTAGTCAAAGGGCAAAAAGAAATTCAATTTCTTTTTGCAAACAGTGCAGCCATAACTCCCGAATCGAAAAGCTTTTATTACGATATTGGTCCTCAGCTTATTATGCAGGTAATCGAGGCGGTTGTACCCGGCAATATTGAAAAATTCATTGAGAAAGAGCTATTGGGACAATTAGACATTACAAATTTTCATTGGAAAACGGCACCGAGTGGATTACCCGAGTCGATATGGAGATCGAGTTTAACTTCGAGGGACATGATAAAAATGGGCATACTCGCGGCAAACAAGGGCAAATGGAAAGACAAGCAAATAATTAACCGTGATTTTATGACCAGATCCACAAGTAAACTTATCACCACAGGAGATGATGAAATTTTCGGTGATGGCAAAGACGTTTCTAATCAGGGATATGGCTATTATTGGTGGAGTTCAGATCTTCAGTACAAGGATAAGAAATATGCGAGTGTCTCTGCCCAAGGAGGGGGAGGAATATACATCATTTTGATTGAAGAATTAGACTTAATTATTGCAATAACTGCGCATCACGTTGACCACGCAACACAGCAAATTGTAGCTGAGCGGATCTTGCCTGCATTTGTGAGTTAGCGTCTCAGATGACTGCTTATTGCTCGGGGAGGTTTGGGGCCGTCGGCGATCAGCAGACACATTAAAATGAAAGTGCACACCTATTCGTACTAATCTTACAACTCGTTTTCCAATAAACTAAAAAAGCCGCTCAACCGCGGCTTTTCAGAGTATTTTCCAACACTAATAATATTTGTCTTTGATTAGAACGGAATATCGTCATCAAAGTCGATAGGCGGTTCCATTGGGTTGCTGGCGCTGCCACTTGCATTGCCACCGGTGTTACCACCTGCATTGCCTTGCTGAGGAGCGAAGCCACCTTGTGCAGGCGCATTATGCTGCGGTTGCTGACCCATAGACTGACCACCACCAAAGCCGCCGCCTTGCTGTTGGTTTTGCTGAGGCTGTTGTGCTTGCTGAGGTGCAAAACCGCCCTGCTGCTGTTGCCCATACTGAGACTGACCACCCTGGTTGCCATAGTTAGACTGGTTAGACTGACCATAGTTTTGGCCGCCCTGCTGTCCACCCTGGTACTGACCACCGCCTTGTTCACCGCGGCCACCCAGCATTTGCATCTGGCCACCCATATCAACAACGATCTCTGTCGTATAGCGCTCCTGACCACCTTGATCAGTCCACTTACGAGTCTGCAGACGACCTTCGATATAGACTTGTGAACCCTTGCGTAAGTATTCGCCCGCTACTTCTGCCAGCTTACCGAATAGCACTACACGGTGCCATTCAGTGCGCTCTTGCATCTGACCTGTGTTTTTGTCTTTCCAACTGTCGGTCGTTGCAATGCTGATGTTCGCTACGCCGTTTCCGTTAGGCATATAACGTACTTCAGGATCTTGGCCTAAATTACCAACCAAAATAACTTTGTTTACACCGCGTGCCATGGCACCCTCTCCTCACACTATTGCAAGCTAGCGCAAGCCCAGGGCTTGCTTTGCTTGGTTTAAATCAAATTCTTTATCGTTTACTTTTAAGTAGGTACGATTTTCTTCACTGACAACGGTCGCTTCGATTACCCCGGGTAACGCGACCAGCTGATCGGCCAAAGCATCGGCTCGCTCAGGCTCGTCCACGTCAGTTACAAAACTGAGTGTTTTACTTCGCACCGGGATTTGCATACGCCACGCAATAAATAGCCATATTACCCCAATTGCCGCAGCCGCAGCAAACACAGTTTGAGGATTAAACTGCTGCGCCAGATAACCCCCCATCACACCACCTGCAAATGCGCCAAAAAATTGCGAAGAGGAAAAGACGCCCATTGCTGAACCTTTTTGGGTTGCCGGGGCTATGCGCGAAACCAAAGCTGGCATCGTTGCCTCAAGAAAGTTAAACGCAATGAAATACACTGTCATCGCTACCGCTATCCCTACCAGTGAGTTTGCCGCTGGGATTAAAGCCAGCGTGCTCAGCACCAGTAGGGCTATCGACGTCAGAAATACCTGTTTCTCTTTTTGCTTACGAATGGCCACTATCATCAGCGGCGCCATCAATACGAACGCAAGCAATAAAACGGGGATATACAATTGCCAATGGTCCTGCGCAGCCAAACCATCAGCAATCAGCTGACCCGGCAGCGCGACAAATAACGTCGTCAAAGTTAAGTGTAGCAGCAACACGCCCAGATCCAGTCTTACCAGCTGCGGATGACGCACTAACTGACGAATATCTGCCATGCTGGCTACCGTGTCTCCTTTGGGCGCCCGGTTTACTGCACTTGGCACGATAAACATCACTATTCCGATCCCCAATACAGCCAGTGCCGCCGTCAGCCAGAAAATTCCCGCTATGCCAAAAGCAGCAGCAACCATAGGACCCAACAACATCGCTACAGCAAAGCTCATACCGATACACATACCAATGACAGCCATGACTTTGGGTCGCTGTTCATCTCGGCTTAGATCAGAAGCCAACGCCAGCAAAGCACTTGCAATCGCGCCCATGCCCTGCAAGGCTCGCCCTGCTGTCACCCAGTAAATCGAGTCAGCCAGTGCCGCTATCACTGAGCCAATAGCAAACATAATTAATCCAGCAACAATAATCGGTTTGCGGCCAAATTTATCAGACAACCACCCCATGGGAATTTGCAGTAACGCCTGTGTCAGTCCGTAAGCTCCAATTGCCAGACCAATCCACAATGGCGACACATCTGTGAGTGACTGACCATAAATGGCCAACACGGGCATGAGCATAAACAGCCCGAGCATCCGAAAGGCAAAGACACTGGCCAGTGAAATAGCAGCACGTTTTTCAAGAGAGTTAAGTGATTGTTTCGACATGACACTTATTTGGCTAAGACAAAAACAGGCGCTAGTCTAGCAAAAAAGTAACCAAGTGTTGACGACCAGAGCGGATTTTAGTGAGAAAAACCGGTAATTAGTCTAATCCATATTTGGCCAGGATCTGCTTTATACGGCCTGAGTGTTGCAACCGCTTAAACGCTGCCGCCAGCTGCTGCAACTCTCTGGACGACACTGACTGTTTGCTCATGGCATAATAAACTGGCTCTCGGTTCACCACCAGCGGGCTCACAGTGATCTGGGCAAAGTCCGGATTGTGTTGCGACTGGTACAGAACGTTAAATTTTTCTTCCAGAAACCCGGCAATTCGCCCATGTTTAAGCAAACTCAGCTTGCGCTGGTTGTCTGCAACATAGATAAATCGTTGCGATTCAACCTTGCTTTGTTCTAATAATAACCGTTCATTGAATGCATGACCGTAAAACGCTTCTCGCTGAATAGCGACAGGCACAGGCAAGGTAAATAGATCGGTCAGAGTATGTACTGCAAATGGGCGTGAGCGACTCATGGCAAACACGATTGTTTCCATTCTTTGCGGGCCAATAAAATAGGCAAATTGCTCCCGTTCGGGCGTACGGCTGACACTGAGTACCATATCAAGCTCGCCTTCCGCCAGCATTTTCAGTGCCCGTCCCCAGGGGACATTAATAAACTGATAGTGACAGCCGGCCTCATCTAGCAGAGCTCTGGCAAAATCGACGTCCAGCCCATGCCAAGTCAGATTATTATCTTGTCGTGATTGCGCTGCGTAGTTTTCAAATCGGACAATCAGCTCGCAGCTGGCTGTCACCGGGGTAAACAGTACGCATATCAGAACGAGCCAATACAATTGTGATCCCCAGTTTCAAGGTTTCTCGTAAGTTTAGTCAAGATAGCTTAATTTTACAGACAGGATAGGGTACTCTTGGAGTCTGAGAAAAACACTGTAAGTTTGTACAGCAAATAAGGCCACCATGGATAAAATAGAAGTTAGAGGTGCACGCACGCACAACCTCAAAGACATCTCTCTGACAATACCGCGCGACAAGCTCATTGTGATCACCGGTCTGTCGGGGTCGGGGAAATCATCGCTGGCATTCGACACTTTATATGCCGAAGGGCAGCGCCGCTATGTCGAATCGCTCTCAGCGTATGCCAGACAATTCCTGTCACTGATGGAAAAGCCTGACGTTGATCACATCGAAGGGCTTTCGCCGGCGATTTCCATTGAGCAGAAGTCGACTTCTCATAATCCGCGCTCAACGGTCGGGACCATCACTGAAATTTATGATTATTTGCGCTTATTGTTTGCCCGAGTTGGTGAGCCACGATGTCCGACGCATGATCTGCCTCTCAAAGCCCAAACCATCAGTCAGATGGTGGATACGGTACTGGCCCACCCCGAAGGCAGCAAGCTGATGCTGCTTGCCCCGGTGGTGAAAAACCGCAAAGGGGAGCACGTCAAGCTCCTGGAGCAGCTTGCCAGCCAGGGCTTTATCCGCGCTCGTATTGATGGTGAGGTATGTGACTTATCCGATCCACCAACACTGGAATTACATAAAAAGCATACCATTGAAGTGGTGGTTGACCGGTTTAAAGTAAAGGAAGGCCTGGAACAAAGACTCGCAGAATCTTTTGAAACCGCGCTGGAACTGGCCGATGGCATCGCAGTGGTGGCCGCGATGGATGACAGTCTTGAAGAAGAGTTGATATTTTCAGCCAACTTTGCCTGTCCAACGTGTGGCTATGCCATGACCGAGCTTGAGCCTCGCCTGTTCTCTTTCAACAACCCCGCCGGAGCCTGTCAGAGTTGTGACGGCCTTGGTGTAAGACAGTTTTTTGACCCCAGCAGGGTTGTACAAAACCCAGAGCTGAGCCTGTCCGGTGGCGCCATTAAGGGCTGGGATAAACGTAGTTTCTATTATTACCAGATGCTCAGTTCCGTGGCCGAGCATTATGACTTTGATCTGGAAGTGCCATTTCAGGATTTACCACAAGACGCGCAAAAAGTGGTACTTGAAGGCTCAGGGCGAACCAAAATTGCCTTCAATTATCGTAACGACAGAGGTGATTTAATCACTCGGAACCATGAGTTCGAAGGCGTGTTGAATAATATGAATCGCCGCTACCGGGAAACAGAGTCAGCCTCAGTCCGTGAAGAATTGGCTAAATATCAGACCAGCCAGGCATGCCCAAAATGCGAAGGTTCTCGACTGAGAGAAGAAGCGCGCCACGTATTCATTGGTGCCACTAATTTGCCAGCTGTTACCACTATGAGTATTGGCGAAGCGTGTGACTTTTTCGGTGACCTGACCCTCAGCGGCCAGAAGGCCAAGATCGCAGAAAAGGTACTTAAAGAGATCCGTGATCGCCTGTCCTTCTTGATTAATGTCGGTCTGAATTACCTGTCACTGGAGCGTAGTGCCGATACCCTTTCCGGTGGTGAAGCTCAAAGGATCCGATTAGCCAGCCAGATTGGTGCCGGTCTGGTTGGGGTCATGTATGTACTTGACGAGCCGTCAATCGGTCTGCACCAAAGAGACAATGATCGATTGCTGAGTACCCTCACCCATCTACGCGATCTCGGTAACACTGTGATTGTAGTTGAGCATGATGAGGATGCTATCCGAGCAGCGGATCACATTATTGATATTGGTCCGGGTGCTGGCGTACATGGTGGTTATGTGGTCGCAGAAGGTAGTCGCGACGACATTATGACCAACCCGGAATCACTGACCGGACAGTATCTCAGTGGCAAACAAGCCATTGCAGTCCCTGCACAGCGTCATCAGCCGGGCGAACAATGGCTGGCACTCAATGGTGCAAGTGGAAATAATCTTAAGGACGTTAACCTGAAGATCCCATTTGGTCTGATGACGTGTGTCACTGGTGTATCTGGATCAGGTAAATCGACACTCATAAACGACACACTGTTCAAGCTAGCTCACAGAGAGCTCAATGGTGCTACAGTCGCTGAACCGTCGCCTTATCAGTCGATTGAAGGCCTGGAACACTTTGACAAAGTGATCGACATAGACCAAAGCCCTATTGGACGTACACCACGCTCAAACCCGGCCACCTACACCGGGATATTTACAGCGATCCGGGAATTGTTCGCCGGTACTCAGGAAGCACGTTCTCGGGGATACAAAGTAGGTCGTTTCAGCTTTAACGTGAAAGGTGGTCGCTGTGAAGCCTGTCAGGGCGACGGGGTGATCAAGGTCGAAATGCACTTCTTGCCTGATGTCTATGTCCCCTGTGATGTGTGTACAGGTAAGCGATACAATCGTGAGACCTTAGAAGTCCTTTATAAGGGCAAAAACATTCACGAAGTATTGGAGATGACGGTAGAAGATGCCCGTGAATTCTTTGATAAGATCCCGGCCATTAAACGCAAACTACAAACCCTGATGGACGTGGGCCTGTCGTACATTCGACTGGGCCAGGCAGCGACAACCTTGTCAGGGGGTGAGGCGCAACGGGTTAAATTGGCCCGCGAGCTATCTAAGCGAGACACAGGTAAAACCCTCTATATTCTGGATGAGCCCACCACCGGCCTGCACTTCCACGATATTCAACAGTTACTGGTGGTTCTGCACCGCTTACGCGATCATGGTAACACTGTCGTGGTGATAGAGCACAATCTGGACGTCATAAAAACCGCAGACTGGATCGTCGATCTGGGCCCAGAAGGCGGCGCAGGCGGAGGCCAAATTCTTATTTCAGGTACACCAGAGGAAGTTGCAGACTGCACAGCCTCTCACACTGGTCGATACCTCAAGCCTATGCTATAACGGAGCATCTAAAAGGGGGGAGTCTCTCCCCCACAATAATGAGTACGTCAGGGAATGGAATAATAATAATGAAACTGACAATACCTGGAGCTATACAGAACGCATTAACCCCGTTGCAGGTCATCCACAAAAAATGGCTGGCATTTTGGCAGGCGCTAAATGTCGCTCAACGTTGTTATTGCTCGGCAACCATACTCTGCCTGCTTGGCATTTTTAATGAGGCGCCTGAAGACAGTCCCCTGTATCTGGGCGCATCGGTTCTGGCACTGATAGCTATGACCCGAGAGTTCTGGCCCAGGTTTATTCACCTCTGGGAAAGCCTGCCCGGCAAGGCTGTGATCCTATTGTTCTACGCGTTTATTGCCAACTATGCGCTGGCACAGGCGGCTGGTATGGTCAATGACATCACCGGAGTGAATGCCGATCATCTCCCCTATTCGCATAACTTTAGTATGCTGCTATCTGTGCCAACCTGGTTTGTCACCACCAGCATCCTGCTGCTGATCCTGTTACAACTCATCCAGCCTGTTTATTTGTTTGTGCTGATGTTGTTAAGACCCTTTGGTTTACATAAATGGTGGCACAGCCCGGACTATCAGTATCCTGTTACCACTGGATTGGTGCGCTTTTTCTTCGGACTGTTTTTACTCTACCAAATGGCCATATTTATTTCTTCTACTGGTATGTCACGTGGTGTGAATAGTTTTTTGCAACATATCTTCGAAGGCTTTACCGGCCAATCAATTAAGGTCAATGTTGCCGTACCAGAAGAGGCTCAAAATGCCATCTCACGTGCAAATGTTGACGCCATTGCAGGTTCTGGAGTCGATGATGTAGCGCAAGCTAAACTGGCAGAGAAACAAGCTGAGCTTGAAGAAATTAAGGTACAGTTATCCGCCTTTGAAAAAAATGCCGATAACTACGAGCGTCACCTGCAGAACGTACTCACTTACTTCATTTATGAGTATGAATCGGATAGCCGCTCACGCTGTGAGATAACACCCGGTACCCGGATCATAGAGCTAAATGATTACGAACTGCTTGAGATCACTAAAATTGAAGGTGAGCCTACCCGGTATGAATTTGTGGTGAAACCCTGCATCTCCGCAGCCATCGGACACCAGTTTCGGGCAACGCAAGACAGTCGGTAGCTGACATGAATTGGTGGTGAGCCCCAGCACCTCTGCGGCTATTGGACTTCCATGTCTTCGGGCAACGCATGACAGTCGCTAGCTGACATGAATTGGTGGTGAGCCCCAGCACCTCTGCGGCTATTGGACTTCCATGTCTTCGGGCAACGCAAGACAGTCGCTAGCTGACATGAATTGGTGGTGAGCCCCAGCACCTCTGCGGCTATTGGACTTCCATGTCTTCGGGCAACGCATGACAGTCGCTAGCTGACA